>JACPVA010000092.1 GCA_016191995.1 Burkholderiales bacterium | reverse complement strand
TGACAAAAGCGGTTTACAACCCGAAGGCCTTCTTCCCGCACGCGGCATGGCTGGATCAGGCTTGCGCCCATTGTCCAAAATTCCCCACTGCTGCCTCCCGTAGGAGTCTGGGCCGTGTCTCAGTCCCAGTGTGGCTGGTCGTCCTCTCAGACCAGCTACAGATCGCAGGCTTGGTAGGCCTTTACCCCACCAACTACCTAATCTGCCATCGGCCGCTCCAATAGCGCGAGGCCTTGCGGTCCCCCGCTTTCACCCGTGGGTCGTATGCGGTATTAATCCGGCTTTCGCCGAGCTATCCCCCACTACTGGGTACGTTCCGATGTATTACTCACCCGTTCGCCACTCGTCGGCACCCGAAGGCCCGTTACCGTTCGACTTGCATGTGTAAGGCATGCCGCCAGCGTTCAATCTGAGCCAGGATCAAACTCTTCAGTTCGATCTTGATTGCTCCAAGGAATCGAAGTGAACTTCACTTCTATCCATGAGCGTCCGAGGCCTCGCGGCCTCGAGCCTTTCGGCTCTTGGCACCTGCCTTCGAACGCCCACGCTTATCGGCTGTGTGTTGTTAAAGAGCTTTGCGGATCAAACCGCGTCGCTGACCCAAGATCAGCGAAGACCAACATTCTGGCACGCTTCGGAAAGCCCTGTCAAGCGCTAGGGAATTCATTCCCTCCTGCTCGCAGCGTGGCCCTTCGACCTGTCCGAGCCGACTCTCGCCTGCCCATCCGCGCCGCTCGTGCAAGGCGCGCACTCGCCGGGCACGACCTTGCGCGTCGAGCTTAGGGTAGGCACAGCCTCGCCGCCGATGCGGGCCGAAGACCGATGCCTCCTCGCCACCATTGCGTCCCGGCCAAAGGAGTCGATTCCGGGCTCGACGTCAGTTTGCGAAGTCTACCCGAGCCGCTGCGCCAGGTGCAAGGACGAACCCACGGGCGCGTCGGTGCGCTTGCGGTGCCCCTCCTCGCCGGCGCCTCGGCCGCGGGCGATGCACCGTCCCTGGGTCGGCGCGCCCTCAGGCGATGCATGCAAAGGCAGGATCGAACTTGACGCGGCGCGTGACGAAGTAGCTGCGCACGTTGCGCACGTTGACCTGCTCGGTGAACAGGGCCTGGACCACGCCGTCCCAGGCCGCCATGCCCGAGACGGCGAGGACGAGCACGAAGTCCGGCCCGGCCGAGACGCGATAGCACTGCTGCACGGCGGGGTGGGGCCGGACGGCAGCCTCGAAAGCGTCGAGGTGCTCGGCGCCCTGGCGGTCCAGAGTGACCTCGCACACCGCCTGCAGAGCGCCGCCGAGCGACTGCGGGTCGACGAGCGCGACCCGACGCTGGATCACACCCGCCTCCTCCAGCCTGCGCACACGGCGCAGACAGGTGGCCGGCGAGACATGGACGCGGTCCGCCAGCTCCTGGTTCGTGCGTCCGGAGTCGGCCTGGAGTTCGCGCAGGAGGCGACGATCGATCTCATCGATCTCAATGGAGGCAATGCGATCCACTCTTTCATCCAACCATGTGCGCTGCAACGTTCTTTCATTCAACGCGAGACGTGAACCTTATCACCATCTCACGTCGAAACGAGCAACAATATTTCGCGCTGCGTGCGTAGCATGGCTGAACCGATGGCCGACCCGGCCCGCGCCCGAGATCGCGGCGGAAGCCTCGCCACCTGCCACGCTGCGCGCTGGCGCGGCCGCGGCCGGCGCGCCCACTGCGCCACGACGTCGCGGAATGCGCGATTGCAGCATCGGATCGGCAGCGGCAAGCGCGGGGCCGCCCCTATCCCGCGACATCGTTCACCGAGGAAATCCCATGTGCGGCATCGTCGGCGCAGTCAGCACACGCGACATCGTCCCGATCCTGATCGAGGGCTTGCGCCGGCTCGAGTACCGCGGCTACGACTCCTGCGGGGTGGCGGTGCACCAGGATGGCGTGCTGCGCCGCGCGCGCAGCACGGCGCGCGTGGCCGAGTTGCAGGCGCACGCCGACGACGCGCGGTTGGCCAGCGGCACGGGCATCGCGCACACGCGCTGGGCGACGCACGGCGCGCCGTCGGAGCACAACGCGCACCCTCACTTCTCGCACGGCCCGGGGGCGGTCGACCTCGCGAGCCCGACGCTGTCGGGACGCATCGCGCTCGTGCACAACGGCATCATCGAGAACCACGACAGTTTGCGCGCCGAACTGCGCGCGCGCGGCTATGTCTTCGCGAGCCAGACCGACACCGAGGTCATCGCCCACCTCGTGCACCTGCACTACGACGGCGACCTGCTGGAGGCGGTGCAGCGCGCGCTGCCGCGGCTCGAGGGCGCGTATGCGATCGCCGTCTTCTGCCGCGACGAGCCGCAGCGCGTGGTCGGCGCGCGCAAGGGTTCGCCGCTGGTCCTCGGGCTCGGCGACGGCGAGACCTTCGTCGCCTCCGACGCGATGGCGCTGGCCGGCGTGACCGACCAGATCGTCTACCTGGAGGACGGCGATGTCGTCGACTTGCGCCCGGGCCGCGCCTGGATCAGCGCCGCGCGCGCCGACGGCGGCTGGCGCCCGGCTGAGCGGCCGGTGCGGACGGTGCACGCGCACACCGGCGCGGCCGAGCTCGGCCCTTACCGCCACTACATGCAAAAGGAGATCTTCGAGCAGCCGCGCGCGATCGCCGACACGCTCGAGGGCGTCAGCGCGATCGGCCCGGCGCTGTTCGGCGAGGGCGCGGCCGAGGTCCTCGGCCGCACGCGCCAGGTGCTGATCCTGGCCTGCGGGACGAGCTACTACGCCGGCTGCACCGCGCGCTACTGGCTGGAGGCGATCGCCGGCGTGCCGGCCACGGTCGAGATCGCGAGCGAATACCGCTACCGGGCGAGCGTGCCGATCCCCGGCACCCTGGTCGTGACGATCTCGCAGAGCGGCGAGACCGCCGACACGATGGCCGCGCTCAAGCATGCGCGCTCGCTCGGCCTGACCGACACGATGACGATCTGCAACGTCGGCACCAGCGCGATGGTGCGCGAATGCGGGCTCGCCTTCCTGACGCGCGCGGGGGTCGAGATCGGGGTCGCGTCGACCAAGGCGTTCACGACCCAGCTCGTCGGCCTGTACCTGCTGACGCTGGCGCTGGCGCGGCTGCGCGGGCGCCTGGACGACGCGCGCGAGGCGGCCGAGCTGCAGGCGCTGCGCCACCTGCCGCTGGCGCTGCAGTCGGTGCTCGCGCTCGAGCCGCAGGTCATCGCCTGGGCGGAGGACTTCGCGCGCAAGGAGCACGCGCTCTTCCTCGGCCGCGGCATGCACTACCCGATCGCGCTCGAAGGCGCGCTCAAGCTCAAGGAGATCAGCTACATCCACGCCGAGGCCTATCCGGCCGGCGAGCTCAAGCACGGGCCGCTGGCGCTGGTGACCGACCAGATGCCGGTGGTGACGATCGCGCCCAACGATGCGCTGCTCGAGAAGCTCGAGAGCAACATGCAGGAGGTGCGCGCGCGCGGCGGGCAGCTGTATGCCTTCGCCGACGCCGACACGCGCATCGGCAGCGACGAGGGCCTGCACGTGATCCGCATGCCCGAGCACTACGGCGCGCTGTCGCCGATCCTGCACGTCGTGCCGCTGCAGCTGCTGGCCTACCACACCGCGTGCGCGCGCGGTACCGACGTCGACAAGCCGCGCAACCTGGCCAAGAGCGTGACGGTGGAGTGATCGCCCCGGCGGGGCGCCCGCCGCACGCATGCGCATCGTCGTCATCGCTTGCCCGCGACAGTGTCGGCCTCGGCCCCTGCGCGCGGCCGGCCGCCGACGCCCGCCCGAGCGGCTCCATCGGCGCCTTCACGCGCCCTCAGCCACAGCCCGGCCCGAGGCGTTACCTAAGTCACGGAGCCCGCCCGGGTCGGCTGGCTATCCTCGACCGCAACCATGGAAGCGCTAGCGACGAGGCATCGTGACGCCGCCGCGGGGCGCGACGGCACGTGCGCAGGGGCCGGGGATCGCGGCCTCGCGCGCCGCCGGGCGCTCGCGCTGGCGGCCGCGCTCGCGCTGGCCGCCGGTTGCGCCTCCAAGCCCGCCCCGACGCGGCTGGAAGGCTCCATCGTCGCCGCCGCCGACCTCAATCCGAGCGTCAGCGGCCGCCCGTCCCCGCTGCTGCTGCGCGTCTACGAACTTCGCTCGGACACGGCGTTCAACCAGGCCGACTTCATGTCGCTGTACCAGTCCGACCAGGCGGCGCTCGGCGCCGAGCTGGTCGCGCGCGAGGAGATCATGCTGCAGCCGGGGCAGACGCGCCCGCTGGCGCGCGCGCTCGATGCGCAGACCCGTTTCGTCGGCGTCTTCGCCGCCTACCGCGACCTCGAACGCGCGGTCTGGCGAGGCTCGGTCGCGGTACGGCCGGGGAAGGCGAACCGGCTGACGATCCGCGCCCAGCCGCTGGCGGTCTCCGCCGCGGTCCAGCCCTGAGACGCCCGCCTGCCGCCGGCGCGCACGCGATGACCAGCACGCACCGCGTCGTCTGGTCGCAGGGCTTGTTCCTGCAGCCGCACCACTTCCAGCAGGAGGCGCGGCACGTCGAGCACATGGTCGACGCGCGCGTGCGCTCGGCCTTTCCCCACGCCTGGGGATTCTCCGAGCTGGTGCTCGACGAGGCGGCGCTGCCGCTCGGTCGCGTCGGCATCGTCCGCGCCAGCGGCGTGCTGCCGGACGGCACGCCGTTCTCGATCCCGGATGCCGGCGCGCTGCCGCCGCCGCTGGAGGTTCCGCCGGACCTGCAGGGCGAGCGCGTGGGCCTGGCGGTGCCGCGCGCGCGCGCCGGCGTGACCGAGGTCGACTTCGGCGATGGCCGCGGCGACGCGAGCGCGCGCTACAGCGCCGTCGGCGTCGAGCTGCGCGATGCCACGCGCGTCGAGGACGACCCCGAACCGGTGCAGCTCGCGGCGCTGCGCGTGCGCCTGCTGCGCGGGCGCGATGCCGGCGATGCCTGGGCCGCGCTCGCGATCGCGCGCGTGCTCGAGCGGCGCGCCGACGGGCAGGTTCTGCTCGACCGCAGCTATGTCGCGCCGCAGACGCGCATCGATGCCAGCGGCCAGCTGTCGGCCACTGCGGCGCTGCTGCACGGCCTGGTTCGCCAGCGCGCCCAGGCGCTGGCCGACAGCCTCGGCCAGCTCGGCCACGGCGTGTCCGAGGTCGCCGATTTCCTGATGCTGCAGCTGCTCAACCGCTTCGAGCCCATGCTGGCGCAGTTCGCCGCCGCGCCCAGCGTGCATCCCTGGCACTTCCACCTCGCGTGCCTGCAGCTCGTCGGCGAGCTGGCGACCTTCAGCAGCGCCGGGCGGCGGCCGCCCGACTACCCCGCCTATCGGCACGACGACCTGCAAGGCGTCTTCGCCCCGGTGCTGGCAGACCTGCGCGAGCACTTGTCGGCGCCGATCCAGCGCCACGCGGTGCCGATCGAGCTGATCGACCGCAGCCACGGCGTGCGTACTGCAGTGGTGGCCGACGCCAGCCTGCTGCGCAGCGCCGGATTCGTCCTCGGCGTGCGCGCGGCGCTGCCGCCCGAGCAGCTGCGCGCGCGTTTCGCGGCGCAGTGCAAGCTCGGCCCGGTCGACCGCATCAAGGAGCTCGTCAACCTGCAGCTGCCGGGCATCGGCCTGCGCGCGCTGCCGGTCGCGCCGCGCCAGCTTCCGTTCCACGCCGGCAGCCACTACTTCGAGCTCGACCGCCAGGGCGAGCTGTGGAAGGCGCTCGAGCGCAGCGGCAGCCTGGCGCTGCACGTCGCCGGCGACTTCCCGGGGCTGGAGCTCGAGCTGTGGGCCGTGCGCCAGGATTGACCGCGCGGCCGAGCGACCGACCATGACGGACCCGCCCGCATCCGGCTCGTGTCCGGGCCCCGTGCTGCCGCGGCCGAGCGGCCGTCCGAAGGCGCCGCCATGCCGAGCGACCCGTCGCCGCTGAACGACCCCTTCGCCGAGCTCGACCGCCCGCGTGGCTTCGTGCGCCCGCAGCCCGGTGGCTGGAGCGCGGCACGCGCCGCGGCCGGCGATGGCGCCGACGCCGCGGCCGCGGATGCGCCGCCGGTCGACCACGGCCTGACGCCGCTGCTCGCGCTGGCGAACCGGCTGCTGCTGCTGGTGCCGCAGCTGCGCGCGACGCGCCAGGTCCCCGACCCCTCGGCGCTGCGTGCCGCGCTGGCGCAGGGGGTGCGCGAGTTCGCGACCGCCGCGCAGGCCGCCGGCATCGCACCCGAGCGCGTGATGGCCGCGCGCTACGTGCTGTGTACCGCGCTCGACGAGGCGGCCGCCGACACCCCCTGGGGCGGCGGCGGCACATGGGGCAGGCACAGCCTGCTGGCCGAATTCCACAACGAGGGCTTCGGCGGCGAGAAGGTCTTCCAGCTGATGGCGCGGCTGGCCGAGAGGGCGGCCGATCACGTCGACCTGCTGGAGCTGATCCACGCCGCGCTGGCGCTCGGCTTCGAGGGCCGCTACCGCGTCGTCGAAGGCGGCCGTAACCAGCTCGAGGCGATCCGCGCCAAGCTGGCGCAGATCATCCGGCGCGAGCGCGGCCCGCTGCCGCAAGGGCTGGCGCCGCACTGGCAGGGCCGGCCGGCGCCGCAGCCGCGCGCGCTGACCTGGCTGCCGCTGGCGGTGGCCGCCGCCTCCAGCGCGCTGTTGCTGGGCGCAGCCTACGCCGGCTATGCGTGGTCGCTGGCCGGGCATGTCGACCCGGTCCATGCGCGCATCCAGCAGCTGCGGCTGGCGCCGCCGGTGGCACCGGTGGCGCAGCCGGCGCCGCAGCCGCGGCTGGCGCATTTCCTGCAAGCCGACATCCGCGCCGGGCTGGTCGACGTGCGCGACGAGATCGACCGCAGCGTCGTGACGATCCGCGGCGACGGCCTGTTCGCCGCCGCCAGCGCCGCGCTCGCGGCCGAGCAGGAGCCGCTGATGGCGCGCATCGCCGACGCCGTCGTGCGCGCCGGTGGCCAGGTGCTGGTCACCGGGCATACCGACAACACGCCGATGCGAAGCTTGCGCTTCCCGTCGAACTGGCATCTGTCCGAGGCGCGCGCCGGCGCGGTACGCGACCTGCTGGTCGGCGCCGGCGTGCCGGCCGAGCGCATCCGCGCCGAAGGGCGCGCCGACGGCGAGCCGCTGCTCGCCAACGACACACCGGCCAACCGCGCGCGCAACCGGCGCGTCGAGATCCTCGTAGCCCCCGCGCGTCCCGAGGTCGCGCCGCGCGCGGCCGCCGCCGGCAGCGCGATGCCCGATCCGAGTGCGGCACCGGCGCCGGCAGCGCCCGGCGCGCGCTGACCCCGCGAGGCGACCCGATGCTGCGCCGGCTCCTCGGCCTGGTCTTCAACCGCTGGCTGCTCGCAGCGCTGCTGCTCGCGCTGCTGATCGCGCTGGTCTGGATCGTCGGCCCGCTGCTGGCGATCGGCAGCTGGCGCCCGCTGGACGGCCCGGTCGCGCCATGGGTCGCCACCGCAGTCCTGGTCGCCGCCGCGGCGGCGCTGCTGGCCTGGCGGCTGTGGCGCGCGCGGCGCGCCAACCGCAAGGTCGTGGACCAGCTGATGGCCGCCCCCGCAGCGACGGCGCCGGCCGAGAGCGCCGACATGGCCGCCGTGCGCGAGCACTTCGCCAGCGCGCTGCAGACGCTGCGACGCGCGCGCTTCGGCGGCAGCGCAGCCGCCCCGGCATCGCGCTGGCAGCGCTGGACGCGCGGCCTGACCGCGCGCTACCTCTACGAGCTGCCCTGGTATCTGATCATCGGCGCCCCGGGCGCCGGCAAGACGACCGCGCTGCGCAATGCCGGGCTGCGCTTCCCGCTCGCCGCGCAGACCGGCGAGCGCGCGCTGCGCGGCGTCGGCGGCACGCGCAACTGCGACTGGTGGTTCACCGACCAGGCGGTGCTGATCGACACCGCCGGGCGCTTCACGACCCAGGATAGCGACCAGGCCACCGACCGCGCGACCTGGTCCGGCTTCCTCGCGCTGCTGAAGTCCTCGCGCGCGCGCCAGCCGCTCAACGGCGTGCTGGTGACGGTGTCGGTGGCGGAGCTGCTGGCGCGCTCGGCGGCCGAGCGCGCGGCGCACGCGGCCAAGGTGCGCGAGCGGCTCCAGGAGCTGCATGAGCAGCTCGCCGTCCGGCTGCCGGTCTACCTGCTGGTCACCAAGTGCGACCTGCTGGCCGGATTCGTCGAGAGCTTCGAGGCGCTGGACCGAGAGGCGCGCGCCACCCCCTGGGGCTTCACCTTCGACCCCGCCCCCGGCACCTGGCAGCAGGCCTTCGGCGTCGAGTTCGACACCCTGCAGGCGCGGCTCGACGGCGGCCTGCTCGAGCGGCTGCAGGCCGAGCCCGACCCGCCGCGGCGCGCCCGCGTCTATGGCTTCCCGGCGCAGTTCGCCACCCTGCGCGCGCCGCTGCGCGAGTTCGTCGAGCAGGTCTTCGCGCCGTCGCCGTTCGAGGCCGAGCCGATGCTGCGCGGCGTCTACTTCGTCAGCGGGACGCAGGAGGGCAACCCGATCGACCGCGTGCTCGGCGCGGTGGCGCGCCGCTACCGGCTCGAGCACGCGGTGCTGCCCGCGCTGCAGGCCAGCGGACGCAGCTACTTCCTGCAGCGGCTGCTCACCGAGGTCGTCTTCGCCGAGCACGGCCTGGCCGGCACCGACCGCCGCTGGGAGCGCCGCCGCGGCCTGGCGATCGCCGGCGGCTACGCGCTGCTCGGGCTGGCCGCGCTCGGGCTGCTGGTCGCGTGGACGGTCAGCTGGCGCGGCAACCGCGCCTATGTCGACGCGGTGGCGTCGCGCGTCGAGGAAGTGCGCGCGCTCGTGCAGGCGACCCCGAACCGCTCGAGCGCCGACCTGCTGGCGATCCTGCCGGCGCTGGAGGCCACGCGCGCGCTGGCCGCGGCCGGGCTGGCCGGCGTGCCCGGCACCACGGCGGACGCCGGCGTGAATGCCGACCGCGCCCCCTGGTCGCTGCGCTTCGGCCTGTACCAGGGACGCCGGCTCGACGGCGCGGCGCGCAATGCCTACGAGCGCATGCTGGTCGACGCCATGCTGCCGCGTCTGGCGCTGCGCGTCGAGGAGCAGCTGCGCGCCGTCGACCAGCCGGCAGCGCAGTACGAGTCGCTCAAGGCCTACCTGATGCTGTACGACCCGGCGCACTTCGACGCCGCGGCGCTGAAGGCGCATGTCGAACGCGACTGGGAGGCGCGGCTCGGCCGCGAGCTGTCGACCGTGCAGCGCGAGGACCTGTCGCGCCACCTCGACGCGCTGCTCGCGCAAGGCCCGGCCGCCCCGCCGCTGCCGCAGGACGAGGCGCTGGTGCAGGCCACGCGCGCGCAGCTGGCCGCGCAGCCGCTGGCCAGCCGCGTCTACGACCGGCTGCGCCAGCGCGGCCTGGGCGAGGCCTTCCCCGAGTTCGATGCCGTGCGCGCCGGCGGCGGCAACGTCCCGAACGTCTTCACCCGCGCCAGCGGCCTGCCGCTGACGCGCGGCGTGCCGGGCCTCTACACCTACGACGGTTACCACAAGGGCTTCCAGTCGGTCGTCGACGAGGTCACGCGCCAGCTCGCCGACGAGCAGTCCTGGGTGCTCGGCACCGAGTCGCCGGCCTCGCTGCCGGGCGATACCGCCCGCCTCGTCGACGACGTGCGCCGGCTGTACCTGCAGGACTACCGCGACACCTGGAAGGCCTATATCGCCGACCTGCGCCTGCAGGCCGTCGGCAGCATCGCGCAGTCGATCGAGAAGACGCGCTTCCTGGCCGCCCCCGACAACCCGCTGGTCCCGCTGACGCGCGCGATCGCGCGCGAGACGACGCTGCTGGCGGGCGACGCCGGCACGCTTGCGCGGCGTGCCGAGGACGCCACCGCGCGGGTTCGCGAGCGCGTGCTGGGGGCGCTGGGCCAGCGCGCGTCCGGCGTCGCCGCCGGCGAGCGCGAGGGGCCGATCGAGCGCATCGTCGACGACGAGTTCGCCGCGCTGCGCCGCATGGTGCAGGCGCCCGAGGGCGGCAAGGCGCCGATCGAGGGCGTCGTCGCGCGCCTGGGCGAGTTGCAGGTGCTGCTGACCGCGGTCGATGCCGCGCTCAAGGGCGGCGGCGCGCCGCCGCCGTCGCCGCTGCCGAACCAGCTCCGGGCCGAGGCCGCCAACACGCCCGAGCCGCTCAGATCGCTGCTCGAGACGCTGGGCGGGGCCAGCGCGCGGGTGGCGCTGATGCAGCTGCGCGAGACGCTGTCGCGCGAGGTACGCACGCTGGTCGGCGAGTTCTGCGCCCAGGCGATCACCGGGCGCTACCCGTTCGACGGCGGATCGCCGCGCGACGTCACACAGGCCGACTTCGCGGCGCTGTTCGGCCCCGGCGGGCGCTTCGACCAGATGCAGCAGCGGCTGGCGCCCTATATCGACACCGGCCGCCAGCCCTGGCGCTTCCGTCCGATCGACGGCACGCCGCTGGGCAGCGACCTCGGCACGCTGCCGCAGTTCCAGCGCGCCGCGGTGATCCGCGAGACCTTCTTCGCCGCCGGTGCCGCCGGGCCGGCGCTGCGCATGACGCTGCGCCCGGTCGAGATGGACAGCGCGCTGCGCGAATTCACGCTCGACGTCGACGGCCAGATCGTGCGCTACGCGCACGGGCCGCAGATCCCCACCGCCGTCGCCTGGCCGGGGCCGCGCGGCACCCATGTCGTGCGCGTGATGGTCCAGCCGGCGGCCGGCGCCGGCATGGTCGAGGAGGGCCCGTGGGCGCTGATGCGGCTGTTCGAGCGCGTGCAGCTCAGCCCCGGGCCGAGCTCCGAGCGCTTCCGCGCCAACTTCGAGATCGGCGGCCAGCGCGCCGTCTTCGACGTCACGATGAGCAGCGTGCGCAGCCCGTTCCGGCTGCCGGAGCTGCGCGCCTTCGCCTGCCCGCAGGGCCTGTGAGAGGCCCCATGCAGCGCCAGGCTCCCGGCTGGTACGGCAAGCTGTCGATGCTGGGCGACTTCGCGTCGAGGCGGCTGGATGCGGATTGGATCGCGCGCTGCGACGCCTGGCTCGCCGCCGGTCTGCTGTCGAGCCGCGAGCGGCTCGGCGAGCGATGGTTGCAGGCCTACCTCGGCGCGCCGCTGTGGCGCTTCGCCTGGGCTCCCGGCATCGTCGATTCACGCTGGTGGTTCGGCGTCCTGATGCCGAGCTGCGACCGCGTCGGGCGCTACTACCCGCTCGTCGTGGCCGAGGCGCGAACGCGGCCGCCGACCGACCGCATCGGGCTGGACCACCTGGATCTGTGGTGGCAGCGGCTGGCGCAGGCGGCGCTCGCGACGCTGGCCGACGGCGCCGGCGTGGACGCCTTCGAGGCCGCGCTGCACGAGGCGCCGCCCTGGCCGGGCGCGATGCCGCTGCCCGGCGATGCCGAGCCGGCCCCGGATCGCGAGCGCCATGCGGTCGCAGCCGGCGCGCCGCTGGCGCAGCTCGTGCACGGGCTGGCGGCGGCGGAGCTGCTGCGGCGGCTGGCCGGCTGCAGCATCTGGTGGCCGCTCGACGCGGCCGCCGCGGCAGGCAGCGGCGCGCAAGCCCGCGGCCATTGCACGTTCGCACGCGGCCTACCACCCGCGGCCGCCTTCGCCGAGCTGCTGACCGGCAGCTGGTGAGCCCGCGCGCCGGCGCGAGGTCCGCGCGGGTCGCGCGCCGGGCGGCCCGCCGCGCCCTCGGCGCCATGGCGATGACGATGGCGCGTCAGCGCACCGGTCAGGACAGCGGCGCCGGCAGGCGCGGGATCGTATCCTCGTCGTCCGGGCAGGTCACCTCGGCCGGGTCGCCGACCCAGACCGCGATCGCGCTGTAGTTGTCCTGGCGCGGCCGGGCATTGCGCACGATCTGCGCCTGCATGTCCTGCAGCCAGGCCTGCGGCGTCAGTGCGCGCGACAGGCTCGCCGCGATCGCCGCGGCGTCGAAACCGTCCCACCAGCCATCGGTGCAGAGCAGGAAGGCGTCGCCTTCGAGCACCTCGACCGGCCGCGCGACGGTGTGCGGATCGACCTCGCCGTCGATCCCCAGGGCCGCCAGCAGCTGGTTCTTCTGCGGGTGGTGGCGCGACTGCTCGGGCGTGATCAACCCGGCCTGCAGCATGCGGTGCACGACGCTGTCGTCGGCGGTGACGATGTCGGTGCGGCCGTGCCGCACGCGGTACAGCCGCGAGTCGCCGACATGCGTCCACAGCGCGTGCCCGGCCGCCGGGTCGATCCACAGCACGACCACCGTGCAGTGCATGCGCGCCTCGGGCGGCAGCGCGGCCTGGCCGCGCTGCAGTTCGGCGTGCGCGCGCCGCACGGTGCGCGTCAGCGACTCGGGCTCGAACGGCAGCACCTGGTCGCGCAGCTCGGACTCGATGCGCAGCACGCTGCGCCGGGCCGCCTCGGCGCCGCGCTTGTGGCCGCCGGCGCCGTCGGCCAGCACCGCATAGTGCCCCGCCGCGGCATGGCCGTGGCGCAGGTCGTCCTCGTTGTGGCTGCGCGCGCCGGGCTCGCTGCAGGCGGCGATGCGGACCTCGGTCACGTGCGCGGCTCCGGTGCGGCCTCGATCAGCGCGCGCGCGCCTCGCGCGCGAGCCGCTCGACCTGCTGCTCGTAGGCGGCCAGGAAGGCCTTGCCGAACAGGGTGTGGAAGTCGTCCTCGGCTTCTTCGCGGATCGCGCCGTAGTGCTGCAGGTACAGCTCCCACAGCCTGGCCTTGCGGTTCATCGGCAGCAGGCTGTCGAAGACCGTGGGCGCGACCATCTTGGCCTGCAGCGCCTCGGGCGCGAAGCGGTCGAGCATGCCGGCGATCGCCGCCCGCATGCCGGCGACGGTGCCGATCGAGTGCCCGACGAGGTCGCGCATCGCATCGTCCATCGCCTCCGGGCCGTCGAGGAAGCCGCGCGCGGCAGGCTGCAGCAGCTGCTCCAGTGCCGCCCGCGCGTCGGGGGCGAACTTCAGCGGATTGTTGTCGCGCGGGCGGATCACGGTGACCGCGGCACGCAGCTCGTGCTTGGTGCTCGCGCGCACGGCGACGAGCTGCAGCGTGCCGTCGACCGCGGCGCGCAGGATGCGGCCGACGCGCTCGAAGGCCTCGGTCGACG
>JACPVA010000091.1 GCA_016191995.1 Burkholderiales bacterium | reverse complement strand
GGCAGCGCTGCCTGGCGCAAGCCGGGGTGACGCTGCGCTGCCCGTGGACTCGACGCCGAAGGACACCGGGTCAACCCAGATTTCGGGGCTGGCCGGAGCCAGGCGAAACGTCGGCGGCCGGTCAAGTCGCGACAAGGCGCCGGCCCAGGCGCCAGTTCCAGGCCATCCAGGCATGCATCGACCGCCGCCCCAGGGCGGACCCGAGCCTTCTCGGGCTTTGCAGGGGCCGTTTGAAATTCCCATGTGCAACCGCCAAGACTGCCAGCCGCGAAGCAGTCAATGTGTTTGTTGAACCGGGTCAGCGCAACGGCACCGCCTTGGCCTTCCTCGAACATCGGACCGGGGTGCCGGCGTGGGTACCGGCGCTCGCGGATCGAGCGCGCGTGCGGGCCGCGCGCGCCACATAGGTCAAGGCCGCGGATCGTCCTCGGGCAATCCGACCGGCCCACGCTCGGGGAAGGTTTCGGCCAGCGTTAGGTTCAGCCGCTGCTGGGCCTGGTTGGCGCCGTCGATCGCCCGTGCCATCGCCTGCTTGCGTCCTTCGATCGCGATTACGAGCGACTGCAGTGCAGTATCGATCAGCGCGCCGGCGATTGGCACCGCGCCGGCTGCGGACCCGAGCACGCCGAGCGTGCCTTGCAGGTCCGACAACGTCGTGAGCATCGCGTCGCGCCGGCCCTGCACAGCGGCCGAGCGACCGGCCTCCTGCGCCGCGAGATCGTCCTCGGTCGGCCCTTCGAACGACAGGTCGCCGACGAGCACCCGGCACGGCGCCTTCGGCTCGACGACGATGCGCAGCCGACCGTAGTTGCCGTTCAGCCTGACCGGGATGTCCAGCCCGTGCGCGAGCGAGCGTAGCTGCGCAAGGCCACCGTGCACGGCGGTTGTCGCGCCCGCGACGCCGAGCTGCGAGATCAGGATGCCGCCCGCGAGCGGCATCGGGAAAGGCACCCCGAACGACGTCGGCTGCGGCACCACGCCTTCGCTCAGCAGCGCCTTCGCGAACCAGGGGCGGTCGATGCCCATCCGCACCGCGGGCGTCGCCACCGGAGCGTCCAGGATGTACGAGGTTCCGCGCCCGACGCCGAAAGAGTAGGTCGACGACATGCGCGAGTACAGCCGCAGTCCGACGTCGAGGTCGCGATCCACGCCGATCGCGATGTGGACGACCGGAGGGAACAGCACCGCAGGTGGCACCGGCGGCGTGCTCGCGATGCGCGGCGGCAAGGCCGCGATGCGGCCCACCACTCGGCCGATCTCGAACAGGATGCGCGCCTGCGTCGGCCCCGGCATCGGGATGAACGGGAACGGGAGGGGCAGCATCGGCGGCCGCGGGAACGGTCCCGGCAGCGGCGACGGCGGCGGCGGCAACTGCGGGCCGAGCGCCGGGTCGAGTAGCCGGTTGACGAATACAGGCAACTCGGAGCGGACGATGCTGACTACGTTCAGCACCAGGTCGGCGACATCGCGCACGATGGCCTCGGCGTCTTCGAGGCCCTGCAGGTCACCGAGCGTCGGCGCGCCGAAGGCGACCGGCGGCAACGACAGCCGCAATCCGCAGTCGTCGGTGCGTCCCGCGTTCAGGCGCACGACAGCATCGTCGGACCAAAGGTCGAGCGGCGTGACCTCTGCGAGCAACTCGTCGATCTCGGCCGGCGCGCCGAGTCCAGGTTCGGGGTCTTGGGGCATCGCTGATCTCCGACGGGGAGATGCGCTGATACCGCCGCCTGACCGCCGAAGTCAATCCCTAGCCCTGGCAGGTGGCGCTTGTCCGATGCCCCTGAGAGGCGCCGGGACCGGACCGCACGTCCGCCGATTGGGCGTTGCGTAAGCGTGCGACGGCAGCCCCCTCCGCCGCGCGCCCTGCGCGCATGGGAAGCTCAGACGCCGTTCGCAGAGGCCAAGACAGGTCTAAATCCGCCTGAAGTGACTCGGTGTCGGATTGTCGGCCGCCGCGCTGTCTTGCGCCCCTTGTTTCCGGACCGTTCACTGGGAGCAGCTACTGGCCGGGACTGCGAGTTCGAGATCGCGCCAGGGAGCTGTCGTTCGCAGTAGAGCCGGATCGAACGACCGCAGCCGAAGATCGGCGGCGGCGCGACTCGACCCTGAACGGCTGGCCTTCAGCTGCAAGCGCCGCGGGTTCTGCCCCTCGTGCGGCGCGCGCCGGATGTCGCAGACGGCAGCGCACCTGGTGGACCACGTCATCCCGCACGTGCCGGTGCGGCAATGGGTGCTGTCGCTGCCCATCCCGCTGCGCGTGCTGCTGGCCGCGCAGCCCGAGCTGGTCACGCCGGTGCTGCAGGTGGTG
>JACPVA010000079.1 GCA_016191995.1 Burkholderiales bacterium | reverse complement strand
TGCGGATGAGGTCGAGCTCGACTTCGCGCATGGACTGGTCCGCGGAGGCGACCGGTGCCACGGGCATCGCTTCGGACATCCGGGCGCCCTTCATGCGGTGCGCCAGGTGGGCCGGCTCGATGGTGCGCCCCTCGCACATGATGGCCGCGGTCTCCAGCACGTTCTCCAGCTCCCGCACGTTGCCCGGCCAGGGGTATTGGCACAGGGCCTCGATCGCCGCCGGGGAGAGCCTCAGTTCCTGTCTCTCCATCTTGCGCGCCAGCTTGTCGAGCAAGCGCTGGGCCAGACGCGGGATGTCCTCGGTGCGCTCGCGCAGCGGCGGCAGGTTGATCTCGACCACGCTCAGGCGGAAGTAGAGGTCCTGGCGGAACTCCCCCGAGCGGCTCTTGGCGTACAGGTCTTCGTTGGCGGCCGCGATGACGCGCACATCGATACGGATCGGCTTGGTGTCCCCCAGCCGCGTGATGGTGCCCTCCTGCAGCGCGCGCAGGAGCTTCGCCTGCAGGTCGAGGGGCATCTGGTTGATCTCATCGAGGAAGATCGTGCCCCCGTCGGCCAGCTCCAGCTTGCCGACCTGGCCGCCTTTGCGCGAGCCGGTGAAGGCGCCGCCCCGGTAGCCGAAGATCTCGGATTCCATGAGCTCGCGGGGGATGGCCGCGCAGTTGGGCGCCACGAAGGGTCCCTGGCGCCGCTGCGAGCAGTTGTGGATCGATTGGGCGAACATCTCCTTGCCCGTGCCCGTCTCGCCCAGGATCAGGATGCGCGCGCTTTGCCGGGCGGCAACGCGGGCCAGCTCGATCTGGCGCAACAGCGCGGGGGCCTCGCCGATGATGTCCTCGAAGGTGAAGACGGCGCTGAAGCCCGAGAACTCGCGCACGGTGTTCAGGAACTCGCGCCGCTCGCGTACCGCCAGGATCGCCCCTTGCGTCTCGCCGTCGGCGTGCATGACATAGGGGGTGACGACGAAGTGGGTGCGCCCGTCGGGGCGCTCGGAGGTCACCTCGAAGGAGGTGAGATCCTTGCCCAGGGCGAGCATGCTGATGAGCTCGGGGCTGCCCGGGAACAGCTTCGAGAGGCTCTGGCCCAGGGTCTCCTCGGCGCCCACCCCGAGGCTCTTGCAGGCGGCCGGATTGATGTTGGTCACCAGCCCTGCCGCATCGATGGTGGCGATCGCCTCGGAGACGCTGGTCAGTACCGAGGAGAGCAGCGCATCGACCCCGCGCTTCTTGAGGGCGATCTCGCGCTCGCGCATGCGGTCCTGGATGGCTTCGGCCGCCGAGATCACCATCCCGAGGGTGTGGCGATGGGCGTTGGTGGTCTCCCCGGAGAGGGTCACCGTGCCCAGCAGCATGCCTTCGGGGGAGAACACCGGCGCCGAGGCGCAGGTCCAGCGGTGGTGGCGCACGTTCCAGTGCTCCGGCCCGGTGAGCTGGATGGGCCGCTTCTCGGTGAGCGCCAGGCTGATGGCGTTGGTGCCGGCCACCTCCTCGGCCCGGGAGCAGCCCGACACGTAGTTGTTCTCGCGCGCCAT
>JACPVA010000078.1 GCA_016191995.1 Burkholderiales bacterium | reverse complement strand
GCCGGCGGAGCCGCGCTCGCGGCGGCGGCCGTGGCGCTGACCGGCCGTGGCGCAGCAGGCGGCGGCGCGCCGGTGCCGGGCGTTCCCGCGCCCGCACCGTGGTCGCTGGCGACGGCGACGGTGGCATTCGTTGCCGCGGTGCAGGCCGGCATCTTCAGCGCCGCCGGCGTGGCCTACGACGCGCGCCCGATCGGCGAGCGGCTCGGGGTCTTGCAGCGCGCGGGTGTGCCGCTGGCGCGGGTCGGCAGCGTCGACCACGGCAGCTTCGACTTCGCCGGCCGGCTGCGCGAGCCGCTGGCGTCGATCGAGCTGCACGAGCTGGGCGCCTGGTTCGAGGCCCACCCCGCCGGCGTCGCGCTGTGGGAGATCCGGCCGCGCGACGACGACCCGGAGCGCCCCGCGCGGCTGCGCCAGCCCTGGCGCGGCAAGGTGATGGTCATGCTCGACGCCACGCAATGGCCCGCCTGGGCGCCCCTGAGCGCCGGCGTACCCCGGCGCGAGGCCGCGAGGCCGCAACTGCGCTGACGGTCCGGGCGCGCCGCCGCCGAAGGCCGCCACCGGCGTGCGCCCGGGCCGGCCTGCCGCTGTCCGCGCCGGGGCTGGTCAGCCGCGCCCCGGCGGCGGCAGCCAGATGCGGTCGGCCCAGGTCGCCAGCCACTGCGGGCGGAAGGCGACGAAGATCGCCACGATCATCCCGGCCAGGAAGGCGTCGCCCCAGGCGGCCAGGAAGCGCGCCAGCATCAAGTCGCCCGCCGGCACCCCGGGCGGCGCGCCGTGCAGTGCGGCGGCCAGCGCGCCGGCCGCGCTGCCCGCGATCGCGGTGGCGAAGAAGCCGCGGCCGAGGATGTAGACGAACAGGTGCCGCGGCAGCCAGCGCCGGATCGCGGACCCGATCGCCATCGCGATCGTCGCCGGCACCACGCCGAGCCAGACGGCGTGCTGCAGCGCTTCGGCGCCGTCCAGCCCCGCCGCCAGCGCCGTCAGCGCTGCCACCGGCACGAGTGCCAGCATCGCCAGCGGCCACCCCGCCATCAGCATCAGCAGGCAGGCGCCCGACAGCGGCTGCGCCAGCGGCATGCCGGCGGCGCGGTCGGCGGCCCACAGCGCCGGCATCGCCAGCGTCCACGCCAGCCAGGGCCAGGGCGGCCCGCCGGCGGCCAGCGCGCGCCAGGGGCGCAGCGCGAGCGCGACGGCCAGCGCCGCGGCGGCGAGCACGAAGTCGACGGTCGTCATCGGGGCCGATGCTACGGGTCGGGCGCGACCCGATGGACGGCGTGGCCGAGCGCCGCTACACCCCGAGGGATGAAGACCCCGATCGACTTCTGGTTCGATTTCTCGTCGCCGTACTCCTACATCGCCAACGAGTGGATCGACGCCGTGGCCGCGCGCCACGGCCGCACCGTGCGCCGCCACGCGATGCTGCTCGGCGCGACCTTCCAGGCCGCCGAACTGCGGCCGCCGGTGGCCTACCCGATCAAGCGCGAGTACATGTTGCGCGACTTCGCGCGCTCGGCGCGGTTCGAGGGCCTGCCCTACCAGCCGCCGCCCGAGTTCCCGATCCCGACCCAGAATGCCGCGCGCCTCTTCTGGTGGCTGCACGATACGCAGGGCGAGGCCGCCGCGGCGCGCTGGGCCAGCGCCGGGCTGCGTGCGGTCTTCGCGCGCGGCATGCCGATCGACCGCGCCGACAGCCTGCGCGCGCTCGCCGCCGAGCACGGCCTGGACCCGGCGGCGGCCGAGGCGGTCTGGGGCGACCCGGCGTGGAAGGCGCGGCTGAAGCGCGCCAACGACGAGGCGATCGCCGCCGGCATCTTCGGCGCGCCGACGATCGTCGTCGACAGCGAGCCGTTCTGGGGCAACGACCGGCGGCCGCAGATCGAGCGCTGGCTGTCTTCGGGGCCGTTCTGATGGTCGCGCCTGGCGGCGGTCTGCCGCGGACGGGCGACGCACCCGGCCCCGTACAATTGACGTTGACGTAAACGTCAATCACCACCTCTTGCCCCGGAGACCGCCGATGCCGGCCCTGACCTCCAAGCTCAACCCGCGCAGCGACGAGTTCCAGGCCAGCGCGCAGGCGATGCGGCTGCTGGTGGCCGATCTGAACGACAAGCTGGCGCAGGTCGCGCTCGGCGGCGGCGAGGCGGCGCGCGCGAAGCACACTGCGCGCGGCAAGCTGCTGCCGCGCGAGCGCGTCGAGATGCTGCTCGACGCCGACACGCCCTTCCTCGAGGTCGGCGCGCTCGCCGGGCTCGGGCTGTACGACGGCGCCGCGCCCGGCGGCGGCATCGTCGCCGGCATCGGCCGCGTCGCCGGCATCGAGTGCATGGTCGTCTGCAACGACGCCACCGTGAAGGGCGGCAGCTACTTCCCGATCACGGTCAAGAAGCACCTGCGGGCGCAGGAGATCGCGCAGGCGAACCGGCTGCCGTGCGTCTACCTCGTCGACAGCGGCGGCGCCAACCTGCCGACGCAGGACGAGGTCTTCCCCGACCGCGACCATTTCGGCCGCATCTTCTACAACCAGGCGCAGATGAGCGCGCAGGGCATCCCGCAGATCGCGGTCGTGATGGGCTCGTGCACCGCCGGCGGCGCCTACGTGCCGGCGATGAGCGACGAGACGATCATCGTGCGCGAGCAGGGGACGATCTTCCTCGGCGGCCCGCCGCTCGTGAAGGCGGCGATCGGCGAGGTCGTCAGCGCCGAGGACCTGGGCGGCGGCGACGTCCACACGCGGCTGTCGGGGGTGGCCGACCATCTGGCGGAGAACGACCTGCACGCGCTGGCGCTGGCGCGCAGCGTGGTGGCCAACCTCAACTGGCGCAAGCCGGACCAGATGCTGCGCCAGCCGCCGCGGCCGCCAGCCTGCGACCCGGCCGAGCTGCACGGCGTGATCCCGACCGACCCGCGCAAGCCCTACGACGTGCGCGAGGTCATCGCGCGCATCGTCGACGGCAGCGACTTCGACGAGTTCAAGTCGCGCTTCGGCACCACGCTGGTGACCGGATTCGCGCATATCGAGGGCATGCCGGTGGGCATCGTCGCCAACAACGGCATCCTGCTGTCCGACAGCGCGTGCAAGGGCGCGCATTTCGTCGAGCTGTGCTGCCAGCGCCGCGTGCCGCTGATCTTCCTGCAGAACATCACCGGCTTCATGGTCGGGCGCAAGGTCGAGAACGAGGGCATCGCGCGCCACGGCGCCAAGATGGTGACCGCGGTGGCGACGGCGACCGTGCCCAAGTTCACCATCATCATCGGCGGCAGCTTCGGCGCCGGCAACTACGGCATGTGCGGGCGCGCCTACGCGCCGCGCTTCCTGTGGATGTGGCCGAACGCGCGCATCAGCGTGATGGGCGGCGAGCAGGCCGCGAGCGTGCTGGCCACGGTCAAGCGCGACGCCATCGAGGCGCGCGGCGGGAGCTGGGGCGCCGACGACGAGGAGGCCTTCAAGGCGCCGATCCGCGCCCAGTACGAGCAGCAGGGCCACCCGTTCTACGCCAGCGCGCGGCTGTGGGACGACGGCGTCATCGACCCGGCCGATACGCGGCGCGTGCTGGCGCTGGCGATCAGCGCGTCGCTCAATGCGCCCATCCCCGAGCGGCCGCAGTTCGGGGTCTTCCGCATGTAGTCGTGTATGATGCACATGTTGCGGGCACATCGTACACATCATGCGCACGAATATCGACATCGACGACGGCCTGATGGATCGCGCCATGAAGGCCGGGCCCTTCAAGACCAAGAAGGACGCGGTCGAGGCCGGGCTTCGCCTGCTCGCGCGCCAGGCGGACTACCGCGAGATCCTCAAGTGGGAGGGCAAGCTGAAGTGGGAGGGCGACGAGTCGATCGACTGGACCAAGCCTGACGCGGGCGATGCGGACGGGCAGCAGCCGGCGACGGTGCTGACCGCCGCCGAGCCGGGCGCGGAGAAGCGGCGTGGTCGTCGCTGACTCCAGCGTCTGGATCGATTTCTTCGCCGGCGTCGACAGCCCGGCACGGGCGACGCTGCGCCAGTTGCTGAGCGACGGCGAGGTCCGCATCGTCGTTCCCGACCTGGTGCTGTTCGAGGTGCTGCGCGGTTTCCGCAGCGAGCGCGAATACCGCCAGGCGCGCGCGCTGCTGGAGTCGCTCAGCGTCGAGCCGGTCGGCGGCCACGCGCTGGCGATCGAGGCGGCGCAGCATTACCGCAGCCTGCGCGCATCCGGCATCACGGTGCGCGGCAGCCTGGACGTGCTGATCGCCAGCTTCTGCATCGACCGCGGCTACGCGCTGCTGCACCGCGACCGCGACTTCGACGCCTTCGAGCGCCTGCGCGGGCTGCGCGGCTGGCGGCATTGACCTCGTCCCCCTCGAAGCAGGAGACCCGCGCACCATGAGCCGCACGCTGGACATCCGGATCGAAGGCCCGGTGGCGCGCGTCTTCCTGAACCGGCCCGAGGTCCGCAACGCGTTCAACGATGGCGTCATCGCCGAGCTGACCGAGGCCTTCGCCGGCCTGCCGCGCGACCCGGCGCTGCGCGCGATCGTGCTCGGAGGCCACGGCAAGGCGTTCTGCGCCGGCGCCGACCTGAACTGGATGCGCGCGATGGCCGGCTACGGCTGGGACGACAACCGCGCCGACGCCGAGCGGCTGGCCGCGATGCTGTGGGCCGGCTATCGCTGCGAGCTGCCGGTCGTCGGCCGCATCCACGGCGACTGCTACGCCGGCGGGGTCGGGCTGGCGGCGATCTGCGACGTGCTGGTCGCGGCCGACGGCGTCCAGTTCTGCCTCAGCGAGGCGCGGCTCGGGCTGCTGCCGGCCACCATCGGCCCCTACGTCGTGCGCGCGATGGGCGAGCAGGCGGCGCGGCGCTGGTTTGTCACCGCCGAGCGATTCGACGCCGCCGAGGCGCGTCGCATCGGCTTCGTGCACGAGCTCGCCGCCGCCGAGGCGATCGACGACGTCGTCGACGGCATCGTCGCCGCGCTGGTCGGCAACGGGCCGGCCGCAGTCAGGGCTTGCAAGCGGCTGGTGCAGGATCTGGCCGGGCGCGAGATCACGCCCGAGCTGCGCGCCGACACCGCACGTCGCATCGCCGACGTGCGCGCCGGCGACGAAGGGCGCGAGGGCGTGCAGGCCTTCCTCGGCAAGCGCGAGCCGGCGTGGCGCGCGCCATGAACCGGCGATCGGAGGCAGCATGGGCAGCGAGCTGAACCTGGGCACCACCGAGCTGCTGGCGCTGGCGGCGGCACTCGGCTGGGCCAGCGGCATGCGGCTGTACGCGGTCGTCTTCCTGACCGGACTGGCCGGTCATCTGGGCTGGGTCCCGCTGCCGTCGGGGCTGCAGATGCTGGAGCAGCCGGCGGTATTGTGGGCCAGCGGCATCATGCTGGCGGTCGAATTCCTGGCCGACAAGATCCCGGTCGTCGACTCGATGTGGGATGCGGTGCACACCTTCATCCGCGTTCCCGCCGGGGCGGCGCTGGCGGCCGGCGTGTTCGGCTTCGACAGCGGGCAGATCGCGCTCCTCGCCGCGCTGATGGGCGGCACGCTGGCGGCGACCAGCCATGCCGCCAAGGCCAGCACGCGCGCCGCGGTCAATACCTCGCCCGAGCCGTTCAGCAATATCGGCCTGTCGCTGCTCGGCGACGCCGCGGTGCCGACGCTGCTGTGGCTGGCCTGGGAGTATCCGCTTTGGTTCGCGGTCGCGCTCGGCGTCGGCGCGATCGTCTCGATCGTGCTGCTGGTGCTGACCTTCAAGTTCCTGCGCGCGCTGCTGCGGCGGCTGTTCGGGCGACGCGCGGCGACCGCGGACGCCGCGGACATGCAGCTGCCAGCGCGTGGACGCCTGACGAACGAAACGCGCGCTGACCGCGCCGCGGAGGTTTGAGATGTTCCAGAAGATCCTGATCGCCAACCGCGGCGAGATCGCCTGCCGAGTCGCCGCGACCGCGCGCCGCCTCGGCGTCCGCACGGTGGCCGTCTACTCCGACGCCGATGCGAATGCGCGCCATGTCGCCGCCTGCGACGAGGCGGTGCATGTCGGCGGCGCGCTGCCGCGCGACAGCTACCTGCGCTGGGAGCGCATCCTCGACGCGGCGAAGTCGACCGGCGCGCAGGCGGTGCACCCGGGCTACGGCTTCCTGAGCGAGAACCAGGACTTCGCGCGCGCCTGCGCCGACGCCGGCCTCGTCTTCATCGGCCCGCCGCCGGCGGCGATCGCGGCGATGGGCAGCAAGGCTGCGGCCAAGTCGCTGATGGAGGCCGCCGGCGTGCCGCTGGTGCCCGGCTACCACGGCGACGACAACGACCCGGCGTTGCTGGCCGCCGAGGCCGATCGCATCGGCTACCCGGTGCTGATCAAGGCCAGCTCCGGCGGCGGCGGCAAGGGCATGCGGCGCGTCGGGCGCGCCGAGGATTTCGCCGCCGCGCTCGCATCGGGCCAGCGCGAGGCGCGGTCCAGCTTCGGCAGCGACCATGTGCTGGTCGAGCGCTACGTCACGCGGCCGCGCCACATCGAGATCCAGGTCTTCGCCGACACGCAGGGCCAGTGCATCCACCTGTTCGAGCGCGACTGCTCGGTCCAGCGACGTCACCAGAAGGTGCTCGAGGAAGCGCCGGCGCCCGGCATGAGCCAGGCGCGGCGCGCCGAGATGGGGGCGGCGGCGGTGGCGGCGGCGCGTGCGGTCGGTTATGTCGGCGCCGGCACGGTCGAGTTCATCGCCGAGGAGGCGGGCGACGGCGACCTGCGCTTCTACTTCATGGAGATGAATACGCGGCTGCAGGTCGAGCACCCGGTGACCGAGGCGATCACCGGGCTGGACCTGGTCGAGTGGCAGCTTCGCGTCGCCGCCGGCGAGCCGCTGCCGCTGGTGCAGGAGCAGATCGGCCGCCGCGGCCATGCGATCGAGGCACGCATCTGCGCCGAGAACCCCGATGCGCAATTCCTGCCCGCCACCGGCACGCTCGTGCACGCGCGCTGGCCGGCGCATGTCGCCTTCGAGCGCAGCGAGACGATGCCGCGCATCGACCGCGGCTTCGACGCCGGAGATGCCATCACGCCGTTCTATGACTCGATGATCGCCAAGCTGATCGTCTGGGGCGAGGACCGCGCGCAGGCGCTGCGTCGGCTCGACGCCGCGCTGGCGGCCACGCAGCTGGTCGGGGTGCAGACCAACGTCGCCTTCCTGCGCCGCGTGGTGGCCACGCGCGCCTTCGCGCAGGCCGACCTCGATACCGCGCTGATCGAGCGCGAAAGCGTGGCGCTGTTCGACGCCGCGCCGCTGGCGCCGGAGGTCGCCGCCGCCGGCGTCGTCGCGCTGGCGCGCGAGGAGGAGCAGGCGCTGGAGGGCGCCGAGCCGTGGAGCCGGCGCGACGGCTGGCGGCTGCACGGCGGCGCGCGCCGGCGCTTCGACCTCGAGCTCGGCGGCGCGCCGCTGGTGGCCTACCTGACGCGACTGCACGACGGCGCGACCGTGCTCGAGCTCGGCGAGCGGCGCTGGAATCTGCTGACCCGCGCGCTCGGCGCCGGCCGGCACGACCTGACGCTGGGCGAGCGCCGGCTGACGCTGGCCGCCTACCGCGACGGTGAGCGCGTCGCGGTCTTCGCCCCCGAGGGCAGCGCCGTCGTCACCGAGGTCGACCGCCTCGCGCACGCGGGCGACCATGCGGGCGAAGGCGGCAAGCTGACGGCGCCGATGCCGGGCAAGCTGCTGCAGCTGATGGTCGGCGTCGGCGACAAGGTCGCCAAGGGCCAGCCGCTGGCGGTGATGGAGGCGATGAAGATGGAGCACACGCTGCTCGCGCCGCGCGACGGCGAGGTCGGCGAGCTGCTGTACCGCGTCGGCGACCAGATTGCCGAGGGCGCCGAACTGCTGCGGCTGAGCGCGACGTGATGCGGCCGTCTCTGGCGCTGCGGGGCTGGCAGGCTGTCGGGCCTCGGGAGGGCCCTCCCGAGACCCGACAGACTCGCACGGCGCGACGGGCGATGCGATGAACGACATCCACCACGATCACGTGCACGGCACGCCTGGGGTGCCCGACGCCCCCTGGCCCGAGAGCGTGCAGCGCGTCGCTGCGGCGCTGGCGGCGGCCGGCCACGCGCATCCGCCGCGCTGGCTGGAGGTCGCGGCGCGCACCTCGCAGCAGGCGGCCGATGCGCTCGGGGTGCAGGTCGGCCAGATCGCCAAGAGCGTGATCTTCCGCCGCGTCGCCGACGATGCGGCGGTGCTCGTCGTCGCCAGCGGCGACCGGCGTGTCGACGAGGCCAAGGTCGCGGCGATCACCGGTGCGCTGGCGCGCGCCGACGCCGCCTTCGTCAAGGGCCGGACCGGCTATGCGATCGGCGGCGTGCCGCCGCTTGGGCACGCCAACGCTCCCGTGACGCTGATCGACCGAGATCTGCTGCGATTCGAGCGCATCTGGGCCGCCGCCGGGCATCCGAATGCGGTCTTTCCGCTCGCGCCCGGGGACTTGGAGCGCCTGACCGGCGCGCCGCTGGCGGACGTCGCGGTGGCGGCCGGATGAAGCGGCTGGTGCGGGCCGGGTGAGGCCGCCGGCCACGGCCGAGGCGCCGATCGAGCGGCTGCTGCGCGGATCCCGCTGACCGGAGCGCCATGGACGGCCCCGCCACCGACCCCCGCACCGACGCCGAGCGCGTGCTGCAGGCCTTGTGGCCGCAAGATGCCGCGTCGCGCATGCTCGGTATCGCGATCGAGGCCATCGGCCCCGGGCATGCGGTGGCGCAAATGACGGTGCGCGACGACATGCTCAACGGCCATGGGATCTGCCACGGCGGCATCACGGCCACGCTGGCCGACACCGCGTTTGCCTACGCCTGCAATGCGCGCGGGGTGTCGGCCGTCGCATCGGGCTTCTCGATCGAGCTGCTGGCGCCGGCGCGCCTGGGCGACCTGCTGACCGCGACCTGCACCGAGCAGCACCGCGGCGGGCGCAGCGGGGTCTACGATGTCGAGGTCGTCGACCAGTGCGGCGAGCGGGTGGCGATCTTTCGCGGCCGCAGCGTCGCGGTCGCCCGACCCGGGGCCCCGCCCGCCGGCGCGGGCTGATCCGCCGCGCCGGCACGCGCTGATCCGCCGCGCCGGCGTGGCGCCCCAGGCGCCAGGCAGGCCAGACGCCACGGAGAGCCATGAGGAGACCCCACCATGCCCGTCAAGCAACCCGCGCACGGCGAGCTCGAGCCGATCGAGACCGCGAGCCGCGACGAGCTGCAGGCGCTGCAGCTGCAGCGCCTGCAGGCCACGCTGCAGCATGCCTACGCGAACGTGCCGCACTACAAGGCGGCGTTCGACGCCCAGGGCGTGCACCCGTCGGACTGCAGGGCGCTCGCCGACCTGGCCAGGTTCCCGTTCACGACCAAGAAGGACCTGCGCGACCACTACCCCTTCGGCATGTTCGCGGTGCCGCGCGAGAAGGTCGGCCGCGTGCACGCCAGCAGCGGCACGACCGGCAAGCCGACGGTGGTCGGCTACACGCAGCGCGACATCGATACCTGGGCCGACCTGGTCGCGCGCAGCATCCGCGCCAGCGGCGGCCGCGCCGGTGACATCGTCCACGTCGCTTACGGCTACGGCCTGTTCACCGGCGGGCTGGGCGCGCACTACGGCGCCGAGCGGCTGGGCTGCACCGTGATCCCGATGTCGGGCGGGCAGACCGAGAAGCAGGTGCAGCTGATCACCGACTTCCGGCCCGACATCATCATGGTCACGCCGAGCTACATGCAGGTGATCGTCGAGGAGATGGAGCGCCAGGGGCTGGATGCGCGCGCCTCGTCGCTGAAGGTCGGCATCTTCGGCGCCGAACCCTGGACCGAGGCGATGCGGCGCGATATCGAGTCGCGCGCCGGGCTGGACGCGGTCGATATCTACGGCCTGTCGGAGGTCATGGGCCCGGGGGTGGCCAACGAGTGCATCGAGTCCAAGGACGGCCCGGTGATCTGGGAGGACCACTTCTACCCCGAGATCATCGACCCCGACACCGGCGCCGTGCTTCCCGACGGCGAGGAGGGCGAGCTCGTCTTCACGACGCTGAGCAAGGAGGCGCTGCCGGTCGTCCGCTACCGCACGCGCGACCTCACGCGGCTGCTGCCGCCGACCGCGCGCAGCATGCGCCGCATGGGCAAGATCGTCGGCCGCAGCGACGACATGCTGATCATCCGCGGCGTCAACGTCTTCCCGACCCAGATCGAGGAGCTGGTGCTGGCGCTGCCCGAACTGTCGGGCCAGTACCAGCTCGTCGTCACGCGCGCCGGCCCCCTCGACGAGATGGAGGTGCGCGTCGAACTGCTGCCCGCGCACGCCGGTGCGGCCGCCGACGCGATCGCGCATCAGCTGCAGCACCGCATCAAGACGCTGATCGGCGTCAGCACCACGGTCAGCGTCGGCGCGCCGGACTCGATCGAGCGCACGCTGGTCGGCAAGGCGCGGCGCTTGATCGACCAGCGGCCAAGGTGATCCGCGGGCCGGGCGCCGCGCGCGCCCGGTCGATGCGACACGTCGCCGGCGCGCAGGCGGCGCGGCGGCAGCAGCAGCAGCAGCAGCAGCAAGGAAAAGGGCCCCCGCAGGGGCCCCCGGATGCCGCGAAGCGGCGCGCTGCGTGGACGCTCAGGCCTTGGCCGGCTTGAGGTCGGGGTAGCGCACGTGCTCGACCAGCTCCTGCGTCTCCTTCTTCGGCGCCGGGGTCAGCAGGCTGACGATGATGATGACCGCGAAGCCCAGCGGCACGCCGAAGACCCCGGCGGCGATCGGCAGGATGCCCCACCAGGT
This sequence comes from Burkholderiales bacterium, assembly GCA_016191995.1. Lineage (GTDB taxonomy): Bacteria > Pseudomonadota > Gammaproteobacteria > Burkholderiales > Burkholderiaceae_C > Rubrivivax. The sequence continues at coordinate 17,674 of JACPVA010000078.1, read as the reverse complement.
GTTGTCCGCCACCGACGAGGTCACGCCGAAGATGCCGCGCAGCCAGGGCTGGGTCATGGCCATGTAGTAGAAGGTCACCGTCAGGCCTGCGATCATGCCCAGCGAGGCGCCCCACTTCGTGGCCCGCTTCCAGAAGATGCCCAGCACCAGCGCCGGGAAGAACGCCGCGGCCGCGAACGAGAACGCCGCCGACACCAGGAACAGGATGTCGGCCGGCTTCTGCGAGGCCACCCACGCGGCAATCAAGGCCACCACCAGCAGCAGCGCCTTGGACACCGACACGCGGCGCGCCGTCGAGGCGTTCGGGTCGAGCATCTTGTAGTACAGGTCGTGCGACAGCGCGTTGGCGATCGTCAGCAGCAGGCCGTCGGCGGTCGACAGCGCGGCGGCCAGACCACCGGCCGCGACCATGCCCGAGATCACGTACGGCAGGCCGCCGATCGCCGGTGTGGCGAGCACGATGATGTCGCCGCCGATCTTCATCTCGCCGAGCTGGAAGATGCCGTCGCCGTTGACGTCGGCCACCGACAGCAGCGCCGGGTCGACCTTGTTCCAGGCCGCGATCCAGGCCGGCAACTGGTCGAACGGCGTACCCACCAGCCCGCTGAACACCTCGTACTTGACGAGCACCGCCAGCGCCGGCGCGGTGAAGTACAGCAGGAAGATGAAGAACAGGCTCCAGGTCACCGAGCGGCGTGCCTCGCGCACCGACGGCGTCGTGTAGTAGCGCATCAGGATGTGCGGCAGCGCCGCGGTGCCGACCATCAGGCAGAACACGAGCGCGAGGAAGTTGCGCCGCGAGGTGTCGAAGGTCTTCTGCGCCGCCTCGTCGCCCTTGGGATCGCCGGCGAACACCTGCGCGTGGCGCGGCATGCCGGCCAGCGGCTTGGCGCGTGCCTCGTTCGCGGTCTTGTCGGCGGTCCACTTGGTCTTCGCCGCGGCGGCGTCGGCCGGCAGGTCGCGCAGCAGCTTCTCGGCCGCCTGGACCTCCGCGACCGGGGCGTTGGCGGCCTTCAGCTCGTCGAGCTTGGCCTGCGCCGCCTGGCGGTCGGCGGCCAGCGCGGCGGCCGGGTCCTTGAGCTTCTCGCCCAGCGCGTCCGCGCGCTGCTTGAAGATCGCGATGACCTCCTTTTCCTTCGGGTCGTCGATCAGCTTCTGCTCGGCCGCCGTGACCTTCTGCAGCTGGAAGCCGTAGACCGCCTGCGGCACCGGCACGCCGGTCTGCTTGACCGACAGCCAGACCACCGGCACGAGGTAGGCGATGATGAGGATGATGTACTGCGCGACCTGGGTCCAGGTCACGGCGCGCATCCCGCCGAGGAACGAGCACACCAGGATGCCGCCGAGGCCGACGAAGACCCCGATTTCGAACGCCAGACCGGTCAGCCGCGCGGTGATCACGCCGACGCCGAGGATCTGCGCCACCACGTAGGTGAACGAGCACAGGATGGCGGCGAAGATGCCGATCAGCCGCGGCAGGTTGCCTTCGTAGCGCGCGCCGAGGAAGTCGGGGATCGTGAACTGCCCGAACTTGCGCAGGTAGGGCGCGAGGAACAGCGCCACCAGGCAGTAACCGCCGGTCCAGCCCATGATGAAGGCCAGGCCGCCGTAGCCGGTCAGGTACAGCGTGCCGGCCATGCCGATGAACGACGCCGCGCTCATCCAGTCGGCGCCGACCGCCATGCCGTTGTAGATCGCCGGCACGCGCCGGCCGGCGACGTAGTACTCGGCGGCGTCGGTCGTGCGGCTCATGATGCCGATGCCGGCATACAGCGCCACCGTCGCGAACAGGAAGATCAGGCCGATCCAGCTCTGCGGCAGCCCCATCTGCTCGAGCACCGCGAGCACGACGATGAACGCCAGGAAGCCCCCGGTGTAGAAACCGTAGACCTTGTTGAGCTGCTTCTGGAACGCCTTGCTGGAGCCGGCGGAGAAGACTCCGCCGCCCCCGCTCGATGGGGTCATGCCAGCCATGTCACTCCTCCTCGGCCTCGGCCACGCCGTAGTCGTGGTCGAGCTGGTTCATGTAGCGCGCGTAGACGCCGATGATGATCACGTAGACGACCAGCGCGCCCTGGGCCCCGACCCAGAAGCTGAACGGCCAGCCGAAGAAGGTGAAGTCCAGGTCACGGGCGAAATACCCCATGACGAACGTCACCACGAACCAGATGGCCAGAAGAATGCCTGTGATGCGCAGGTTCTTCTGCCAGTACTGGCGGTGCCTTTCTGTCAACTCCATCGCGTTGTCTCCTTCATCGCGTGCCACTCCGGTTGGTCCGGAACCCCTTGCCTGCCATGGCGCTCGGCGCGGCGCCTTATGCTTCAGGGCGCGAGCCCTGTTTCCCTCTCGAGCTGCGACGCCACCTTGGGCTCGAAACCCTGCAGGTGGCGGATGATCCGAAGTGCCTTCTCTGGCTGCTGGCGGTCGGCGTGCAGCCGCGCCAGCTGGTACCAGCCGTACGGGCTCATCGGTTGCAGTTCGGTATTGCGCTCGAGCGCGGCAACCGCCTCGTCGAGCTTGTCCTGGCGGATCAGAACCAGCCCCAGGCCGTACCACGCGCGGTCGAGCGCGGGGTCCAGCGCGACGGCGCGCCGGAACGCCGACTCGGCCTGCCCGTGGCGAGCGCTCGCCTCGAGCAGGTAGCCGAGGTTGAACCAGTCGGCGGCGCTGCGGCCGGGGTGACGTGCGGTCAGGCGCTCGGCGTCGGCGATCGCGGCGTCGCGCTGGCCGAGCTGCGCCAGCAGGTGCGAGCGGCTCGCCAGCGCGTAGGCATCGTCGGGCCAGCGCTGCAACATGGCACCGAAGATCTCGCACGCCGCATCGCGGCGACCCAGCAGCAACGCCGCGATCGCGCGCCAGCGCAGCCAGCGGTAGACCAGGGCCTCGATCATCGCGGGCAGCCCTCCAGTCCGAGCTCGACGCACAGCAGCTGGCCGCGCTCGGCGAAGACGACGAAGCTGAGCACGACGAGCAGCAGGAAGGTCACCACCGGCACATGCTCGTCGGCGACCTGGCGCGGCGTGATCCGGCGCACGACATAGGTGAAGGGGCGGGCGATCAAACGAAGCGTCTGGTAGAAGAAGTTGGTCTCGCGCCGCGCGCCGGCGAGCAGGTGCAGCACCGCCTGGCCGAGCAGGGCCAGCATCGGGATGTACAGCAGCAGTTGCAGCAGGTTCAGCAGTTCGAGCACGGTCGGCCCGTGGGGTCGTGGACGATGAGCCAGCGCGCATGGTGGTGCTGCGCACGCAGGCGCGCCGGAGGTCAGGGGCGCATGTTGGTCCTCGATCGCTTACCGATGACTGACAAAATCGCTCGCCTCCGTCCTTACCCGGATGGGCATAACCCTTTGTCGGCCCCCGGGGCCGCCCCCGGCACCGCGATGGCGCCCTGGCACGAGGCCCTCGACCGGATCGACCGTGGCAGCGTCATCGCGTTCGGCTCGGCCGATGACGGGAGCGCCGGGGCGATGTGCGGGCTGCCGGCCGGGCCGGCGCAAGCCGTTCGGCGCGGGCCGGATGATGCGGCGCGGCGGTGCAGGCCGCTGATTGCGCTAGATCGCGTCGAACTTGAAGTGCTGGCGCAGGAAGGCCCGGAAGCGCTTGACGATGGCCAAGGAGTCGCGCAGCGGCTCGCGCTCCAGCGCCCCGAGCTCCGCAGCGCGCACCACGTTGCCCGGCTGCGCGCCGCCCTCGCGCTGGTGCAGCTGGTGCGCCAGGCGCAGCTGCATCAGGAAGTGCAGCGCGTCGGTCACGTCGCGCGCCAGCGTGGCGTCGATGCGATTCAGCTCGACCAGCCGCTGCAGGCGCGCCGCTGTACCCGCCTCGCGCACGCCGTACTGGAGCGACAGCGCTCGCACGCCGTGCACGATCGGGAAGGTGCCCAGCTTCTTCAGGTCCAGCGGCATGTCGTCGCGCCGCGTCATCAGGCGCGTGAACCAGTTGCCCGCCTCGGCGAACTGGTCTGCCGCGGCGGCGAAGCGGGCGAGGTAGGTATCCTGGCCGCTGGCGATGCGGTCCAGGTGCTCGCGCGCCTCGGCGAGCAGCGCGGCGTCGCCGGCCACCGCGGCGGCATCGAAGAAGATCGCCAGATGCATCAGGCCCTCCGGGTCGGCGCCGGCGCCGTCGCCGTACAGCCAATGGCGGATGCTGTCCTTGAAGCCGCCCAGCGGCTGCCGCCAAAGCGGGTTGGTCAGCATGATGTCGCCCGGGCACGGCGGGTAGCCGAAGTCGGCGAGCGCCTGCGCGAAACGCTGTGCGACCGCCTCCAGGCCGTCGAAGGCGAAGCCGTCGCGCAGCAGCAGCGCGTTGTCCTGGTCGGTCTTCAGGATCTGCTCGCCGCGGCCTTCGCTGCCCATCACGAGCAGGCAGCTGTGGGCCACCAGCTCGGCCGGCGCGACGAGCTCCCAGGCGCGCGCGAACAGGCGCCGATTCAGCTCGGTCACAAGTCGCCCGATGCGCTCGATGCGGATGCCGCTGCCGTGCAGCAGCTCGATCAGCCGGTCGACGCGCTCGGCTGCCGGCTTCAGGTCCGCCACGCTGGCGGCGTCGTCGATCTGCAGCGCGATCAGGTGCGAGTGGTTGGCGACGAAGCTCACCAGGTCGAGCTGCCCGAGCACGCCGATCAGCCGGTCGCCGTCGCGCACGACGAGCCGGTGCACGCGATGGCGCACCATCAGCCAGAGCGCCTCGAAGAGCTCGGCGTCGGCCTGCACCTCGATGACGTCGAAGTGCGCCGCGTCGCGCACCGCCAGCTGCTGCGGCGGCACGTCGCGCAGCAGCGCGTCGCGCAGGTCGGTGGTGGTGAAGATGCCCAGGCGCTCGCCGTCGCACACCAGCGCGTGGCTGTGGCCGTGCTGCGCGAGCTGGCGGCATACGGTGACCAGGTCGGCGCCGCCGTCGACGTAGAACGGCTTGCGCACGTACGCGTCGCGCACGCGTGACGTCACGAGCGAGACCATCTCGGGCTGGGGTTCCGGGCTGGCAGTGCTCACTGGACGACCCTCCATGCTGCGCGCTCCGGGATGGGCGCGCGGCAGCGGCGCGCTCATCGGCGCTGGATCGAAGCCGGGATGCTGGCCCAGCGCGGTGCGCGCCGAAAGGACGAGGGGCCGCAGGTCATCCCCGCGGCCCCGTGATCATGGCCTGACCGACGCGGCGCGCCGCTTCAGTGCGCGCTGGCCGTGGACGCGCCGACGCCGGTCTCGGAGCGCACTTCCTGGGCCACGTAGCCGGCGCGGTCCTGCGCGGCACGTGCGCTGCGGTCCAGCAGCGAGACGAGCCAGATCGTGAGGAACGCCGCCGTCATCGAAAAAATCGCCGCCGAGTTGTACGGGAACCAGGCCGAGCCCTTCGGATAACCCAGCACCGCCTCCCACACGCTCGCCGAGCCGATCGTCAGCAACACCGCGAGCGCGAGGCCGACGAAGCCACCAGCCACCGCACCGCGCGTAGTGCAGTTCCTCCACAGCACCGACATGAACAGCACCGGGAAGTTGGCCGACGCCGCGATCACGAAGGCCAGCATCACCATGTAGGCGACGTTCTCCTTCTCAAACGCGATGCCGAGCACCACGGCGATGAAGCCGAGCGCCAGCGTGGTGATCTTCGAGACGCGCAACTCGTCGGCCGATTCGGCCTTGCCCTTCTTGATCACCGAGGCGTACAGGTCGTGCGCGACGGCCGAGGCCCCCGACAACGTGAGCCCGGCCACCACCGCGAGGATGGTCGCGAAGGCCACCGCCGAGATGAACCCGAGGAACCAACTGCCGCCGACCGCGTTGGCCAGGTGCACCGCCGCCATGTTGCCGCCGCCGACCAGCCCCTTGGCGATGTCGCCGTCGACGAAGTAGGCCAGCGGGTTGGGGATCAGGTTGGTGATCGCGCCGAAGCCGATGATGAAGGTCAGGATGTAGAAGTAGCCGATCCAGGTCGTGGCCCAGGCGACCGACTTGCGTGCCTCCCTCGCGTTCGGCACGGTGAAGAAGCGCATCAGGATGTGCGGCAGTCCGGCGGTGCCGAACATCAGCGCCATGCCCACCGAGATCGCCGAGACCGGGTCCTTGATCAGCGCGCCGGGGCCCATGATCGCCTCCTTCTTGGAGTGCACCTCGACCGCCTTGCTGAACATCGCCTCGGGCGAGAAGCCGAACTGCATCAGCACCATCAGCGCCATGAAGGTGGCGCCGCCGAGCAGCATGCAGGCCTTGATGATCTGCACCCAGGTCGTGGCCGTCATGCCGCCGAACAGCACGTACAGCATCATGATCGAGCCGACCAGGATCTCGGCGTACAGGTAGTCCATCCCGAACAGCAGCTTGATCAGCTGCCCGGCGCCGACCATCTGCGCGATCATGTAGAAGGCCACGACCACCAGCGATCCGCAGGCGGCGAACACGCGCACCGGCGTCTGCCCGAAGCGGTAGCTCGCCACGTCGGCGAAGGTGAACTTGCCCAGGTTGCGCAGCCGCTCGGCCATCAGGAAGGTGATGACCGGCCAGCCGACGAGCCAGCCGATCGAGAAGATCAGCCCGTCGAAGCCATTGGCGAACACTAGGCCCGAGATGCCGAGGAACGAGGCCGCCGACATGTAGTCGCCGGCGATCGCGAGACCATTCTGAAAGCCGGTGATGCCGCCGCCGGCGGTGTAGAAGTCGGCCGCGCTCTTGGTCTTGGCCGCGGCCCACTTGGTGATCCACAGCGTGAAGCCGACGAAGATCGCGAACATCGCGATCGCGGTCCAGTTGGTCGGTTGCTTCTGCGCCTGGCCGAGGTCGGCGCCGGCCGCGAGCGCGGCGCCGCCGGCGACGGCGAGGGCGCCGAGCGCGAGCGCCCGGGTCAGTGTGGCGCCTTCTGGGATTCGATTGCGGATCACTTCAGCGTCTCCTTGATCAGCTGCGCATTCAGCGCATCGAATTCGGTGTTGGCGCGGCGCACGTAGATCGCCGTAATCACGATCGTGAAGACGATGACGCCGACGCCGAGCGGCATGCCCAGCGTCGTGACGCCGGCGCCGATCTTGCTGGCCAGCAGTTCCTTGTCGAACGCCACCAGGAGGATGAAGCCGTAGTAGGCGAGCATCATCGCCACCGTCAGCACCAGCCCGAACTTCGTGCGCTTGGACTTCAGCTCGTGGTACTTGGGGTGCGCCGCGATGCGGGCGGCGAGATCCACGTCCATGGTGTGTCTCCTGTTGCGAGGCGTGGAGGCGCGCGGGTGGCGCCGGAGTTCGCATCCTCGGCGAGGGCACTGACCGTGCTCTGACTCGCAGCCAACATGTGCTGACGCCGCACTGAGGCGTTGCTGACAGACGCGGGGTTTCTCCTGCGCAGTGCCGACCGAGCGCCGTCCGGGATGCGAGGATTGGTGTTTTCCCTAGGGGACCAGGTCATGCGCCCGAGGTCGGCGCCGCCCGCCGACGGGTGGCAGGCCGCGGCCGATCCACCCGTCGTCCCGCAAGGGTTGCCACAATCGGGACCCTGCCCGCAGCCGCAGGCCGGGCCTTCGTCCACCCACGGCCGATCGGCGGGAGGTGCCGCATGCTTGTCGAAATCCGCATCGCGCTGACCCGGATTCTGTCCGAGCGCGCCCTCCGGTCGACGATCGGGTGCAAGTCCGTCGGCGACTTCGCGACCGGCTGGCACGCGCAGTGGCCGGGCGCGTCGCGCGCCCGGGACTCGCGGGGGCGCCCGTGAGGTCGCGCCTGGGGCGGCCGCGGCTGCTGGCATTGTTCGCCGCCGGTACGCTCGCCTTCAACTTCCCGTTGCTGGCACTGTGGGACCGCGACGCGACGATCGCCGGCCTGCCGCTGTTCCCCGCCGCGCTGTTCGGCCTGTGGGCGCTGCTGGTCGCGGCGCTGGGCTGGCTGAGCGAGCATATCGACGACTGAGCAGCCGGCGCGCGCGCGATGCTGAGCCCCGCGCTGGTCGTCGCCGCCTCGGCCGCCTACCTGGGGCTGCTGTTCGCGATCGCCGCCTGGGGCGACCGGCGCGCCGCCCAGGGGCGGTCGCTGGTCGCCAACCCCTGGGCCTACGCATTGTCGATGGCGGTGTACTGCACCGCCTGGACCTATTTCGGCAGCGTCGGCCGCGCCGCGACCACCGGCGTGTGGTTCCTGCCGATCTACCTCGGGCCGACCTTGGCGATGGTGCTGGCCTGGGTCGTGCTACGCAAGATGATCCGCATCGCGCGCCGCTACCGCATCACCTCGATCGCCGACTTCATCGCCAGCCGCTACGGCAAGAGCCCGCTGCTGGCCGGGCTGGTGACGCTGATCACGGTGGTCGGCATCGTCCCGTATATCGCGCTGCAGCTCAAGGCGATCGCCACCGGCTACGCGCTGCTGACGGCCGACGCGGGCGCGCCGGTGGCAGTGCGCACGGCCTGGTGGGCCGACGGCACCTTCTACGCTGCGCTGCTGCTGGCCGGGTTCACGATGATGTTCGGCACCCGCCACCTCGACAGCGCCGAGCGCCACGAGGGCATGGTGGCGGCGATCGCGTTCGAGTCGGTGGTCAAGCTGCTGGCCTTCCTCGCCGTCGGCGTGTTCGTCACCTGGGGCCTGTTCGGCGGGCCGGGCGACCTGTTCGCGCGCGTGGCCGCCGAGCCCGAGCTGCAGCGGCTGCTGACGCTGGACCAGGGGGGCGCCGGATTCGCCTATGCGCAGTGGTTCGCGCTGACGCTGCTGGCGATGCTGTCGGTGGTCTTCCTGCCGCGCCAGTTCCAGGTCATCGTGGTCGAGAACGTCGACGAGCGGCATCTGAAGCGCGCGGCATGGGTCTTCCCGCTGTACATGTGGCTGATCAACCTGTTCGTGTTGCCGATCGCCTTCGGCGGGCTGCTGCTGGCCGGCGGCGATGCCAGCGGCGCCGACGCCTTCGTGCTGTCGCTGCCGCTGGCGCATGGGGCCGCGGCGTTGGCGCTGCTGGCCTTCGTCGGCGGCTTGTCAGCCGCCACCGGGATGATCATCGTCGAGGCGATCGCGGTGTCGACGATGGTCTGCAACGACCTCGTGATGCCGGTGCTGCTGCGCAGCGGCTGGCACCGGCTGGACCCCGGGCGCGACCTGTCGGGCTGGCTGCTCGGGATCCGGCGCGCCGCGATCGTCGTCGTGCTGCTGCTGGGCTACCTGTACTACCACCTGGCGGGCGAGGCCTACGCGCTGGTCAGCATCGGCCTGATCAGCTTCGCCGCGGTGGCGCAGTTCGCACCGGCGGCGCTGGGCGGCATGGTCTGGAAGGGCGGCACGCAGCGTGGCGCGCTCGCCGGGCTGCTGGCCGGCTTCGCGCTGTGGGCCTATACGCTGATGCTGCCGTCGATCGCCAAGTCGGGCTGGTGGCCGGACGCCTTCCTGCGCGAAGGGCCCTGGGGCATCGAGCTGCTGCGCCCCGAGGCACTGCTCGGCCTGACCGGGCTCGACGGGCTGACGCACTCGCTGTTCTGGAGCCTGCTGGCGAATATCGGCGCCTATGTCGGCGTGTCGCTGTGGCGCGCGCCCAGCGCGCGCGAGGTCAGCCAGGCGGCGCTGTTCGTCGACGTCGCGGACGCCGCGGCGCAAGGCGGCCCGGCGTTCTGGCGCGGCCAGGCGCGGCTCGCGGACCTGCAGCCGCTGCTGGCGCGCTTCCTCGGCGCCGAGCGCGCGAGCGCGCTGTTCGCGCAGTACGCGGCGCGCGCCGGCGCGGCGCGCGTCGAGGACCTGCGCGCCGATGCCACGCTGGTGCAGTTCGTCGAGACGCAACTGGCCGGCGCGATCGGCAGCGCGTCGGCGCGCGTGATGGTCGCCTCGGTCGTGCAGGAGGAGCAGCTGGCGATGGACGACGTGCTGCGCATCCTCGACGAGGCTAGCCAGCTGCGCGCCTACTCGCGCGCGCTGGAAGAGAAGTCGGCTTCGCTGCAGCGCGCCACCGCCGAGCTGCGCACGGCCAACGAGCAGCTGCAGAGCCTGGACCGGCTGAAGGACGACTTCATGTCCAGCGTCACGCACGAGCTGCGCACGCCGCTGACCTCGATCCGCGCGCTGGCGGAGCTGATGGCCGACGATCCCGAAATGGATACCGCACAGCGCCAGCAGTTCCTGGGCATCATCGTCTCCGAGACCGGGCGCCTGTCTCGCCTCGTCAACCAGGTGCTGGACCTGGCCAAGATCGAGTCCGGCCATGCCGAATGGCGCCACGGCGACGTCGACATCGTCGCGCTGGCGCGGCAGGCGGCGCAGAGCATGGCCGAGATGCTGCGCGAGCGGGGCACCGAGCTGGTGCTGGACCTGCCCGACCCGGCGCGCCCGCTGCCGACGCTGCGCGCCGACGCCGACCGCCTGACGCAGGTGCTGCTGAACCTGCTGGGCAATGCCGCCAAGTTCGTTCCGCGCCCGGGCGGGCGCATCGAGCTGGGCGTGCGCGCCGACGACGAAGGTGTCGTCGTGCGCGTGCAGGACAATGGCCCCGGCATCCCGCCCGACCAGCGCGCGCGCATCTTCGAGAAGTTCCACCAGGGTGGCGACGAAGCACGCCGCACCGGGGGGACCGGGCTCGGGCTGCCGATCAGCCGCCAGATCGTCGAGCACCACGGCGGGCGCATCGATCTCGTCCAGGCGGCGACGGAAGACCCGGGCGCGCATGACGGCGGTCAAGGCGCCTGCTTCGAGTTCCGCCTACCTTGGATGCACGACGGCGATGCGACGCCGAACGACGACGGAGGCCAGCCATGAGCGCGGTGATCCTGATCGCCGACGACGAGCCCAATATCCTCGTCTCGCTGGAGTACCTGATGAAGCGCGAGGGCTACACTGTGCATGTCGCGCACGACGGGCAGGAGGCGCTCGACCTGCTGCGGCGCGAGCGTCCGCGGCTGGTGCTGCTGGACGTCATGATGCCGCGCAAGACCGGCTTCGAGGTCTGCCAGGAGCTGCGCCAGGACGATGCGACCCGCGACACGCTGGTGCTGATGCTCACCGCCAAGGGGCGCGAGACCGACATCGTCAAGGGGCTCGCGCTGGGCGCCGATGCCTACATGACCAAGCCGTTCTCGACCCGCGAGCTGGTGGTCAAGGTGCGCGAGATGCTCGCCGGCGGCGGACGCGCGCGCGACGCCGACGGCAGCGGTGCCGGGGCCGCGAGCGCGGATTGACGCGAGGCCGGCGATGCGACGCGACAGCCGCCAGGCCCTGCAGGTCGCGCTCGCCACGGCGGCGGCGGTCGCGGTCGTCGCTGCGTGGCTGGCCGCCACCGCCGCGCTCGTGCTGTCGACGCTGGCGCCGGAACAGCTCGAGGCGGTCGCCGCGCCGATCGTGCCGCAGCTGCCGCTGGTGGCGATGATGCTGCTCGTCCTGGCTGGCGTCGGCGCGATGATCGCGCAGCACCTGATCCGGGGCCATGTCGCCCCGGTGGCGCAGCTGATGGAGCAGGTGCGCGCGCGGCTGCAGACCGACACCCCGACGCCGCTGCCGGCGCTGGGCACGCCGGCGCTGCGCGCGCTGGCGGCCGACGTCGATGCGCTGGTGGGCCAGCGCGAGCAGCTCAGGCGCGATATCGCCTCGCAGGTCGCCGAGGCCAGCCGCGGCATCGAGCGCGAGCGCGCGCAGCTCGCGGCGCTGATGTCCGAGCTGACGATGAGCGTCGTCGTCTGCAACCTCGACGGCCGCGTGCTGCTGTACAACCCGCGCGCGCGGCTGCAGTTCAAGGCGCTTTCGGAGGCGCCGCAGCTGGCCGGCGGCGCCGAGCTGCTCGGGCTCGGGCGCTCGATCTATACCGTCTTCGACCGCGCGCTGGTCGCGCACGCGCTGGAGAATATCCAGCGCCGGCTGGCGCGCGGCGCGGGCAGCCCGTCGGCGCAGTTCGTCACCGCCACCGCCAGCGGCCAGTTGCTGCGCGCACAGATGGCGCCGGTGCGCGACGGCCAGACGCTGACCGGCTTCGTGCTGCTGCTGGACAACATCACGCGCGACTACGAGCGTGACTCGGCGCAGGATGCGCTGCTGCTGTCGCTGACCGAGGGCCAGCGCGCCTCGCTCGGCAACCTGAGCGCCGCGGTCGAGCTGCTGGAAGACCCGGAGCTGGACGCCGCCACGCGCGAGCGCTTCCTGGCCGTCGTGCGCGACGAGGCGCATGCGATGAGCCAGCGGCTGCAGGAGCTGACCGCGCGCAGCGTGCAGGAGACCAAGACCCGCTGGCCGCTGGAGGACATGCTCGGCGCCGACCTCGTCGCTGCCGCGCAGCGCCTGATCGAGGAGCGCACCGGCGTGCGTACCGGCACGCTCGAGGTCGAGCCGGGGCTGTGGCTGCGCGTGGACAGCTTCGCGCTGCTGCAGGTGCTGGCCTACCTGGCGGCGCGGCTGGTCGACGAGTTCGAGGTCAAGGCGCTGCTGCTGCGGCTGCAGCTCGTCGACGCGCGCGCGCGGCTGGACCTGGTCTGGAGCGGCCAGGCGATGAGCACCGAGACCGTGATGAGCTGGGAGAGCGACGCGATGCGCGCCGGCGACCGTGTCAGCGCGCTGAGCGTGCGCGATGTCATGCAGCGCCACGGCGGCGAGTTCTGGTTCGAGCGCGACCGCGTCCGCCACCAGGCCTTCTTCCGCCTGCTGCTGCCGCGCGCCGAGGACGTCGGCGACGCCGAGCAGCTGCAGGCGGCGGCGCTGCGCCACGACAGCCGGCCCGAGTTCTACGACTTCGACCTCTTTGCCGCCAGCGAGGGCCAGCATGTGCTGGACGAGCGGCCGCTGGCGGCGCTGAGCTACACCGTCTTCGACACCGAGACCACCGGGCTCGAGCCGTCGGCCGGCGACAAGATCATCCAGATCGGTGCCGTGCGCATCGTCAACGGGAGGCTGCTGCGGCAGGAGAGCTTCGAGCAGCTCGTCGACCCGCAGCGCGACCTGCCCGCCGCCGGCATCCCGATCCACGGCATCCGCCCCGAGATGCTGGTCGGCCAGCCGACGATCGACGCCGTGCTGCCGGCCTTCCACGCCTACGCGCGCGACACCGTGCTGGTGGCGCACAACGCGGCCTTCGACATGCGCTTCCTGCAGCTCGAGGAGGCGGCCACCGGGGTGCGCTTCGACCACCCGGTGCTCGACACGCTGTTGCTGTCGGCGGTCGTGCACCCGAACCAGGACAGCCACCGGCTGGAGGCGATCGCCGAGCGCTTCGGCATCACCGTGATCGGCCGCCACACCGCGCTCGGCGATGCGCTGGTCACGGCCGAGGTCTGGCTCAAGCTGGTCCCGCTGCTGGCCGCGATGGGCATCCACAACCTCGGGCAGGCGCGCGCGGCGGCGCAGACGACCTATTACGCGCGGCTGAAGTACTGAGGTCGCGCAGCCCGGGCGGCGCGGCGGACCGGGCCGTGGCCGCGCGGCGCCGCGCGCCATGCTCCCCTATGCTCGCGGCCTCGACCGCAGCGCCGGCGCGTGCCGCCGCCGGCGGCGGACGACCTGCGAAGGAGCGACTCCTTGAACCCACGCGACCACCGGGATCTGGCGGGCGGCCTGCTGATGGTCGCGATCGGCGTCGCGGCGGCGCTGGTCGCCCGCCGCTGGGGATTCGGCACGCCGGCGGACATGGGGCCGGGGTTCTTCCCGCAACTGCTGGGCTGGCTGCTCGCCGCGCTCGGGCTGCTGATCGCGCTGGCGGCCTGGTTCAGAGGCGGCCAGGCCGGCGAAGGGCTGCGCGGGCGAAACCTCGTCTGCGTGAGCGGCGCGATCGTGCTGTTCGCGCTCGCGCTGCAGCCCGCCGGGCTCGTCGCGGCGACCTTCGGCGCCGCCCTCGTCGCCTCGCTCGCCGACGCGCGCTCCGGCTGGGCCGGCCGCGTCGCGACCGCTGCCGGCGTCAGCGCGCTGGTCGCGCTGATCTTCGCCGGCGCGCTGGGGATGGACCTGCCGCTCGGGCCATCGGGGCGCTGAACCCCGCGCGCCGCCTTGCCCGGCATGGACCTGCTCGCCAACCTCGCGCTCGGGCTCGGCGTCGCGCTCGCGCCGGCGATGCTGCTGGCCTGCTTCGTCGGTGTCGCCGTCGGCACGCTGGTCGGCGTGCTGCCCGGCATCGGCGCGATGGCGACGATCTCGATGCTGCTGCCGGCGACCTACCACCTCGAGCCGACGGCGGCGATCGTCATGCTGGCCGGCGTCTACTACGGCGCGCAGTACGGCGGATCGACGGCGTCGATCCTGCTGAACCTGCCGGGCACGCCGTCGTCGGCGGTCGCCTGCCTGGACGGCTATCCGATGGCGTGCGCCGGGCGCGCCGGCGTGGCGCTGTTCATGACCGCGGTGGCATCCTTCGTCGGCGCGATGATCGGGGTGCTGCTGCTGGTCGGGTTCACGCCCGCGATCGCGGCGCTGGCGATGCGCTTCGGCCCGTACGAATACTTCGCGGTGATGCTGCTCGGGCTGGTCACGGCGTCGTCGCTGGTCTCGGGGGCGCCGCTGAAGGGCATGGCGATGGTCGTCCTCGGCCTGCTGCTGGGCATGGTCGGCACCGACGTGCAGACCGGCGTGCGGCGCTACGACTTCGGCGTGCCCGAGCTCGGCGACGGGCTGAGCCTGGTCGCGCTCGCGACCGGCGTGTTCGGCGTCGCCGAGGTCGTCGCCAGCATCGGCCGCGTGCGGCCGGCCGGCGACGGCGGCCGGGTCGCGCTGCGGTCGATGTGGCCGGCGCGCGCCGACTGGCGCGCCGCGTGGCCGGCGATGCTGCGCGGCTCGGCCGTCGGCAGCTTCTTCGGCGCGCTGCCGGGCACCGGGGCGGCGATCGCCGCGTTCATGGCCTATGCGCTGGAGAAGCGCGTCGCGCGCACGCCGGCGCGCTTCGGCCACGGCGCGATCGAGGGTATCGCCGCGCCGGAGGCGGCGAACAACGCCGCCGCGCAGACGGCCTTCGTGCCGACGCTGTCGCTGGGCATCCCGGGCGACGCGATCACGGCGCTGATGATCGGGGCGCTGATCATCCACGGCATCCAGCCCGGGCCGCTGATGATCGCCGAGCAGCCGGCGGTGTTCTGGGGCCTGGTCGCCAGCTTCGTCGTCGGCAACCTGATGCTGGTCGTGCTCAACATCCCGCTGGTCGGGATCTGGGTCGCGATGCTGCGCATCCCGTACCGCGTGCTGTATCCGGCGATCGTCGCCTTCGTCTGCGTCGGCGTCTACAGCGTCAACCGCAACGCCTTCGACGTCCTGATGGTGGCCGCGATCGGCGCCGCCGGCCATGTCCTGGCGGTGCTGCGCTTCCCGGTCGCGCCGATGCTGCTGGGTTTCGTGCTCGGACCGCTGATGGAGGAGCAGCTGCGCCGCGCGCTGCTGCTTGCGCGCGGCGATGCGACCGTCTTCCTGCAGCGGCCGATCAGCGCGGTGCTGCTGGCGCTGGCCGCGCTGGTGCTGGGCTGGACCGCGCTGGCGGCACTGCGCCGTGCCGGACGGCAGGCGACGGCGGCGCGCTGATCGGCCCGCGCGCCGTGCCTCAGGCGCGTCGGGCGGCGGGCGCCGGGGTGCGGCGCTCGAGGTGGCGGAAGGTGATGCGGCCCTTGCTGAGGTCGTACGGCGACATCTCGAGCGAGACGTTGTCGCCGGCGAGGATGCGGATATGGTGCTTGCGCATCTTGCCGGCGCTGTAGGCGACGAGCTGGTGACCGTTGGTCAGCGTCACGCGGTAGCGCGAATCGGGCAGCACCTCGTCGACGGTGCCGCTCATCTCGATGAGTTCTTCCTTGGCCATGCAAACTGCTCCTGGGTCGGTTTCGAAGCTTCGCGACACCGCGCGCCGGCCGGCCGGAGGCGGCCGACGCGCGGCGGGAGTGATCTGGGCCCGGCGGCGGGATCGCCACCGGGAGCGGGCCGGCCGCTGGCGTGTGGCGCTGCCGGGGCCGGCGGTGTCGGCGTTCAGCGTGGCCGGGCGGGCTTCGGCCAGCCACGCGGTCGGGTGACGCCCGCCGCCGTTCGGCCCGTCGCGCCGGGCCGGGCCCGCGCGGGCGGCATCGGATCGGGTGCGCCGGATGCCACGATCGAGGGGATGGCATCCAAAAGCAAACACTATACCATCCGGCGACGTGCCGGCTGCGGCGCGCCGCAGCGGCGCGCGGGCGCCGGCACGTGGCGCGACGCGTCGACCCCTGCCGAGCCACCCGAACGCATCCGAACGCATGCACGCGAAAGCACTCCGCCACCGGCCTGCGCTGCCGCTGCTGCTCGCCGCGCTCATGCTGCCAGCCGCAGCGGCGGTGGCCGCGCCGGCCACGCTGTCGATCGACGCCCTGCCGCGCCCGGCGGTGACGTCCGTGCCGCGCGCCGGGCTGGTCGTGCCGGCGCAGGTCCTGCGCTGGCGCCAGGAGGCGGCGGCGCTGGAGCATGGCGAGCGCGGCGTCGAACGCGACCCGCAGCGCGCCGCCGATCTGTACTGCCGCGCCGCGCGTCACGGCGACGCCGAGGCGCAGTACAGCCTGGCCTGGATGCTGACGAATGCGCGCGGCGTCGAGCGCGACGACGCCGCGGCGGCGCACCTGTTCGCCGCCGCCGCCGAGCAGGGCCACGAACAGGCGGCCAACATGGCGCGTGCGCTCGGCACGCCGCGCGGGCAGCCGCCCGCGTGCCTGCTGCCGCCGGCCGACGATGCGCCCGCGGTCGCCGAGGCCGGGCCGCCCGCGCGCGGCCAGGGCGCAGGCCGCGGCCCGCTCGTCGCGCCGCCGCGGCTGCCGCCGAATGCACCCGCGCCGATCGTGCGCTTCGTCGAACTGGTCGCGCCCGAGTACCGGCTCGAGCCGCACCTGGTGCTGGCGGTGATGGCCACCGAGTCGAACTTCGACCCCTGGGCGGTATCGCCGAAGAATGCGCGCGGGCTGATGCAGCTCATCCCCGATACCGCGCGACGCTTCCGCGTGCGCGACCTCGCCGACCCGGCCGACAATATCCGCGGCGGCATGGCCTACCTGCGCTGGCTGCTGGCGTATTTCGAGGGCGACCTGCGGCTCGCGCTGGCGGCGTACAACGCCGGCGAGCGCGCGGTCGAGCGCTACCGCGGCGTGCCGCCGTTCGCCGAGACGCGCATGTACGTGCGCAAGGTGATCGCGCTGATGGGCGGGCAGCAGGCGCACCCCTTCGACCCCGAGGCTGCAGCGCCGTCGTCGGCGATGCCGCTGATCCGCGGCAAGGTCGCGGCGCGTTGAGCCGGCGTCGCGGGCGCCGAGGCCCGGCGCCCGATCCCGACGCCCAGACGAGGTGCCGCCGACGCCGCTTCCGGCACGGCCGCGCGCCGGGCCGCGGTGTAGAGTGCGCGCCGTGTTGACGGTCCGGGATCTCCAGGCGCGCCGCGGGCGTCGCGTGCTGTTCAGCGGCCTGGCGCTGGCGGCCGGGCCGGGGCAGCTGCTGCGCGTGACCGGCGACAACGGCGCCGGCAAGACGACGCTGCTGCGCATGCTCGTCGGCCTGAGCACGCCGGCGGCCGGCGAGGTGCGCTGGCGCGACCGTCCGATCGCGGCGCAGCGCGAGCTCTTCCACCGCGAGCTGGTCTACCTCGGCCACGCGGCGGCGCTGAAGGACGACCTGAGCGCGCTGGAGAACCTGCGCATGCTCGCGGCGCTGGGCGGCGACGGCGTCGAGGCGGTCGAGGCCGCCGCCGCGCTCGCCGCCGCCGGGCTGAAGGGGCGCGAGCGGCTGCCCGCGCGCGTGCTGTCGGCCGGCCAGCGCCGGCGCGTCGCGCTG
>JACPVA010000077.1 GCA_016191995.1 Burkholderiales bacterium | reverse complement strand
CTGGCCGACCGCGTCGCCGCGTTCCCGGTGCCGGAGGACCGCTTCGCCCGCATCGCCGGCGCCGGCGCCGGCCGCGTGCTGTGGACGCTGCAGCCGATCGTCGGCGCGCACGGCCGCGGCGGGCGCGAGGAGGGCCCGGGGCCGCTGCAGCGCTTCGAGTTCGCCACCGGCAAGGTCGAGACCGTGCTCGACGAGGCGGACGACTTCGTCGTCGCAATCGACCACCACAGCGTCCTCGTCCGCGACGGCAAGCGGCTGCGCGCGATCGCCGCCGACCGCAAGCCCGACGCCGACGCGAAGGACGCCGACAAGCCGTCGCGCGCGAGCGGCTGGATCGACCTCGGCCGGGTGCGGTTGATGGTCGACCCGCGCGCCGAGTGGCGGCAGATGCTGCGCGAGGTCTGGCGGCTGCAGCGCGACCAGTTCTGGGTCGAGGACATGTCCGGCGTCGACTGGCCCGCGATGTGGGCCCGCTATGCGCCGTTGCTCGAACGCGTCGCCACGCGCGGCGAGCTGTCGGACCTGATCTGGGAGCTGCAGGGCGAGCTCGGCACCTCGCACGCCTACGAGTCGGGCGGCGACCACCGCGAGCCGCCGCCGCTGGCGCTGGGCCAGCTCGGCGCCGCATTGCGGCTGGCGGACGATGGCCACGGCTACCTGATCGAGCATATCGTCGCCGGCGACCCGTGGGACACCGCCGCGTCGTCGCCGCTGGCGGCGGTCGGCGTGCAGGCGCGGCCGGGCGAGCGCATCGTCGCCGTCGGGGGGCAGCCGGTGTCGCGCGAGCGCCCGCCGCAGGCGCTGCTGATGCGGCAGGCCGGCGCCAAGGTCGAGCTGACGCTGGCATCGGGCGCCGGGACGCGCACGGTGCTGGTCACGCCGCTGGCGGACGAGGCGCCGGCGCGCTACCGCGAGTGGGTCGAGCGCAACCGGGCCTGGGTCCACGCGCAGACCGGCGGCCGCGTCGGCTACCTGCACCTGCCGGACATGATGGGCGCGGGATTTGCCGAGTTCCACCGCTACTTCCGCACCGAGTGCGACCGCGACGGTCTCGTCGTCGACGTGCGCTACAACCGCGGCGGCCATGTCTCGCAGCTGCTGCTGGAGAAGGTCGCACGCCGGCGCATCGGCTGGGACCTCGCGCGCTGGCAGCAGCCGATGCCGTATCCGGACGAGTCGCGCGCCGGCCCGGTGGTCGCGCTGACCAACGAGCACGCGGGCTCCGACGGCGACATCTTCAGCCACGGCTTCAAGCGCATGGGGCTCGGCACGCTGGTCGGCACGCGGACCTGGGGCGGCGTGATCGGCATCTGGCCGCGCCACCGGCTGGCCGACGGCAGCGAGACGACGCAGCCCGAGTTCTCGTGCTGGTTCGACGATGTCGGCTGGGGGCTGGAGAACCACGGCTCCGACCCGCAGGTCGAGGTCGACAACGCGCCGCAGGATGTCGCCGCCGGGCGCGACCGCCAGCTGGAGGTCGCGCTGGCGACGCTGCTGGAGGCGATCGCGCGCGAGGGCGTCAGCCGCCCCGCGTTCGGCGCGCGGCCGCGGCTGGCGCAGCCACCGCTGCCGCCGCGGCGCTGATCAGCGGCCGCCGCGCCCGGGCGGCGCCGTGAACAGCTTGGCCGCACGGCCCTTGAGCTCGAGCAGCTCGCTCGGGGTGACCGAGTATTGGCCGGTCACCGGGTTGGCCTCGACCCGGAACTCGACTTCCTTGTCGCCCTTGCGCAGGATGCCGGAGCTGAACTCGTAGTCCTCGCGCTCGGCCGGCAGGCCCCGGGTGACGCGATCCCAGTCCTCGTGCACGACGTCCAGGATGTCACCGCTGGCCAGGTCGAGCACGCCGTGCGCGCGCACCTCGCCATCGCTCAGTTCGTCGACGATGATGATCGGCAGCTTCAGGTCCACGGCGGCATCCGTCGGTCGGGGCCGGCATTGTAGGAGCGAGCGCGCCGCCTGCCCGAAGCCGGACCTCAGCCGCGCTCGAAGCGGAAGACCGCGGTGCTGGCGCGCAGGTTGGGCCAGCGGTCGACGCGCCGGCCCTCGTGCAGCCCGAAGGCGTCGAGCACGCGCAGCCCGCACTGGCCGGCGAGCACCTCGAAGTCGGCGAAGGTGCCGACGCGGATATTGGGCGTGTCGAACCACTGGTAGGGCAGCGCCTTGGTCACCGGCATGCGACCGCGCAGCACGCTCAGCCGGTTCGGCCAGTGCGCGAAGTTCGGGAAGCTGACGATCGCCTGGTGACCGACGCGCGCGGTCTCGCGCAGCAGCTGCTCGGTGTGGTGCAGGTGCTGCAGCGTATCGAGCTGCAGCACGAGGTCGAAGCTGTCGTCGTCGAACAGGCTCAGCCCCTCTTCCAGGTTGAGCTGCAGCACCTGCACGTCGCGCCGGATGCAATGCGCCAGCCGCGCATCGTCGATCTCGATTCCCAGGCCGCTGCAGCCGCGCTCGTCGCGCAGGTAGGCGAGGAACGCGCCGTCGCCACAGCCCAGGTCGAGCACGCGGCTGCCGCGCGGCACCAGCTGCGCGATCGACGCGAGGCCGGCGCGCTGCGTCATGCCGCGCCCCCGGCGCCGCCGGCTGGCGCCAGGCTCGCGCCGCACTCGCGCGCCACGTTGCCGAAGTACGCACGCATGACCTCGTGGTAGCGCGCGTCGTCGAGCAGGAAGGCATCGTGCCCGTGCGGGGCGTCGATCTCGGCGTAGCTGACGCGGTGCCGGTTGTCGACCAGCGCCTTGACGATCTCGCGCGAGCGCGCCGGCGCGAAGCGCCAGTCGGTCGTGAAGCTGACGAGCAGAAAGCTCGCGCGCGCCGGCGCGAATGCGGCCGCGAGGTCGCCGCCATGCGCGCGCGCAGGGTCGAAGTAGTCCAGCGCGCGCGTGATCAGCAGGTAGGTGTTGGCGTCGAAGTAGCCGGCGAACTTCTCGCCCTGGTGGCGCAGGTAGCTCTCGATCTGGAACTCGATATCCTGCGTCGTGTAGGCGAGCGCGTCGTCGCGCAGCCGGCGCCCGAACTTGGCCTCCATCGAGTCGTCGGACAGGTAGGTGATATGCCCGAGCATGCGCGCCACGCGCAGCCCGCGCGCCGGCACGACGCCGTGACGGTAGAAGTGACCGCCGTGGAAGTCCGGGTCGGTGACGATCGCGCGCCGCGCGACCTCGTTGAACGCGATATTCTGCGCCGTCAGGTTCGGCGCGGTCGCCACCGCGATGCAGTGGCGAACGCGCTGCGGGTAGCGCAGCGTCCAGGCCAGCGCCTGCATGCCGCCCAGGCTGCCGCCGAGCACCGCGGCGAGCTGGTCGATGCCGAGCCGGTCGAGCAGCCGCGCCTGCGCGTCGACCCAGTCTTCGACCGTCACGACCGGGAAGTCGGCGCCGTAGGGCTGGCCGGTCGCCGGGTCGGGGTGCATCGGCCCGGTCGAGCCGAAGCACGACCCCGGGTTGTTGACGCCGATGACGAAGAAGCGCGTCGTGTCGAGCGGCTTGCCCGGGCCGACCAGGTTGTCCCACCAGCCCGGCTGGCCGTCGGCGTCGAGGCCGGCGACATGGTGGCTGGCGTTCAGCGCATGACAGACGAGCACCGCGTTGCGCCGATCGGCATTCATCTTGCCGTAGGTCTCGTAGACCAGCGTGTAGCCGGCCAGCCGCGCGCCGCTTTGCAGCGGCAGCGGCTCGGCGAAGTGCATCTGCTGCGGCGTGACCCGTCCGACGGAAGCCATGAAGCGAAAACCCGGCGCCGCGACGAGGCGGGCACCGGGTGCACGTCCCCCTTTAGCGGCATTTGTGAAGCGCCCGCAAGCTGGAACAAATCGGCGCTGCGAATCAGTATAGCGAAGCCGGATGCGGGGCGGCCCGCGCCGCCGGCTGCGGCCTGGCGCCGGTGCGTGGCCGCGCGGCGATGCCGGCGCGTCGCCGCGCAACCGCCACCGCAGCGACGGCCGAGGGTCGCGGCGGGCGCCGTCAGGCCTTCAGAAACTCCGCCTTGCCGCCGAACCAGCGCGCGACCTGCGCGCGCGCCGCCTCCGGATGCGTGGCGAGCAGCCGCGGCGCCAGCTCGCGCGCGGTGGCGAGCAGTGCATCGTCGTGCTGCAGGTCGGCGAAGCGCAGCAGCGCGTCGCCGCTCTGGCGCGCGCCAAGAAACTCGCCCGGGCCGCGGATCGCCAGGTCGCGGCGTGCGATCTCGAAGCCGTCGGTCGTCTCGGCCATCGCGCGCAGCCGCGCCTTGCCGGTCTCGGACAGCGGCGGCGTGTACAGCAGCACGCAGGCGCTGGCGACCGCGCCGCGGCCGACACGCCCGCGCAGCTGGTGCAGCTGCGCCAGCCCGAAGCGCTCGGCATGCTCGACGACCATTAGGCTCGCATTCGGCACGTCGACGCCGACCTCGATCACGGTGGTGGCCACCAGCACCGCGATCTGGCCGGCGACGAAGTGCGCCATCACCGCCGCCTTGTCGGCCGCCGCCATGCGGCCGTGCAGCAGCCCGACCTCGGCGCCGGGCAGCGCCGCGGCCAGCTCGGCGTGGGTCGCGGTCGCATTCTTCAGGTCCAGCGCCTCGGATTCCTCGACCAGCGGGCAGACCCAGTAGACCTGCTTGCCCTGCGCGACCTCGTCGGCGATGCGCGCGACCACCTGCGGCCGGCGCCCGTCGGCGAAGACCTTGGTCAGGATCGGCGTGCGCCCCGGCGGCAGCGCATCGATGGTGCTGACGTCGAGGTCGGCGAAATAGCTCATCGCCAGCGTGCGCGGGATCGGTGTCGCGCTCATCATCAGCAGGTGCGGCTCGAGCGCCTGCGCGTCGAGCTTGCGCCGCAGCGCAAGCCGCTGCGCGACGCCGAAGCGGTGCTGCTCGTCGACGATCGCCAACGCCAGCCGGGCGAAGATCACGCCCTCCTGGATCATCGCCTGCGTGCCGACGACGAGGCTGGCCGCACCCGACTCGACCGCGTCGAGCATCGCACGCCGGCCCTTGCCGCGCCGGCTGCCGGTCAGCCAGGCCGTCGTCACGCCCAGCGGCTCGAGCCACTGCACGAGCTTGCGGAAATGCTGCTCGGCCAGGATCTCGGTCGGCGCCATCACCGCGCACTGCCAGCCGGCGTCGATTGCGGTCGCCGCAGCGAGCGCCGCGACCACCGTCTTGCCGGCGCCGACATCGCCTTGCAGCAGCCGGTGCATCGGCCGCGCGCGCGCCAAGTCGGCCGCGATCTCGGCGACGACGCGCTGCTGCGCCGGCGTCAGCGCCCACGGCAGCGCGCCGCGCAGGCGGTCGGCGAGCCCTCCGGCGCGCGGCGCCAGCGCCGGCGCGGCGAGCGCCGCGCGCTCCTCGCGCGCGATGCGCTGCGCGATCTGCTGCGC
Source organism: Burkholderiales bacterium (assembly GCA_016191995.1). GTDB lineage: Bacteria > Pseudomonadota > Gammaproteobacteria > Burkholderiales > Burkholderiaceae_C > Rubrivivax. The sequence continues at coordinate 25,607 of JACPVA010000077.1, read as the reverse complement.
CAGCAGCTCGTCGAACTTCAGCCGCTGCCACGCCGGGTGGCTGCGGTCCTCCAGCGTCGCCAGCGCCGTGCCCGGCGCCGGATGGTGCAGCAGCTGCAGCGCGTCGCGCAGGCCCGGCAGCCCCAGCGGCACGCTGCCCGGCGGCAGCAGCTCGTGCAGCGGCGCGCGCGCCAGCGCCGACGCCACCGCCTTGCGCAGATAGGCCTGCGGCAGCTGCGCGCTGGTCGGGTAGACCGGCGTCAGCGCCGCCGGCAGCGGGGTGTCGGCATCGACCACGCGCACGGTCGGGTGCACCATCTCGGGCCCGAAGAAGCCGTGCCGCAGCTCGCCGCGGACGCGCAGCAGCCGCCCCGGCGCCCACTGCTTCGGCTGCGCCGGGTGGAAGTGCAGGAAGCGCAGCAGCAGCTCGCCGCCGGCGTCGGCCAGGCGGACGATCAACTGCCGGCGCGGGTGCAGATCGATGCGCGCGTCGCGCACCTTGCCCTGCACCTGCACCGCCTCGGCCGCGTGCGCGCGCGCCTGTGCGATCGGCGTCAGCCGCGTCTCGTCCTCGTAGCGCAGCGGCAGGTGCAGCGCGAGGTCGATATCGCGCAGCAGGCCGAGCTTGGCCATGGCGCGCTGCGGGCCGCTGGCGGCCTGCCGTGCGACCGCAGGCGCGGCGGGCATGGCAGGCCGCCCGGACGCGGTGGACGCCGCCCGGCCGGGCGCATCCGTATCGCCCGAGGCGTCGCGCGGCGGCGCCGGCGGCGTGTCGGGGGCGGCGGGCGCGTCGGCGGCCATGGAACCATTGTGCCCAGCGCCGGGTCGGTCACGGCCGGCCGCCCGCGGCGCCACGCACGCCGGCTGCGTCACACTTCGTCCGGCCGACGGTCCGCCCGAGGCCTATTCATGCCATGCCCGATCTCACCCTCACCGACTTCGACTTCGAACTGCCGCCCGAGCTGATCGCGCAGCACCCGGCGCCCGAGCGCAGCGGCGCGCGGCTGCTCGACGGCAGCGGGGCGCTGCCGGTGGACCGCATCTTCCGCGATCTGCCTGCGCTGCTCGCGCCGGGCGACCTGATCGTCTTCAACGACACGCGCGTCATCAAGGCGCGGCTGCTCGGCGTCAAGCCGACCGGCGGCGCGGTCGAGGCGCTGGTCGAGCGCATCCTGCCCGGCGCCGAGCAAGGGGTCTTCGAGGTCTGGGCGCACCTGCGCGCGAGCAAGTCGCCGAAGGCGGGCAGCCGGGTCCGCTTCGCCGACGCCTTCGACGCCGAGGTGCTGGGCCGCGCGGGGCCGGAGGACGCGCTGTTCCACCTGCGCCTGCCGGCCGACCCGCTGGCGCTGCTGGCGCGCCACGGCCACGTGCCGCTGCCGCCCTATATCACGCACGCCGACGCGCCCGAGGACGAGGCGCGCTACCAGACCGTCTTCGCGGCCCGCCCGGGCGCGGTCGCGGCGCCGACGGCGTCGCTGCACTTCGACGATGCGGTGCTGGCGGCGCTGGCCGCGCGCGGCGTGCGCAGCGCCTACGTGACGCTGCACGTCGGCGCCGGCACCTTCCAGCCGGTGCGCAGCGAGCGGCTCGACGCGCACCGCATGCATAGCGAGTGCTACGAGGTCGGCGCCGACGCGGTGGCGGCGATCGAGGCCACACGCGCCGCCGGCGGACGCATCGTCGCCGCCGGGACGACCTCGCTGCGCGCGCTGGAGTCGGCCGCGATCGCGTCCGGGCCCGGTGGCACGCTGCAGCCGACGCGCGGCGAGACCGAGCTCTTCATCCGCCCGGGGTTCGCGTTCCGCGTCGTCGACCGGCTGATCACCAACTTCCACCTGCCTCGCAGCACGCTGCTGATGCTCGTCAGCGCGTTCGCCGGCCATGCGCAGGTGATGGCGCTGTACCGGCACGCGATCGAGGCCCGCTACCGGTTCTTCAGCTACGGCGACGCGATGCTGCTGGCGCGCGCCTGACGCCCCGGCGCCGGGGCGGGCCGCGGCGACAATCGCCCGCCATGCTCGAATTCCACGTCCTCGCCACCGAGGGCCTCGCGCGCCGCGGGCGGCTGACGCTCGCGCACGGTGTCGTCGGGACGCCGGTCTTCATGCCCGTGGGCACCTACGGCACGGTCAAGGGCGTGCTGCCGGCGAGCCTGCTCGACATGGGGGCGCAGATCATCCTGGGCAATACCTTCCACCTGTGGCTGCGGCCGGGGCTGGACGTGATCCGCGCCTTCGGCGGGCTGCACCGGTTCGAGAACTGGGGCCGGCCGATCCTGACCGACAGCGGCGGCTTCCAGGTCTGGAGCCTGGCCGGCGCCGACGGCAAGGGGCGCAAGATCAGCGAGGAGGGTGTGCGATTCGCCTCCCCGGTCAACGGCGACAAGCTCTTCCTGACGCCCGAGACCAGCATGCAGATCCAGACCGTGCTGGCTTCGGACATCGTCATGCAGTTCGACGAGTGCACGCCGTACCGCACCGGCGACCACCTGACGACCGAATCCGAGGCACGGCGATCGATGGAACTGAGCCTGCGCTGGGCGCGGCGCTCGCGCGACGAATTCCATCGCCTGGCGAACCCGAACGCACTGTTCGGCATCGTCCAGGGCGGGATGTTCGAGGGCCTGCGCGAGGAGAGCGCCGCGGCGCTGGCCGAGCTGGACCTGCCCGGCTACGCGATCGGCGGGGTCAGTGTCGGCGAGCCGAAGGAGGACATGCTGCGCATCATGGCGCACACGCCGCGCCTGCTGCCGGCGGACAAGCCGCGCTACCTGATGGGTGTCGGCACGCCGGAGGACCTGCTGGCCGGCATCGCCGCCGGGGTCGACCTGTTCGACTGCGTGATGCCGACGCGCAATGCGCGCAACGGGCATCTGTTCACCCGCTTCGGCGACCTGAAGATCCGCAACGCGCGCCACAAGGACGACCCGAGCCCGATCGACGAGACCTGCGGCTGCCACGCCTGCCGCGGCACGACGCGGCCCGACGGCAGCGTCACCGGCGGCTTCAGCCGCGCCTACCTGCACCACCTGGAGCGCTGCGGCGAGATGCTGGCGCCGATGCTGGCGAGCATCCACAACCTGCACTTCTACCTCGACCTGATGCGGCGGGCGCGCGCGGCGCTGGACGAGGGGTGCTTCACGACGTTTCGCGCGCGCTTCGAGGCGGACCGGAGGCGCGGTGTGTAGCGACCCTTCAAACGCGTTCGGCACTCACCAGAACACCCAGTTCCCCGTCGCCACCACCCAGACGCCGAGCACGCCGTTGGTCACCGCGTGCGCGATCACCGCCACCCACAGCCGGCCGGTGCGGATGTACAGCCACGCGTAGGCGAGTCCCGCGATCGCCGCCGCCAGCCACAGCGTGTGCGCGAGGACGAAGACGAAGGTCGCGAGCACGATCGCGCGCAGCCCGACCGCCTGCGGTGCCAGCGCCAGGAAGTCCGGCCGCTGCAGCCAGCGCATCAGGAACGAGCGCCAGAACAGCTCCTCCATCACCGGCACCAGCAGCGTGGCGCCGATCCAGCGCAGCGCGATCAGCGGCCAGATCGGCGCGCCGGCGGCGTCCAGCGGGACGAAGCGCGGGGCGTCGCCCAGGTCCAGCGTCATCCACGGCGCGTCGAGGCGGATCCAAAGCACGAAGACCGCGGCACCCACCGCGACCGCAAGCAGGGTCTCGCGCGGGGTCGGCAGGTTCTGCCGCGCCAGCTCGCCGTAGTCGCGCCGGAAATGCAGCAGCAGCGCGCCGACGACGATCACGGTCACGCCGTACAGCCAGCGCGGGTCGAAGCCCCAGCTGCCGTCGGCCGGCGCCAGCGAGCGCATCCCCAGCAGAAGCATGAAGACGACGAAGGGCAAGGCGCGCGTAACGACGGCGCGGTCGGTCAGGGCGGACATGGCCGGCGATCATGCCGCGCCCTGCTGCCGGAACACCAGCTTCGGGCGCATGTGGCGTGACGGGCTCGGCGCGCGGCGCCAATTCGTGCGCGATCGCGCCGGCGCGGGTCAGGGCGATGGCGCGGCCGTGCGCCGACACGGCGCGGTCCGGTCTTTCGCAGACGCATTGCGGCATCCCAGGCCCGCCAGAGCAGAACCTTCAGCCGCCGCCGGTCTCCAGCGCCCACTGCGGCCGCTCGCACTGTGACAGCTCGGCCGCCAGCCAGGGCAGCGACTCGCGCAGCGCCGGCTCCAGCGTGTGCGGCGGGTTGGCAACGAAGACGCTGCTGCCCAGCAGCCCGAAGCCGCGCGCGTCGCCGCGCGCCACGCTGAGGCGCGCCAGCAGCCAGCCCTTCTTCGCTGGCGCGGCGGCGGCCTTCAGCCGCTGCGGCAGGCGCGCCGACTCGAGCAGCTGCAGCTGCGGCAGCCAGACGATCACGACGCCGTCGGCGAAGCGCGCCAGCGCGTCGCGCAGCCCGGCCAGCACCTTCGCGTAGTCGCTCTTGAGCTCGTAGGGGGGGTCGATCAGCAGCACGCCGCGGCGCGTCGGCGGCGGCAGCTCGCGCGCGATGGCGGCGAAGCCGTCGTCCATCGCCACCTGCACACCGCGCTCGCCGGACAGCCACGACGCGAGGATCTTGTAGTCGGTCGGGTGCAGCTCGTGCAGGTGCAGCTCGTCCTGCGGCCGGCGCAGCGCGTGCGCGATCGCCGGCGATCCCGGCACCTGCGCCAGCGCCGCGCCCTCGTTGAAGCCGCGCACCAGCGCGACGTAGTCGGCCACCGCCGGCGGCAGGTCGTCGCGCCGCCACAGCCGGCCGATGCCGTCGGCATACTCGGCGCGCTTGTTGGCGTAGGCGCCTTGCAGCGAGTAGCCGCCGGCCCCGGCGTGTGTGTCGACATAGCGCCAGCCCTTGTCCTTGGCATTCATGTGCCGCAGCACGCTGGCGAGCACGGTGTGCTTGAGCACGTCGGCATGGTTGCCGGCGTGGAAGGCGTGGCGGTAGGCGAGCATCGAGCCCGGACTGTAGTGGCTGCGGCGCCGGTCGCCGCCCGCGCTCGCGTTGCCGCCGCCGGCCGGGGGCCGCGCCGTCGCCGTCGCGACGGCCGAGGCGGCCGCCATCGCGTAGGCTCGCGGCCTCGTTCCAGCCCCGCGGCCGCCACCGGCTCCCGCGTCACCCCACGATGAGCACCCTCTTCGACCCCCTTCGCGTCGGCGCGCTGCAGCTGCCGCACCGCGTTGTCATGGCCCCGCTGACGCGCAACCGCGCCCCGGGCGGCATGCCGTCGGTGCTGATGGCCGAGTACTACGCGCAGCGCGCCGACCCCGAGCGCGGCGCGGCGCTGCTGATCACCGAAGCGAGCCCGATCGCCCCGCTCGCGCACGGCTACCTGGACACCCCGGGCATCCACGACGACGCGCAGGTCGCCGCCTGGCGCCGGGTTACCGACGCCGTGCACGCGCGCGGCGGGCTGATCGCGATCCAGCTCTGGCATGTCGGGCGCATCTCCCACGCCAGCCTGCTGCCGCCAGGCGAGCAGCCGGTCGCCCCGAGCGCGATCACCGCCGCCAGCAAGACCTTCACGCGCGACGGCTTCGTCGACTGCTCGCCGCCGCGCGCGCTGCGCGCCGACGAGATCCCGGCGATCGTCGCGCAGTACCGGCGTGCCGCGGAGCGTGCGCGGGAGGCCGGCTTCGATGCCGTCGAGGTGCACGCGGCCAACGGCTACCTGATCGACCAGTTCCTGCGCGACAGCACGAACCGGCGCGACGACGAATGGGGCGGGCGGGTCGCCAACCGCTGCCGCCTGCTGGCCGAGGTGATGCGCGCGGTCGCCGGCGCGATCGGCGCCGCGCGCACCGGGGTTCGGCTGTCGCCGGTCTCACCGGTCAACGACGCCGCGCTCGACAGCGACCCGCAGGCGCTCTATGCGCACGCGATGCGCGAGCTGGCGCCGCTGTCGCTGGCCTGGGTGCACGTCGTCGAGGGCATGACCGGCGGGCCGCGCGAGCTGGCCGGGTTCGACTTCGCCGCGATGCGCGCGCCACTGGCAGGCAGCGGCACGGCGTGGATGGTCAACAACGGCTATACGCGGTCGATGGCGCTGCAGGCAGTGGCCGGCGGCGCGGCGGATCTGGTCGCCTTCGGCCGCCCGTTCATCGCCAACCCCGACCTGACACACCGGCTGCGCCACGATCTGCCGCTGGCCGAGCCTGACCGGCGGACTTTTTACGGCGGCGGCGCGGCCGGCTATACCGACTACCCGGCGCTGGCCTGAGCAGCGCAATCGGTCCGCGCCGTGGTCGGCGGTTCCTCGCCCAGCGGCAAGGCATCCGGCCCACCCCACGACTCGCCCAAACGATGGCCCAGGCAGCTTCGGCCCGGATGCGGCCGGCGCGCATCGCGCTGACGCTGGCGCTGGCGACCGCGGCGGCGCTGCTAGCCGAGCGGCTTCATGTCCCGCTGCCGTGGATGATCGGCCCGCTGCTGGCGACCGCGGCACTCGGCGTGGCCGGGGCGCCGATCGAGGCGTCGCAGCGGCTGCGCAATGTCGGCCAATGGGCGATCGGCGCCACCCTCGGGCTGACCTTCACGCCCGAGGTGGCCGCGCTGCTGCCGCGCCTGGCGCCGGCGATCGTCGTCGGCGCGGCCTGGGCCTTGTTCGCCGGATGGGCCTTCCACCGCTGGCTGGCGCGCGCCAACCCGGGCGAGGCGCCGTCGTCGACCTTCTTCGCCGCCGCGATCGGAGGCGCTTCGGAGATGGCGATCCTCGCCGAGCGTGCCGGCGCGCGCATCGACCGCGTCGCGGCGGCGCACTCGCTGCGGCTGATGATCGTCGTCGTCGTGCTGCCGTTCGGGCTGCATTTCTCGGGCGCGCGCGGGGTCGACCTGCTGCCGCCGGCGGCGCGCGGCGTCGATCCTGCCGGCCTGGCGCTGCTGGTCGCGCTGACGCTGGCCGGGGTGGCGCTGATGCGTGCGCTGCGGCCGCCGAACCCCTGGGTGCTGGGCGCGCTGGCGGTGACGCTCGCGCTGACCGCGACCGGCATCACGCTGTCGGCGCTGCCTGGCGCGGTGCCGGCGGCCGGGCAGCTCTTCATCGGCGTCGCGCTGGGCGCGCGCTTCACGCCCGGCTTCGCGCGCGCGGCGCCGCGCTGGCTGGCGAGCGTTGCGCTCGGCACCGTCGCGCTGATCGCCGCATCGGCCGGGTTCGGGGCGCTGCTGGCCGGCGCCGCCGGGCTGCATCCTGCCACCGGCGTACTGGCGACCGCCCCCGGCGGGATCGCCGAGATGTGCATCACGGCCAAGGTGCTGCAGCTCGGGGTGCCGGTGGTCACCGCCTTCCATGTGCTGCGCTATCTGGCCGTGCTGCTGCTGACGGGGCCGCTTTATCGCGCCGAGCTGCACAGGCTTGCGAGAGAGTGAGCGCATACTTCTGTATGCAATCCCGCCTCGACCGGCCGACGGCGACGTCGAGCGTTCATGCAGGAGCGCACTCAAGCCTTCAACTGGCGGCCGCGGTCGGCCCGTTGCTGTCCTTCGCTGAGGCCCGCTGTTTGCCGCTGGCCGCGTTCGACGACCGCGCGTGCCAAGGTCGGCGGGCACCCTCCCACTCCATGTCCCCCGCCGTCGGCTTGCGCCGCCGGCTCCTCCTCTACTTACGTGGGAGGGTGCCCGCCGACCTTGGCCTGCCACGACCCCGGTATTCGACCGTCGAATACCAGTTCGGTGGCCCGCCGGGGACGGCGGGTGCCCTTGCCCGGAAGTAGAGGAGGAGCCAGCGGCCGAAGGCCGATGGCGGGGGACATGTAGGGCAAGGGTACCCGCCGTCCTCGGCCCGCTCGGTCGTAGCATGCGTACGAAAGAAGAGTGCTATTGAGGGGCGGCAAGCGACCGGCGGCGGTCAATCGTCGACAACCCAGTCCTTGTCGATTGAACGCAAACGCGCATCACGCCAGATTCCGCCGCCCGGCCATGCGGGCGCGGAACAGCTCGCGCAGGTTGACCTCGCGCGGCCCCGGGATCAGCTCGATCGGATCGCCGGCGCGCAGCGTCCCGGGCTCGACGACCGCGAGGTAGCTGCCGCAGAAGCCCGACTGCACCATCAGCCTGACCGCCTGCGCGAAGCCGAGCGCGGCGCCGAGCTTGTCGCAGGGCCGGCGCGGCTCGCTGACGGCCAGCACGCAGCCGGGCAGCCGCAGCCGGTCGCCGACCCACAGCCGATCCTCGGCGATCCCCTGCAGCGTCAGGTTCTCGCCCAGCAGCCCGGGCGGCACGGCCTCGTCCCAGGCCGCCGCGCGCGCCTGCGCGCGCACCGTCTGCCAGAACGCGAAGTGCTCGCTCGGGTAGGCATAGACCGCCTTCGTGATGCCGCCGTGCGCCGACAGGTCGGCCTGCTCGTCGCCCGCCAGCCCGAGCTGCCGTACCGCGACCGGGCCGTCCACCGGCCGCTTGCCGATGGCGGACAGGAATTCGCGGCCGCCGACGCGCAGCGCCTGTGCCCGGCCGACATTGACGCTGAGGATTCGCATGACAGGCGTGGATTGTCGGCGCTACCCCCGCAACCGGGCGTGGCCGGACCTCGGCATTGGCGCTGCGATGGGGCGACAATCGCCCCCCCGAGTGCCGGCGGCGCGAACCGGTGGCGGTATTCGGCGAGCCCCGCGCCGGCAGCGGCCGCGCCGGCACGCACGCAGGCGCGCTTCGCGCCGCAGCCAGGCTGCGGGTCTCGCCGAATCCCGTTCTTCCGTTTCCCTTCTGTCCGCGATTCGACTGGAGACCCGATGAACCAGCCTGCCCACGAAACCCCACGTCTCGGCGCCCCCGCCCATGTCAAGCACGACGGCCTGCTGGCCTGGGTAGCCGAGATCGCCGCGCTGACCGAGCCCGCCGCGATCCACTGGTGCGACGGCTCCGACGCCGAGTACGAGGCACTGATCGAGCAGCTGATCGCCGCCGGCACGCTGCAGCGGCTGAACCCGTTCAAGCGCCCGAACAGCTTCCTCGCCCGCAGCGACCCGGGCGATGTCGCGCGGGTCGAGGACCGGACCTTCATCTGCAGCGCGACGCGGGACGCCGCCGGCCCGACCAACCACTGGATGGCGCCCGACGAGATGCGCGCGATCCTGCAGACCGGCGAGAACGCGCTGTTCAAGGGCTGCATGCGCGGGCGGACGATGTACGTCGTGCCGTTCTCGATGGGGCCGCTCGGGTCGCACATCGCGCATGTCGGCGTCGAGCTGACCGACAGCCCGTATGTGGCGGTCAGCATGCGCGTGATGACGCGAATGGGCGCCAAGGTCTACGAGGTGCTGGGCCGCGACGGCGGCTTCGTCCCCTGCGTGCACAGCGTCGGCGCGCCGCTGGCGCCGGGGCACGACGATGTGCCCTGGCCGTGCAACCCGACCAAGTACATCGTCCACTACCCCGAGACGCGCGAGATCTGGTCCTACGGATCGGGCTACGGCGGCAACGCGCTGCTGGGCAAGAAGTGCTTCGCGCTGCGCATCGCCTCGACGATGGGGCGCGAGCAGGGCTGGCTCGCCGAGCACATGCTGGTGCTCGGCGTGACCTCGCCGCAGGGGCGCAAGTACCACGTCGCCGCCGCCTTCCCGAGCGCCTGCGGCAAGACCAACTTCTCGATGCTGGTGCCGCCGGCCGGGTTCGACGGCTGGAAGGTGACGACGATCGGCGACGATATCGCCTGGATCAAGCCGCATGGCGACGGTCGGCTGTACGCGATCAACCCCGAGGCGGGCTACTTCGGCGTCGCGCCGGGGACCAACTTCCACACCAACCCGAACTGCATGCGCTCGATCGAGCGCGACGTCATCTTTACCAACGTCGCGCTGACCGACGACGGCGATGTCTGGTGGGAGGGCATGACCGACGAGCCGCCGGCGCACCTGATCGACTGGCAGGGGCGCGACTGGACGCCCGAGATCGCCGCCGCCAACCCGGTGGGCGGCAAGCCGCGGCCGGCGGCGCACCCGAACTCGCGCTTCACCGTCGCGGCGACCAACAACCCGGTGCTCGACCCCGAGTGGGACAACCCCGAGGGGGTGCCGATCGACGCCTTCATCTTCGGCGGCCGGCGCAGCACGACGGTGCCGCTGGTGACCGAGGCGCGCGACTGGACCGAGGGCGTCTACATGGCGGCGACGATGGGCAGCGAGACGACCGCGGCCGCCGCGGGCGCGCAGGGCGTCGTGCGGCGCGACCCGTTCGCCATGCTGCCGTTCGCCGGCTACAACATGGCGTACTACTTCCAGCACTGGCTGGACCTCGGCGCCAAGCTGCAAGGCAGCGGCGCGAAACTGCCGCGGATCTTCTGCGTCAACTGGTTCCGCAAGGGCCCGGACGGCAAGTTCGTCTGGCCCGGCTACGGCGAGAATATGCGCGTGCTGCACTGGATCCTCGGCCGCGTCGACGGCCGCGCCGAGGGCCAGGAGCACCTGTTCGGCGTCAGCCCGCGATTCGACGACCTGCGCTGGGACGGCATGACGTTCACGCGCGAGCAGTATGAGCGCGTGATCTCGATCGAGCGCGAGGCCTGGCAGCACGAGCTGGCGCTGCACCAGGAGCTGTTCACCCAGCTCGCACACGGTCTGCCGCGCCAGCTCGAGGCGACGCGCCAGCGGCTGCAGGCCGCATTGTCCGCCTGAGGACGCCACCGGCACTGCGACGGGCCGCCACCCGCGGCCTGTTCCCGCCGCCGCGCGATCATCCCCTGCCGTGCGCATCCAGCTGCTGTCGGACCTGCACCTCGAGTCCGAGGCCTTCGACCCTGAGCCGGCACCCGGCGCCGAGCTGCTCGTGCTGGCGGGCGATATCGACCGCGACTGGCACGGCTATGCGCGCTTCGCCGGCTGGCCGGTGCCGGTGCTGGTGGTGGCCGGCAACCACGAATTCGACGGCCGCGAGCTCGATCAGGCCTGGCCGGCGCTGCGCGATCGCTGCGCCGCGCTCGGCTTCGCGCTGCTCGAGCGCGAGTCGGTCGTGCTGCGCGGCGCCGACGGCCGCCGCGTCCGATTTCTCGGCACGGTGCGATGGTGCGACTTCGAGCTCTTCGGCGGCCCCGGAACCACGGCCTATGCGCGTGCGCTGCGCGCCGCGTCGTACTTCCAGCACCTGATGAAGGCCACCCGCGGCGGCGCGCCGTTCGACGCCGAGGCGGTGCGCGCCGAGGGCCGCCGCTGCGGCGACTGGCTCGCACAGGCGCTGGCCGCGGACCCGGACCCCGGTGCCGGGGCCGGTGCGGGGGCCGGTGCGGGGGCCGATGCCCCGAGCGGACCGGCCTGGGACGCGACCGTCGTCATCACCCACTTCGGCCCCAGCGCCGCCAGCGTCGACCCCCGCTTCGGCCGCCAGCCCAGCAGCGCGAGCTTCTGCAACGCCGACGATGCGCTGCTCCCCGCCGCCGACCTGTGGCTGCACGGCCATGTGCATTGCCGGCACGACTACACCTTGTGCCATGCGTCCGGGCAGCGCACGCGCGTGGTCTGCCAGTCGCGCGGGAATGCGTCCAAGGGCGAGGCCGCGGGCTTCAACCCGCTGCGCCTGGTCGACGCCTGACGGCACGCGGCGGCATGGGGGCCGCCGGTTCGCGCAATGCGCGCGCGCGCGGTTGCCCGGGCGCTTGGCAACACGACGGGCCATGCGTCGCGCGCTCCGCGCGCGCGGTCCGGTGTGTCAAACTCGGCCGGCCCCGGCAGCTCGCCCGGCGCCGGCAGGCGCAAGCCGCCGCCGCGCAGGCGCCGCGCGAGCCGCCACGCAGCCCCCAGGAGGACCGCCCATGAAGATCCTGATCGCCGTCGACGGCAGCCCGTTCACCAAGCGCATGCTCGCCTACCTGACGGCGCACGACGAGTTCCCCGGCCGCAGCCACGACTACACGGTGCTGTCCGTGGTCGCCCCGGTGCCCCCGCGCGCGGCGGCGGTGGTGGACAAGGCCACCCTCGACGGCTATTACGAGGACGAGGCGGAGAAAGTCTTCAAGCCGATCCGCAGCTTCCTCGCCCGCCAGGGCATCGAGGCGCGCTACCAGTACAAGGTCGGCCATGCCGGCGAGACGATCGCGTCGATCGCCGACAAGGGCAAGTTCGACCTGCTCGTGATGGGATCGCACGGCCACGGCACGCTGACCAACCTCGTCATGGGGTCGGTCGCGACCAAGGTGCTCGCGCACTGCAAGGTGCCGGTGCTGCTGGTGCGCTGACGCGCCCGCGGGCGAGGTGACCGGCGGCGGCCTCGGCCCAGGCTGCGCGCCGCGCGCGCCGGCGCCATCCGGATCGCGTCAGGAGGCCCGCTCGGGCCTGCGCCGCAGGCCGTCGAAGCAGGTACCCAGGACCATGTCGACGATCTGCGCATCGTCGAAACGCCCGCCTGCCTTCAGGAAGCCCGGCACCGGGTCGCAGGCGCGCGCGAACAGCGTGTACAGCACGAGCTCGCCGGGCAGCGCGGGCTCGATGTCGCCGTCAGCCTGGGCGCGCTCGATCCACGCACCGAGCTCGTCGCTGACCTGCATCAGCAGGTCGGTGTACGCAGCGCTGCCGAGCAGCTCGGCACGCAGCGAGGAGTTCTGCGACGGCAGCGTCGGCATCTCGCCGGCGAGCTGCACCTGCAGCGCCCAGCGCGTCACCGCGCGCAGCTTGTCGATCGCGCGCGCGTCGGCCGGCTGCGCGGCGACGACCTCGGCCGACTTGCGCAACACGCGCACCATCGCCGCCGCGGCGAGCGCCTCCTTGGAGGCAAAATGCTTGTACAGGCTGGCCTTGGCGATGCCGACGTCGGCGGCGACCTCGTCGACCGTCATCAGGTCGAAGCCCTTCTCGGCCAGCAGGCGGTTGACCGACTCGATGATCGCGTCCTCGCGCACGCGCAGCAGCTGTTCGCGAAACGATCCCCGGGCCATCGGACCATTCTAGGTCGCGGGCCGGCGCCCACCTCGCACCGGGGGAATCAGGGGGCCGCCAGCCGCGCAGGAGTCGATACCTGCCGGTACAGCCCGGGAAGGCGTGCCGGCGTCAGGCCGGCGCAGGCCTGGGCGAACAGGTCACGAAGCCGATCAGGCTGTCAGCGGCGGTGACTTGGGGGCCATTCGCGTCGGCCAGTGAAGCCAGCGCCGCTTGCCCGGTTCCGAAGCCGCTTTCGCCTCCGCGCTGGCACGCCGCTGCTCCGACTCCAGCGGCCGCTCGGCGTCGGGCTGCAAGAACATCTCCATCCCGAAGCAGGTTCCCATGTCTGCCGCATCGTTCGTCCGGGCGCGATCGCGTCGATGCGGAAACAGCTTGGCCAGGCTCGTCAGCGCGGTGCTCATGTGGAACTCCCTGTCGCCAGTATGCGCTCCGGTAGTGTCCGCCTTGTGACCGCGGTCGTTCATCCCCCGTTCTAGGGACAATGTGCGCCATTTCTCAGCGCCGGCGCTCCCCATGAACGCGGCGTCGCGCCACGGAGACAGGCCGCGGCCGCGTCACGTCGGCGATCAGCATCACCGCGCGAACGATGTCCTGCACGGCTTCGGCGAGGTCGGCCGGCGGCTCGATCGATTCGATCTCGGTGCGCAGCGCGTCGCCGGCGTCGAGGTCGTCCGGGTCCAGGTGCAGGTACAGCAGCGCGAGCGGCTCGAGCAGGCGCGAGTCGTCCATCGCCATCAGGCCGGGAAACAGCTCGAGCGCGCTCGCGAACCCCGCCACCCAGGGCAGCACCGCGGCCGAAACCGGCGCACGCTCGTCCTGCGGCGGCAGGATCCAGGGGTCGAACCAGTCGCGGCGGTCGATCGCCGCGCGCAGCTCGTCCGCACGCCGCTCGGCCAGCGCGGCGAGCGGCGCGGCGTCGAATCCGGCCGGCGGCGTGCGGCCGTCGACGTCGAGCACATGGCGCAGCCACTGCGCCGGTGGCACCGGCCGCGGCTGCAGCAGCACGCCGCACAGGTAGCCGTCCAGCGCCATGGCGTCCAGCGGCTCCAGCGGCGCCGGAACCGCGTCGAGCAGCGATTGCAGCCGCTCGATGTCGGCGTCGGTCAGCGCGGGCGCACCCATCGCGCGATTGTCGCCGCGTGCAGCGGGGTTTGCGTCGCGCCTTGCGGCGCCCTGCGAACGCACTCGCACGCCGGCTCCGGCCCCCGGGCTCGGCATAGACTCGGCCGGCCGGGGCCCGCGCGGCGGCGGCCCGGAGCCCAGCTACCACGGAGACCGCATCCATGGCCGCCCCCGAAGCCTTCACCCAGACCACCGATGTCGGCCACTGGATCGCCGGCGCGCCGGACCGCGGCCGCGGTCCGCGCCGCCAGCCGGTCTACGACCCGGCCAGCGGCGAGGTCGCGCGCCATGTGCGGCTGGCCGAGGAGGCCGACGTCGCCGCCGCGGTCGCCGCCGCCGCCGCCGCGCAGCCGGCCTGGGCCGAGATGCCGCCGATCCGCCGCGCCCGCATCCTCAACGCCTTCCTCGCGCTGATGAACGAGCAGCGCGACGCGCTGGCCGCGATGATCACCGCCGAGCACGGCAAGGTCTTCGCCGACGCGCAGGGCGAGGTCACGCGCGGCATCGAGATCGTCGAGTTCGCCTGCGGCATCCCGCAGCTGCTCAAGGGCGGCTATACCGAGCAGGTCTCCACCGGCATCGACAACTGGACGCTGCGCCAGCCGCTCGGGGTCGTGGCCGGCATCACGCCGTTCAACTTCCCGTGCATGGTGCCGTGCTGGATGTTCCCGGTGGCGCTCGCCTGCGGCAACGCCTTCGTCCTCAAGCCTAGCGAGCGCGACCCGTCGCCGTCGCTGCGGATGGCCGAGCTGCTGCAGCGCGCCGGGCTGCCGGACGGCGTCTTCAACGTGGTGCAGGGCGACAGGCTGGCGGTCGACACCCTGCTGGCGCACCCGCAGGTGCACGCCGTGTCCTTCGTCGGCTCGACGCCGATCGCGCAGCATATCTACGAGACCGGCGCGCGCCACGGCAAGCGCGTGCAGGCGCTCGGCGGGGCGAAGAACCACATGGTCGTGATGCCCGACGCCGACGTCGAGCAGGCGGTCGACGCGCTGGTCGGCAGCGCCTACGGGTCCGCCGGCGAGCGCTGCATGGCGATCAGCGTCGCGGTGCTGGTCGGCGGGATCGGCGACCGCATCGTGCCGCGGCTTGCCGAGCGCGCACGCGCGCTGAAGATCACCGGCGGGATGGAGCCGGGCGCCGAGATGGGGCCTATCGTCACGCGCGAGGCGCGCGACCGCATCGAGGGCTATGTCGCGCTCGGCGTCGAGGAGGGCGCGCGGCTCGTCGTCGACGGCCGCGGGCTGACGGTGCCCGGGCGCGAGCGCGGCTTCTTCACCGGGGCCACGCTATTCGACCATGTCACGCCGGCGATGCGCATCTACCAGGAGGAGATCTTCGGCCCGGTGCTGGTCTGCGTGCGGGTGCCGGACCTGACGGCGGCACTGCGCCTCGTCAACGAGCACGCCTACGGCAACGGCGTGGCCTGCTTCACGCGCGACGGTGGCGTGGCGCGCGAGTTCGCGCGCCGGGTGCAGGCCGGCATGGTCGGCATCAACGTGCCGATCCCGGTGCCGATGGCCTGGCACGGATTCGGCGGCTGGAAGAAGAGCCTGTTCGGCGACATGCACGCCTACGGCGAGGAAGGGGTGCGCTTCTACACGCGGCAGAAGAGCGTGATGCAGCGCTGGCCCGACGGCATCGCCGCCGGCGCCGACTTCGCGATGCCGACCGCGCGCTGAGCGCGGACCAAGCTCGTCCTCGACGTCTGATACGCGTTTGCGTTCGATCGACAAGAACTTGGTTGGCGGCGATTGACCGCCGTCGGCCCTGAGCGGCCTCTGGCCGCTCAGGGCCGACGATGGCGTGCCCGCCTCCGATGGCCGGGGCGGCGAAGCCGGGACCGGGCCGGCCAGGTCGCGCGGCGGAGGCGGTCGGCGCTACGCGCCGACTCCCCTGCGATGCTCGGTCGCCTGGCCCGTCGCCTAACTCGCTACGCTCACTTCGTTCGCTGCGCTCGGACAAAGGCGACGAGTCAGTTGACGAGGCGCGCTGCGCGCGCGGCCAGGGCCTTGCAGGCCGCGCCGGGCACAGTGGCCCGGCTCCTCGCCAGGCACGAAAGGTTCACTGGACCTTTCGTGCCCGGGCTCGGCCCTGCGCTTCTCGGCGCCTCCCACACGCGCCCCGGCCGGCCCGCTCCCGGCTTCGCGGCCACGTAGTCGGTGTTCGACCGTCGAATACCACCTCGGGTCCCGCAAGGACGCGGGGGCTCTGCGGCCGGGCGAATAGGCGCCGCCGAGCAGCGCAGCGCAGCGGCGGGAGTCCGGCGCCGCAGGCGACGGACCGGCGAGGAGGATCTATGCGACGACGCGGGAGCGTCGGCGCGAAGCCAGCGCAGCCGCGCCGCGGAGCGAGCAGCGCAGGGGACCCGGCCGCAGGCCGGGCGGCGACTCTTGAGCCCGGCTGCAGAGCCCCCGCGGCCTTGCTGCGCTACGCGTCGAACGCCGGCCGCGGAAAACAGGCAAGCGTCGCGAATGACCGCCATGGGCCGCCCGCGGCCGTTCGACCGCGGGCACGTGCCCGCGCCGGGGCGGCGAGGCATGGGGCGCGGCCGCCCTCAGGCCGCCGGCTCGCGCAGGAAGAGCTCGACGCGGCGGTTCTTCGCCCGCCCCTCGGGCGTCGCGTTGTCGGCCACCGGCTCGCGCGCGCCACGGCCGGCGATCTCCAGCCGCGCCGCCGGCACGCCGCGGTCCTGCAGGTAGTCGCTCACGGTGCGCGCGCGCTGCACCGACAGCGGGTCGTTGATGGCGTCGCTGCCGGTGCTGTCGGTGTGGCCGACGATGCGCACGGTCGTCGTCTGGTCCAGCCCCTGCGCGAACTGGTCGAGCACCGGGCGCAGCGCCGGCTTGAGATCGGCGCGCCCGACGTCGAACGAGATGTCGCTCGGGACGTTGACCTTGAGCTGGTTGTCCTCGGTGCGCGCGACCTCGATGCCGGTGCCCTGCGTGGCCTGCTCCATCGCGCGCCGCTTGTCCTCCATGCGCTTGGACCACAGGTTGCCGGCGACTGCGCCGACCGCCGCGCCGGCTACCGCGCCGGTGCCGGCCTTGCCGCCGGTGGCCTTGCCGATGATCGCGCCGGCAACGGCGCCGACCGCCGCGCCCTGCGCAGTCCCGCGCTGGCGCTCGCTCATGGTCTCGCAACCGGCCAGCGCGACCGCGCAGGCCAGCGCGACCGCCGCCGTCGTGCGGCGGGCCGAAGATGGGGCGTGATGCATGACGTTCCTCCTGAGGCTGGGTGATGCGATCCCATCAGGTTAGCACTGTCCGCAGCCCGCCCGCCGGACGCGACGGCGCCGTGCGGGTGGACAATGCGCAGCCATGGACGAGGCCGACGGCCCAGGCGGCACGCGCGAGATCGACAAGATCGACCGCCGCATCCTGCGCGTGCTGCAGGCCGACGGCCGGATCAGCAACCTCAAGCTCGCCGAGGCGGTGCACCTGTCGCCGACCGCGGTGCTCGAGCGCGTGCGCCGGCTGCAGCGCGACGGCTACATCCTCGGCTACGAGGCGCGGCTGGATCCGGCCAGGCTCGGCGCCGGGCTGCTCGTCTTCATCGAGGTGCTGCTGGACCGCACCGTGCACGACGTGATGGACGACTTCAAGGCCGCGGTGCAGTCGCGCCCGGAGATCCTCGAGGCACACCTGGTCGCCGGCGGTTTCGACTACCTGCTGAAGACGCGCGTCGCCGACATGGGCGCCTACCGGCAGTTCATCGGCAACGTCATCTGGACCCTGCCCGGCGTGCGCGAGACGCGCACCTACGCGGTGATGGAGGAGGTCAAGCACACGACGCAGCTGCCGCTGTAGCGCGGCGGCGAGGCGCGCGGCCGGCACCCCGGTGGCGACGGTGCAGCTGGCAGCCGGCGGGCCGCCGCGTCAATGCAGCACCGCGCCGGCCTCGCCGAGGCTGGTCGGCACGAAGCGGTCGAACTCCGACGGCCGCGCATCCGGGCCCGGCCAGCGGCGCTCGGCCGCCAGCGTGCCCGAGGCGCGCTCGGCCGACAGCGGCCGCGCCAGCAGGTAGCCCTGGCCGAGCTCGCAGCCCAGCGCGCGCAGCTGCGCCAGCTGCGCCGGCGTCTCGATGCCCTCGGCGATCACCGTCTTGCCCAGCGCATGGCCGAGCGTGATGACGGCCTTGACGACCTCGGCGTCGCGCGCCTGGTCGTGCAACCTGCGCACGAACGAGCGGTCGATCTTCAGGCTCGTGATCGGCAGCGTCGACAGGTAGGACAGCGACGAGTAACCGGTGCCGAAGTCGTCCACCGACAGCCCGACGCCGAGCTCGCGCAACTGGTTCATCACCTCGAGCGCGCTGTCGAGCCGGTGCATCAGCGTGCTCTCGGTGATCTCCAGCGTCAGCTGCGCCGGCTCCAGCCCATGTGTCAGCAGCGCCGCGGCGACATGCGAGACGAAGCTCGCGCGGCACATGTCGGTGCCCGAGACGTTGACGCACAGCCGCGGCCGGCGCGGCAGCGGGTGCGCGAGCTCGAAGCGGCGCAGTTGCGCGCAGGCGCGCGTCAGCACCCAGTCGGTGAGCTGCCCGATCAGCGCCGACTCCTCGGCGAGCGGGATGAAGGTGCCCGGCGCGACCGCGCCGCGCTCCGGGTGCTGCCAGCGCAGCAGCGCCTCGAAGCTGTGCACGCGCCCGCTGCCCAGGTCGTAGATCGGCTGGAAGACGAGCTCGAGCTGCTCGTGCTCGAGCGCATGCCGCAGCTCGCGCTCGAGCTCGACCTGGGCCGCGAGCTGCGCGCGCAGGCTGGCGTCGAACATCGCGGTGCGCGCGCGGCCGGCATTCTTGGCGCGGTACATCGCGATATCGGCGTCGCGCAGCACGTCGCCGGGCGAGCTGTAGCCGACGCTGCTAAAGGTGATGCCGATGCTGGCGCTGGAGGTGACCTCGGTGCCCTCGAGCGCATACGGGCGCGACAGCGCCTGCTGCAGCCGGTCGGCCATCGACAGCAGCGAGCGCTCGTCGCCCAGGTTGTCGACCAGGATCGCGAACTCGTCGCCGCCGAGCCGGCCGACGGTGTCGCTGGGCCGCACCTGCTCGCGGATGCGCTGCGCGACCATCGTCAGGAAGCGGTCGCCGGCGCTGTGCCCCAGCGTATCGTTGATCAGCTTGAAGCGGTCGAAGTCCAGGTACATGACCGCGAAGCAGTAGCCCGGGTCGACGCGGCAGCGCTCGATCGCCTCGGCCAGGCACTCGCCGAAGCGCACGCGGTTGGCCAGCGCGGTCAGGCTGTCGTGGTAGGCGATATGCTGCAGCCTGGCCTCGGCATCGCGGCGCGCGGTGATGTCCTGCACCTGCAGGATCAGGCACGGCTGCCCGGCGTCGCTGTCGGCGAAGCGGCCGCTGTGCAGCGCGGCGACGACGCGGCGCCCGTCGGCGCGCAGGCAGTGCAGCTCGAGCGCGGCATCGCCGCCCTCGCGCGCCGCGGCGCGCCGCCACAGCCGCAGCAGCGGCTCGCGGTCGGCGCCATCGACGAAGTCCTGGAACGGCCGCCCGGCCAGCGCCTGCTCGTCGCGACCGAGCAGCTCGGCCAGGGCCGGGTTGGCCTGCAGGATCTCGCCGTCGGCGCTGACCAGCGCCATGCCGATCGCCGCGTGCGAGAAGGCGGCGTGGAAGCGCTGCTCGCTGTCGCGCATCTGCCGCAGGTGGCGCGCGGCCTGCTCGGCCTCGCGCTCGGCGGCGTCGATCCTCAGCTGCTGCGCGCGGGCGTCGGACTCGCGCTGGCGGAAGTGGTAGTGCAGCATCACCAGCAGCACGATGATGATCGGCACCGCACCGGCCATGATGCCGATGCCGGTGGCCTCGAAGGCGAGGAACAGCACCGCCGCGACGAGCGCGCTGGCGGCGTAGGTCGTGCCGACCCAGCCGAAGTTGGCCAGGAAGGCGGTCAGTTGCAGCGGCTGGCCGGCCTTGAGCTGCGGGATCACGGTGATCAGCGCGGTATTGAGCAGGAAGGTCGCGATCGCGAAGCCGATCGTCAGCAGCACCAGCGCCGCACCACCGACCGCCCCGCCCGCGCCCAGCGCCTGCAGCGTCAGGTGCAGCGCGCTGCCGAGCGCGAGGATCGACACCGCCGCGGTCGCCGGGCTGACCAGGCGGCTGGTCCAGCGCCGGGTCGTTCGCGCCGAGCCGACGAAGGCCTCCGCGGCGGCGGCCAGCGCCGCCGCCTCGGCCCCGTGCAGCAGCAGCAGCAGCAGGATGAAGATCTCGCCGGCGACGAAGGAATTCTTGGACCCCGGGATGTTGACCGGGAACAGCCCGGCGACGACGACGACGACGCAGCCGAACAGCACCTGAAGCTGCACCGACCATCCCGCGCCGGCGAGCCTGGCCAGGGACCAGGCCAGCGCCGTCGCGCCCAGCGCGACCATCGCCCACCAGTAGGCGGTGGCGGCGCGGTTGTAGTCCGGCATCAGCGCCGCGTGCAGCCGCGCCCACGGTGTGGCGGCACGGGCGGCGTTGGGCATCGAGGGTTCGGACATCGTCGCGGGGTGCGGGTGCTGGCGGTGCGAGGGACGCGCCGCCAGCGCCCGGCAGGGACTGGTCCGTCGTTTTCGGCCGCCGCGCCGGCGGACTTGAGCCGCCCGGCGCGGCCTGCGGCGGCAGGCTCAGGGTGCGCTGACCAGGCCCTCGCTGAGCACGACACCTTCGCTCAGGACCACGCCCTCGCTGAGGACGACGCCTTCGCTGAGCACCACGCCCTCGCTGAGGACGACACCCTCGCTCAGCACCACGCCCTCGCTGAGGACGACGCCTTCGCTGAGCACCACCCCTTCGCTGAGGACGACCCCGCTGCCGCCGACCAGCGCCTGCGTCAGCGTCGCCGTCGGCGCGAAGACACTGGCGGTGCCGGTCAGACCGCTGGCCAGCACGACACCGCTGCTCAGCAGGCTGCCGCTGGCCACGGCGGACTCGGTGAAGCTGCGCGGCACGGTGCCCGCGGCCACCGTGTTGCTGGCCGGCCAGTAGGCAATCGACATGCGCCGCGCGGCGTCGCCGGCCCAGGTCAGCCGCGGGTCCCAGATCGCCTGGTAGCGCGTGAACAGCGCGCTGCCGCCGAGGATCTGGTTCCCGCCCGCGAAGACCATGCGCGACCAGCCGAAGGTCTGGCCCTCGATCGTCGTCGACGGCGTCGGCAGCGAACTGCTGTTGAGCGTGCTGCCGACGCCGATGGTGCCGGCGTCGACCCGACTCGCGATGTCGGTGCGCAGCGCGCGCGCCAGCCGCACCGCACCCTCGACATTGACCAGCCCGGCACCCTGGTCCGCCAGCGTCGCGCCGGGCAGTGGCTGCGCCGCATATTGCAGCACCGCCTTGACCAGCGGTGGTGTCAGGCCAGGGTTGGCCTGCAGCACCAGCGCCGCCGCGCCGGCGACCACCGGGGCCGCGACCGAGGTGCCCGACATTGTCATCACGGTGCGGGCGTAGCCCTGCAGCCACGACAGCCCGTCGAGCAGCGTCGGATAGCTCAGTGCCAGCAGGTTCCAGCTCGCGAAGCCGTCGACCGAGGTTGCCCCAGCCGAGACGATGCGGTTGCCAGGCGCCACCAGGTCGGGTTTGAGCAGGTTGTCCGGCCGCCGCGTGCCGTCGACGAGCAGCAGCGCGCCGCGCGTCGGCCCGCGCGAGCTGAACAGGTTGACGGTATCGTTGCTGCGCGCCAGCGTCCCTTGCAGGTGCGAGGAACCGACCGTGATGACCGACGGGTCGTGCCCGGGCGAGCCGATGCTGCCGTACTGCGCAACGCCGCCCGCCGAGCCGTAGTTGCCGGCCGCGACGACGACGGCAAGGCCGGAGGCGGTGGCCACGCGCACGGCGCGCGCCAGCGGGTCGGTCTGCCAGGATTCGGTCGAATTGGCCGACAGGCTCAGGTTGACGACCCGGATGCCGTGCAGCCGGGCGTTGTAGACCACCCAGTCGATGCCGGCGAGCACGTCGCTGATCTGGCCGCTGCCGTCGGCGCCGAGCACGCGCACGTCGAACAACCGAGCGCCGGGGGCGACGCCGCCGATGTCGATATAGTCGTTCGCGCTACGCCCGGCGGCCATCGCGGCGACGTGGGTACCGTGGCCGTAGGGGTCGGGAACGCTGGCGCCAGCGTTGGAGATCGAGGCCTCGAAGGCCGCGCGCTCGGCGCTGCCCGGGGCCAGCGACGCGGCCGACGCCGCCGTCGCCGCGCGACCGACGAGGTCGACGCTGCGCGCCACGCGCGGCGCGCCGCTGGCATCGGCGAAGGCACGGTGCGCGGCCATGATCCCGCTGTCGAGCACCGCGATGCCGACGCCGCTGCCGTCCAGCCCGGTCACCGTGCCGGCCTTCTTGCCGCTGGTACGGACCTGCGTGTGCCAGGTGCCGCTGACGACCTCGACCTGGCTCGCATTGCGCTGCACGACGCGGTCCGGCGACACCGAGGCGAGGAAGGACGACGACTCGAGCTGCGAGACCGACTTGGCCGGCAGCGTCACCGCCAGCGCGTTGATCGCCGCGAAGCGCGCGCGGACGCTGCCGCCGAGCGCGGTCACGGCGCTGGCGAGCCCGCGCTGCTCGGGGTCGCTGGCCAGGCCGACGACGATCGCGTCGACCTGGCGCTGGCCGCCCTTGTCGCGCGCCCAGCGCACATTCGACGGCGTGCTGGCGGCGTCGACCACCGCCTGCAGGTCGCGCGCGACCTTGCGCTGCTGCGACGCGGCGGCGGCCTGCGCCGGCGCCGCCAGCCCGGCGCCGACCATCAGCGACGCCAACAGCCAGCTCAGGCGGCGGCGGCGGGCGCGCCGGCCGCGGCGCTCGATCAGGACGATGAAGGGGGTCAGCAGGTTCATCACGAGCCTTTCCGGGGGCAGGATGCGATGGCCGCGATCCTGAAGAAAAGCGCCGTGTTCGGGGGCCAGTCACATTTTGAAACGTGACATCGTCGACGTGAACTTCGCACGCCGGGCGGCGTGAATTTTCCGTCTCGGATCGGCGGCGACGAACTTGAGTTCGAGTTTCGTGAACGACTCACGCCCCGCGGTCGCGGGGGTCGGCGCGGCCCCGCGCGCCGAAGATCGCGCTGCCGACGCGGACGATCGTCGCCCCTTCGGCGACCGCGGCCTCGAGGTCGTCGCTCATCCCCATCGACAGCGTATCCAGCGCCAGGCCCTCGGCGCGCAGCGCCTGCAGCAGCTCGCGCAGCCGGCGGTGCGGCGCGCGCTGGGCACCGAGGCCCTCGGCCGGCGCCGGGATCGCCATCAGCCCGCGCAGCCGCACGCGCTCGGCCGGCAGCGCCGCCACCGCGCGCGCCAGCGCCGGCAATTCGTCCGCGGCCACGCCGCTCTTGCTCGCCTCGCCGCTGACGTTGACCTGCAGGCACAGCTGCAGCGGCGCCATGCCCGGCGGACGCTGCGCGGCGAGCCGCTCGGCGGTCTTCAGGCGGTCGACCGAATGCACCCAGTCGAAGGCCTCGGCCACCGTGCGCGTCTTGTTGCTCTGCAACGGGCCGATCAGGTGCCAGACGATCGCGCCGCGCAGGTCGCGCAGCGCCTCGATCTTGGCCAGCGCCTCCTGCACGTAGTTCTCGCCGAAATCGCGCTGCCCGGCGGCGTGCGCCGCGCGCAGCGCCTCGGCCGGCTGCGTCTTGCCGACCGCCAGCAGCGTGACGGAGTCGGCATCCCTCCCGGCGGCCGAAGATGCGGCCGCAATGCGCCGCTTCACTTCTTGTAGCCGGGTGACGATGCTGCCCATAATCGATCGAGCTCCTCGAGCCGCCCGCGCGCGGCCCAATGTAATGAACCTACCCCCACGCTCGCTCTCGCTCGCTGCCCCCCGCGGGGGCTGTCAGTGGCTTCGGGCGGCCGGGTACCGCTGACATGGATATCACCCAGCTGCTGGCCTTCTCGGTCAAGAACAAGGCATCGGACCTGCACCTGTCGGCCGGGCTGCCGCCGATGATCCGCGTGCACGGCGACGTGCGGCGGATCAACGTCGAGCCGCTGGACCACAAGATGGTGCACGACATGGTGTACGACATCATGAACGATGCCCAGCGCAAGCATTACGAGGATACGCTCGAGTGCGACTTCAGCTTCGAGATCCAGGGGCTGGCGCGCTTTCGCGTCAACGCGTTCAACCAGAACCGCGGCGCCGGGGCGGTCTTCCGCACCATCCCGAGCAAGATCCTGACGCTGGAACAGCTCAACGCGCCCAAGGTCTTCGCCGAGCTGGCGCTCAAGCCGCGCGGGCTGGTGCTGGTCACCGGGCCGACGGGTTCGGGCAAGTCGACCACGCTGGCGGCGATGGTCAACCACCTCAACGAGAACGAGTACGGCCATGTGCTGACGGTGGAGGACCCGATCGAGTTCGTCCACGAGAGCAAGAAATGCCTCGTCAACCAGCGCGAGGTCGGCCCGCACACGCTGTCCTTCAACAACGCGCTGCGCTCGGCGCTGCGCGAGGACCCGGACGCGATCCTGGTCGGCGAGCTGCGCGACCTGGAGACGATCCGGCTCGCGCTGACCGCGGCCGAGACCGGGCACCTCGTCTTCGGCACCCTGCACACGAGCAGCGCGGCCAAGACCGTCGACCGCGTCGTCGACGTCTTCCCGGCGGCGGAGAAGGAGATGGTGCGCGCGATGCTGTCCGAGTCGCTGGTGGCGGTGATCTCGCAGACGCTGTGCAAGGTCAAGGACGGCTCGGGGCGCGTCGCCGCGCACGAGATCATGATCGGCAGCTCGGCGATCCGCAACCTGATCCGCGAGAACAAGATCGCGCAGATGTACTCGGCGATCCAGACCGGCCAGAGCCTGGGCATGCAGACGCTGGACCAGAACCTCGCCGACCTCGTGCGGCGCAACCTGATCGCGCCGGTCGAGGCGCGCGCCAAGGCCAAGATCCCCGAGAACTTCCCCGGCTGAGACCGGCGCGCCAACGAAGGATCCGCTGAATGGAACGCGATCAAGCCTCCAAGTTCGTCACCGACCTGCTGCGCCTGATGATCCAGCGCAACGGCTCGGACCTGTTCCTGACCGCGGACTTCCCGCCCGCGGTCAAGGTCGACGGCAAGGTCACCAAGGTCAGCCCGCAGCCGCTCACCGGCCAGCACACGCTGCAGCTCGCGCGCGCGGTGATGAACGACAAGCAGGCAGCCGAGTTCGAGCGCACCAAGGAGTGCAACTTCGCGATCTCGCCGGCCGGCGTCGGGCGCTTCCGCGTCAATGCCTTCCTGCAGCAGGGCCATGTCGGGCTGGTCTTCCGCACGATCCCGCAGACGCTGCCGACGATCGACGTGCTGGGCCTGCCCAAGGTGCTCAAGGACGTCGCGATGACCAAGCGCGGCCTGGTGATCTTCGTCGGCGCCACCGGCAGCGGCAAGAGCACGTCGCTGGCGGCGATGGTCGACTGGCGCAACGAGCACAGCTACGGGCACATCATCACGATCGAGGACCCGGTCGAGTTCGTGCACCCGCACAAGAACTGCATCGTCACCCAGCGCGAGGTCGGCATCGACACCGACGGCTGGGAGCAGGCGCTGAAGAATACGCTGCGCCAGGCGCCGGACGTCATCCTGATGGGCGAGATCCGCGACCGCGAGACGATGGAGCACGCGGTCGCATTCGCCGAGACCGGCCACCTGTGCCTGGCCACGCTGCACGCCAACAGCGCCAACCAGGCGCT
>JACPVA010000074.1 GCA_016191995.1 Burkholderiales bacterium | reverse complement strand
GGGCTGCCCGGCGGTGCCGCCGCTCGCGGTCGCCTCCGCGCCGGCCGCGTCGGCCTCGCGCGCGGCGCCCGGCCCCAGCCCGCCCGCCAGCGCCAGCATCGTGCGCAGCATCCGGCGGCGCGCCTCGGCGCCGGCACCAGGGCCGCGGGGATCGGGGTCGGTTCGCATCGCGATGCGCATCGTGCCACCGCGGCGCCGGATGCGGCAAGGGTTGCAGGGCGCCCCGCCGGAAGGGCGGCGCGCTGCCCGGCACGGCGCGCACGCCGCGACACCGACGCGCGTGCCGCGCGCGAGCTCAGCGGTGCGTCGGGTGGTCGGCCTCGATGCGCGCCTCGACCGCGAAGACCGCGGCCTCGACGCGCGAGCTCAGGTTGAGCTTGGCCAGGATGTGCCGCACGTGCAGCTTGACGGTATCGTGGCTGATGTCGAGCGCGCGCGCGATCGTCTTGTTGCTCTCGCCGCGCGCGAGGTGTTCCAGGATCTGGCGCTCGCGCTCGGTCAGCGAGGCGAGCTGGTCGCGCCGCTCGCTCGATCGCGACGGCCCGCCCTCGAGCATCTGCGCGAGCTTGACCGTCATCGACGGTGCGACGACCAGCTCGCCGCGCGCGCAGCGCTCGATCGACGCGATCACATCCTCGGGCTCCATGTCCTTGAGCAGGTAGCCGCGCACGCCGACGCGCAGCGCAGCGGCGAGGTCGGCCTCGGAGTCGCTCATCGTCAGGATCATCGCCGGGGTCTGCACGCCCTCGGCGCGCAGCCGGCGCAGCAGCGTCAGGCCGTCGACCTCGGGCATCCGCAGGTCCATCACGACGAGGTCGGGCTGCTGCTCGCGCAGCACCGCGCCGACACGCTCCGCATCGCCGAGCGAGGCGACGACCTCGACCTGGCCGCGGTGGCGCAGCAGGTCCGACAGCCCGGTGCGGCACAGCGCGTGGTCGTCGACCAGCACGACGCGCAGCCGCGCCGGCGATCCGTTGCCGTCGGCGCCCGTCATGCGGCCCGCGCCTGCGGCAACGCAGGCGCTTCCTGCATAGCCTGCGGCAACGCAGGCGCCTCCCGCACGTCCTGCGGCAACGCAGGTGCCTCGTGCACCGGCGGCGGCGCCAGCCCGACCGGCATCCGCAGCCGCACCCGCGTGCCGCCACCGGCGCGCGGCAGCACCTCGACACGCCCGCCCAGCCGCGCCGCGCGCTCGCGCATGATGCCCAGGCCGAAGTGCCCGCCCTCGGCACCCTGTGGCGCCGCCGGCAGGCCGCAGCCGTCGTCGTCGACGACGACCTCCAGCGCATCGTCGCGGCGCTCGATCGTGATCCAGGCATGGCGCGCGCCGGCATGGCGCGCGACGTTGGCCAGCGCCTCCTGCACGATGCGGTGCACCTGCAGGTCGCGCTCGCCGTCGAGCTGCAGCTCGGGCACGCGGTCCTCGACCTCGACCTCGATCTGGAGCGCCTGCTGCAGCCCGGCGCGGCTGGCCTCGAGCGCACCGCGGAAGCCCCCGGGCGCGGCTGGCGCGCGGCATTGCGTCAGCAGCTCGCGCAGCCCGGCGTGCGCCTGCCCGATCACGCCGCGCAGCTCGGTGCAATAGCCGTGCGCGGCAGCGCTGTCGCCGCGCTCGATCGCGGCGTCCAGCAGCAGCAGCCGCATCTTGGCGAAATACAGCGACTGCGCGACCGAGTCGTGCAGCTCGGCCGCCATGTGCTGGCGCTCGGCGAGCACCGCGGCGCGCAGCTGCTCGCGCTCGAGCCGCTCCTTGTGCAGCGCCAGCCCGAGCAGTTCGCCGAAGGTCTTCAGCAGCGCCGCCACCGGCTCGGACAGCGCCGCATCGGGGCGGTCGAAGAACAGGTTGTACAGCCCCAGCACCTGCCCCCGGTAGGCCAGCGGCACCGCGAGGACGCGCGCGAAGCTGCCCGGCGCCGGGCGATGCCCCTTCACGCAGGGGGCCGCCGGGTCGCTCCAGGCCAGCTCGGCCGCGCCTGCGGTGGCGCGCCCGCAGACGCCGCAGTCGCGCTCGACCGATCGCGCTGCCGGCAGCAGCGCCGCCGGCAGCGCGTGCTCGGCGATGAGATCCAGTCGCCGACCGTCCGCCGACAGCATGCGTACCGCGCCGGCCTGCGCGCCGCACAGCCCGACCACCGGGGCGAGGAAGCGCTGCAGCAGGGCCGGCAGGTCGCCACCCGCAGCCAGGCCCGCCGAGAGCTCGGCGACCAGACCTGGCAAGGCGGGTGCATTCATCGTCGGCGGACCGTCAGAAGGGCCGAATATGCAACATGGCTTATTTGAACACCAATCATCGCCGACGCGACAACGAGGGCAGCCGGGGCATTACCCGGATGGGTAGCCGGCGCTCACCCGTCCCGGCTATAGACACCCGAGGCCGGCGCCGCGCCTAATGCCTACCGTCAACCGGGTTATCGGGCGGCGGTCTGTGCATCGCCAGCGTGCCGATGCTAACCGGCCGCGCGGCCGGTCCCGGAGGCTTGTACCGCCTGCGCCGGGCCACCGCCGCAAGGCGGATCGGCGGACGGCACACCCTCGGAGGACGCGCCCGGATGAGTCAACTGGTACGGCCGCACGGCGGCGGCGAGCTGATGCCGCTGCTGCTGCAGGGCGATGCGCTCGCCGCCGAGTGCGCGCGCGCGCAGACGATGACGCGGCTGCGCGTCAGCTCGCGCGAGCGCGGCGACATCCTGATGCTGGGCATCGGCGGCTTCACGCCGCTGGACGGCTTCATGACGCACGCCGACTGGCAGGGCGTGTGCGACGGCATGCGAACCGCCAGCGGGCTGTTCTGGCCGATCCCGATCACGCTGTCGGCCTCGGCGTCGGCGGGCATCCGCACCGGGCAGGAGATCGCGCTGCAAGACCCGGACGACGGATCGATCCTGGCGACGATGCTGGTCACCGAGGTCTACGCGATCGACAAGGCGCACGAGTGCGCCAGCGTCTATCGCACGACCGATCTCGAGCACCCCGGCGTGCGCATGGTGATCGAGCAGGGCGAGGTCAACCTCGCCGGGCCGGTGAAGGTGCTGTCGCAGGGCGGCTTCCCGGAGAAGTACGGCGAGCTGTACATGACGCCGGCGCAGACGCGCGCACTGTTCACGAAGCTCGGCTGGTCGCGCATCGCCGCGTTCCAGACCCGCAACCCGATGCACCGCTCGCACGAGTATCTCGCCAAGGTCGCGATCGAGGTCTGCGACGGCGTGCTGGTGCACTCGCTGCTGGGCGCGCTCAAGCCGGGCGACATCCCGGCCGAGGTGCGCACGAAGGCGATCGGGACGCTGGTGCAGCACTATTTCATGCCGTCGACGATCGTGCAGGCCGGCTACCCGCTGGACATGCGCTACGCCGGCCCGCGCGAGGCGCTGCTGCACGCGCTGTTCCGCCAGAACTACGGCTGCTCGCACCTGATCGTCGGCCGCGACCACGCCGGGGTCGGCAGCTACTACGGCCCGTTCGACGCCCACCATATCTTCGACCACCTGCCGCCGGGCGCGCTCGAGACGCAGGCGCTGAAGATCGACTGGACCTTCTGGTGCTACCGCTGCGGCGGCATGGCCAGCGCGCGCACCTGCCCGCACGACGAGAAGGACCGGCTGCTGGTGTCGGGCACCAAGCTGCGCAAGTGGCTGTCCGAAGGCGACGAGGTGCCGGCCGAGTTCAGCCGCCCCGAGGTGCTCGAGGTGCTGCGCGCGTACTACGCCGGCCTGGACGCGGGCAGCCGCGTCGAGGTCAAGCTCGCCGGCCATTCGGCGCGCTGAGACCCAGAGATCCCCGAAGTCGCCGGCGCCACACGTGCCGGCATGTTGTAGCCAAGCGAGACGGAGCAAGACGATGCCCACCTACGTGAGAACCGACAAGTGCGACGGATGCAAGGGCCAGGACAAGACGGCCTGCATGTACATCTGCCCGCACGACCTGATGCTGCTGGACAAGGACGGCTCGCAGACCGGCCACCCGATGAAGGCCTTCAACCAGGAGCCCGAGCAGTGCTGGGAGTGCTACTCCTGCGTCAAGATCTGCCCGCAGAACGCGATCGAGGTGCGCCACTACGCCGACATCGTCCCGCTCGGCGGCTCGGTGCAGCCGCTGCGCGGATCGGACTCGATCATGTGGACGATCAAGTTCCGCAACGGCACGCTCAAGCGCTTCAAGTTCCCGATCCGCACGACCGAGGAGGGCTCGATCCAGCCCTACGGCGGCAAGGAGATGCCCAAGCTGGCCGACATCGACAAGCCGGGCTACTTCACCGCCAGCGGCGGCTACCGCAAGGGCCGCGACGGCGAGCTGCTGCGCGCCAAGTGAGCCCCGCCCGACCGACCGACATCGACACGAGAGACTGACATGGGTACCTTCGAGAATCCGGAAGTGGTCCAGGAAGACCTGGACATCCTGCTGATCGGCGGCGGCATGGCCTGCTGCGGCGCCGCCTACGAGATGATGCGCTGGGCCGAGGCCGTCAAGGCCGAGACCGGCAAGGAGCTGCGCATCAAGCTGGTCGACAAGGCGGCGATGGACCGCTCCGGCGCGGTCGCGCAGGGCCTGTCGGCGATCAACACCTACATCGGCCCCGAGCAGGACCCGGCCGACTACGCGCGCATGGTCAGCAACGACCTGATGGGCATCACGCGCGACGACCTGGCCTACGACCTGGGACGCCACGTCGACGAGTCGGTGCACCTGTTCGAGGAATGGGGCCTGCCGATCTGGAAGACCGACGCCGACGGCGTGCGCCACGATGGTGCCGAGGCGCTCAAGGAGGAGCTGCCGGCGCTGAAGGACGGCGGCAAGCCGGTGCGATCGGGCAAGTGGCAGATCATGATCAACGGCGAGTCCTACAAGTGGATCGTCGCCGAGGCGGCGAAGAAGGCGCTCGGGCTGGACCGGATCCAGGAGCGCGTCTTCATCGTCAAGCTCGTCAACGACAAGAAGGACCCGTCGCGCATCGCCGGCGCGGTCGGCTTCTCGGTGCGCGACAACAAGATCTTCGTCTACAAGGCCAAGGCCGTGCTGCTGGCCGCCGGCGGCTGCGTCAACCTGTTCCGCCCGCGCTCGGTCGGCGAGGGCACGGGCCGCGCGTGGTACCCGGTGTGGAACGCCGGCAGCACCTACTCGATGGCGGCCGAGGCCGGCGCGGAACTCACGATGATGGAGAACCGCTTCGTCCCGACCCGTTTCAAGGACGGCTACGGCCCGGTCGGAGCGTGGTTCCTGCTGTTCAAGGCCAAGGCCGTCAACGCCTACGGCGAGGACTACATGGTCAAGAACAAGGAGCTGCTCGACCAGTACCCGCCCTATGGCCAGGCGGCAGTGCCGGCGTCGTGCCTGCGCAACCACCTGATGCTCAAGGAGATGAAGGAAGGCCGCGGCCCGATCTACATGGATACCGTGACCGCGCTCGGCAAGCTGCGCGAGACGCTGTCGCCGAAGGAGGTCAAGCACCTCGAGGCCGAGGCCTGGGAGGACTTCCTCGACATGTGCATCGGCCAGTGCGGGATCTGGGTCGGCGAGAACATCGAGCCCGAGAAGACGATGAGCGAGCTGATGCCGACCGAGCCCTACCTGCTCGGCTCGCACTCGGGCTGCTGCGGCATCTGGGTCTCGGGCCCGACCGACGTCGGCGCGCCGAGCGCCGACGAGCCCGAGATCGACGGCGTGCCGGCGCACCTGCCGCGCGGCTGGAACTGGGGCTACCGCTCGATGACCACCGTCAAGGGCCTGTTCACCGCCGGTGACGGCGTCGGCGCCTCGGGCCACAAGTTCAGCTCCGGCTCGCACGCCGAGGGCCGGCTCGCGGCCAAGGCGATGGTCAGGTTCGCGCTCGACAACGCCGGCTGGACGCCCGAGCTCGACACCGACCCCGCCGAGCTCGCCGAGCAGATCTACAAGCCGGTGCGCACCTACCTGCAGCACAAGGACTACACGACCGCGATCGACATCAACCCGCACTACATCACGCCCAAGATGCTGCAGTTCCGGCTGCAGAAGATCATGGACGAGTATGTCGCGGGCGTGGCGACCTACTACAACACCAACGAGGTGATGCTGAACGTCGCCGAGCAGAAGCTCGAGATGCTGAAGGAGGACGCGGGCAAGATGCGCGCAAAGGATCTCCACGAGCTGCTGCGCGCCTGGGAGAACTACCACCGCATCCTGACCGCGGAAGCGCACATGAAGCACATCCAGTTCCGCCAGGAGAGCCGCTACCCGGGCTTCTACTACCGGACCGACAAGAACTTCGTCGACGAGGAGAACTGGCACTGCTTCGTCAACTCGGTCTACGACAAGTCGACGCGCAAGTGGACCTGCTTCAAGCGCCGCCACGTCGACCTGGTCGACAAGAGCAAGCTGTTCAAGGCCGCGGCGCACTGAGGCCAGGCCGCCGGCCGGCCGGCGGCCCCGGTGCCGCGCCCCGGACGGGGCGCGCCGCCACCCCGAGCATGCCGGGCACGCCGCGCGCGAGCGTGGCGGCCCGGCATCTTTCATTGCGGCGCGCCGCGCGCGCCGATCCATGCCCCTGAAGGAGATCGCATGAAGCGACTGATCCTCGGCCATGCCGGCCTCGCCGGCATGGCAGCCGCCCACGCTGCGCAGCCCGTGACGATGATGTCCGACGAATGGGCCGCGCAGGCCTGCGCGCAGTGGAACGCCACGCCGGCGCTGGTCGACGAACTCGGCGGCTCGTGGGTCCGCAACGACGGCGGCAAGGGATTCAAGCTGATCCACCTGTACCGCAGCGAGTGCGGCGAAGCGACCCGGCGTGAGCTGCGCGTCGCCGCGCGCGACGGCAAGGCGGTCTGCGTCTACGGCGGGCGGGTCGAGCACACGAAGCTGGACTCCGGCGTCGACTACGTCATGCACGCCAAGACCGAGCATTGGGGCGAGATGGGGCGCGGCCAGTACGGGCCGATGCGCGCGATGATGTTCGGCGCGCTGCGCTTCAGCGGCCCGAAGATGGAGGCGATGGGCGTGATGGGGCCGTTCGAGCAGTTCCTGCTGCTGGTCGGCAAGGTCGCCGGCGACAGCGCCTCCTGCCCGGCCTAGGCCCATCCCGCGCGCGCCCTCGCGCCCGCGTGCGGCGCCCGCGCGAGCCGCCCCTGCTGCTGCGCGGCCACGCCCGAACGACGACAATCCGCGCATGAACGAGTCCGAGTCCCCCTTCCCGCAAAGCCCCGTCGTCCCGGTCACGCTGGAAGGCAGCGCGCCGCTGCAGTTCCGCTGCCGCAAGGGCATCGCGTGCTGGAACGCCTGCTGCAGCAATATCGACATCTCGCTGACGCCGGTCGATATCGTGCGGTTGAGGCAGCGGCTCGGGCTGGCGTCGTCGGAATTTCTCAGGGACTACACCGTCCCCTACGAGCTCGAGAAGGACGGCATCGCAGGCGTCAAGCTCAAGCCGGTCGAGGGCGGCAGCGCGTGCCGCTTCATGACGCCCGAGGGCTGCAGCGTCTACGAGGACCGCCCGACCGCCTGCCGCTACTACCCGGTGGCGCTGCTGTCGATCCGCAAGCAGGACGAGTCCGTCGACCGCCAGCAGTACGCCGTCGTGCGCGAGGACCACTGCCTGGGGCACCGGGAGCCGGTGACGCAGACGATCGACGAATACCGCGCCGCGCAGGGCGTGGTCGAGGTCGACGAGGCGGCGCGCGGCTGGCGCCAGCTGATCCTGAAGAAGAAGAGCTCCGGGCCGACGGTCGGCAAGCCGAGCAAGCGCAGCCTGGAGCTCTTCTTCATGACCTGCTACGACGTCGACCGCTTCCGCAGCTTCGTCGCCAGCGACGCCTTCGTCGGCACCTTCGACGTCCCGCCCGAGGAGTTGCGACTGGCGCTCGAGGACGACCTGGAACTGCTGCAGTTCGGCTACCGCTTTCTGCGCCAGGTGCTGTTCGGCGAGATGTCGATCGCATTGCACACCGACAGCGTCGAGCAGCGCCGCCAGCGCCTGGCCGAGCGCCGCGCCCAGCTCGAGCGCGAGGCCGCCGAGCGGCTCGCGCGCGAGGACGACGAGGGCGGCGCCTTCGTCGACGTGTAGCAGCGGCGCGGCCGGGCACGGTCCCGTATTGCGCGCCGACCCCGCCGTCGATCGCGCAGACGATCACGGCCCCGATCCTCACGACCGCCCCGATCGCCCCGATGAACGACGCCCCGCTGGCCGACCTCCGCACGCTGCAGGCGGCGCTGGCGCAGTTCGCTCGCGAGCGCGACTGGGAGCGCTTCCACTCGCCGAAGAACCTGGCGATGGCGCTCGCGGGCGAGTCCGGCGAGCTGCTCGAGGTCTTCCAGTGGCTGACCGAGGACGAGTCGCGCACGGTC
This sequence comes from Burkholderiales bacterium, assembly GCA_016191995.1. GTDB lineage: Bacteria > Pseudomonadota > Gammaproteobacteria > Burkholderiales > Burkholderiaceae_C > Rubrivivax. Next base: position 61,092 of record JACPVA010000074.1, on the reverse strand, counting down.
GCGCGCGATCCGGCGACCGCACGCGCGGTGCGCGACGAGATCGCCGACGTGCTGCTGTACCTGGCACGGTTGGCCGACGTGCTGGGTATCGACCTCGACGAGGCGGTGCGCGACAAGCTGCGCCGCAACGCCGAGCGCTATCCGATAGATTTTTCGCGCGGGAACGCGCGCAAGGCGCCGGGGCTGGAGCCGGCCGATCCCGCAGCCGCCGTGTCCAGCCCATCTGGCGACCCGTCTTCGCGCTGAACCCTGCGCGGCAGCCTTGCGGCCGCAGACCGCTCGCTTCGGGCTGTCGACGAGGTCGCGGTGGGTCACCTTTCTTGGTCTGCGAGGAACCAGCGTGCCCGCGCGGTCTCGGCATCAGACCAGAGACAATACGCGTTCGCGTACGATCGCCAAGGACTGGGTCGGCGGCGATTGATCGCCGTTAGCCCGTTGCAGTCATCGGGTGCCTGCCTTCTCGTAGTTCGCAGCGATCGCGCGGGCCGAGGACGGCGGGTACCCTTGCCCTCCATGCCCGGGGACAGTGCCCCGGGCGCTCGCCAGGCACAAACAGTCCGCTGGACTGTTTGTGTCCGGGCTCGCTCCCCCGCCACCGGCCTTCGGCCGCTGGCTCCTCCTTTACTTACGGGCAAGGGCACCCGCCGTCCTCGGCAGGCCACCGAGCTGGTATTCGACGGTTGGATACCAGGGCGCTGGCAGGCCAAGGTCGGCGGGCACCCTCCACGTAAGTAAAGGAGGAGGGGCGGGCGCAGCCCGGCCCGGGGGAGCGAGCCCGGACACAAACAGTCCTGCGGACTGTTTGTGCCTGGCGAGCGCCCGGGGCACTGTCCCCGGGCATGGAGTGGGAGGGTGCCCGCCGGCCTTGGCACGCGCGGACGTCGAACGCCGCACATGGCAAACAGTGGGCACTGGTGAAGGTCCGCTACGTGCCGTCCGCGGCCGTTCGACCGCAGGCGCAAGTTGAGGGTTTGAACGCGATCCCGAATCAGACCTGCCGCCAGGGCAGCCCGTGCTTGCGCCAGCCGCCGAGCGTGCCGCGGTGGTGCTGCTTGTCGAGATCGCCCTCGAAGCCCTCGAGCACGTTGGCCACGTGCGTGAAGCCCGATTCCTCCAGCGCCCGGCCGGCGTCGACGGATCGCTTGCCGCTGCGGCAGATGAGGACGATCGGGCGGTCCTTGCGCCCGGCCATGCGCAGCACCTCGTCGACGAAGTGCGGGTTGAGCTCGAAGTCCGGCGCCGTATTCCACTCGATGTTGACGGCGTCGACCGGGTGGCCGACGAAATAGAACTCGACCTCGCTGCGGCAGTCGACCAGCAGCATGTTCGGTTCGGCCTGCAGTCGCTCGTAGGCCTCGGTCGGGTGCAGGTGTTCCATCGTCGCGGCTCGCTCGGCGGGGCCCGCATTGTGCGGCGACGCCGTCGCCGCGGGCAAGGACGGATTCGTCATGAGCTCATGACGGCGGCACCCTCCAGCGGCAGCCGCACGCAGGCCTCGGTGCCGCCGCCCGGGCGCGCGCGCAGCTGCACCGTCCAGCCGTTGGCGCTGGCGATCTGGCGCACGATCGCCAGCCCGAGGCCGCTGCCGCCGGTGCGCTGGCTGCGCGAGGCCTCCAGGCGGTGGAAGGGGCGGAACACCGCCTCGCGCTCGCCCTCGGGGATGCCCGGGCCGCGGTCGAGCACCGCGACCTCGGCCACGCCGTCGGCGACGCGCAGCTCGATGTCGACCGGCTGCCCGCCGCCGTAGCGCACCGCGTTGTCGACCAGGTTGCAGACGATGCGCCGCAGCGCCAGCGGCCGCACGCGCAGCCGGCAGTCCGCGCGCCGCTGCCCGCGCACCTGCACCCGCTGGTGCGCATGCTCCTGCGCGACCTCGGCCATCATGCGGCACAGGTCGACCTCGGCCGTCTCGCGCTCGCTGAAGTCGCGCCCGACTTCCAGGCAGCGGCCGATCAGCTCGTTCATCGCGTCGACATCGCGCACGATGCGCTCCAGCAGCGCCGGGTCCGGGCGCTCGGCGGCCATGCCCAGCGCGAGCCGGATGCGCGCCAGCGGCGATCGCAGGTCGTGCGACACGCCGACCAGCAGCGTCGTGCGGTTCGCGAGCAGCTCCTGCACCTGCTCGGCCATCGCATTGAAGGCGCGCGCGACCTGCGCCAGCTCCTGCGGACCGGACTCGGGCAGCGGCGCCGTGCGGCGGCCCTGGCCGATCGGCTGCGTCGCCTCGACCAGCCGCTGCAGCGGCCCGATCAGCCAGCGCGCCATCGCCGCGGCGGCGGCCAGCGTCACCAGCGCACCGACCGTCAGCACCAGAAGCAGCGCCAGCGAGGGCTGCACCGCGACGCGCGCGGCGTCGAAGCCGACGCGCAGCGTCGCGCCGCCGTCGCCGGCCGGCAGCGCCGCCCAGTACCACGAGCCACCGCCGGCGTCGCGCCCGTGCACCAGCGGCACCGGCGCGCCGCTGCGCTCGGCCAGCGCCGACTCGAGCAGGTGGAAGTAGGGCAGCAGCCGCGCCGCCTGCACAGGCTCGACCTTGGGCGCCGGCCAGTCGGCGTCGGCGCCGGGCGGCGCGTCGAGCAGGTGCAGCCCGTGTTCCTCGGCCAGGTGCCGCGCCAGCCAGCGGCGCGACGCGTCGTCGGGCGTGGCCTGCCAGTCGTTCACGGCCTCGATCATCAGCGCCGCCAGGTCGCCGGTGGCGAGCCGACCGAGCGGCCACAGGCCGAAGGCGACGACGATCGCGATCGTCACCACCTGGCATGCGAGCGCGACCAGCGCGATCGCCAGCACCATGCGGCCGAACAGCGAGCGCGGCATCACCCCGCCCCGCGCGGGCAGAACAGGTAACCCACGCCCCAGACGGTGCGCAGGTAGACCGGGTGCGAGGGGTCGGGCTCGATCTTGCGCCGCAAACGGGTGACGCGAACGTCGACCATGCGGTCGAAGGGCGCGCGGTCGTAGCCCTTGAGCAGCTCGACCAGGGTATCGCGGCTGAGCACGCGGTCCGGGTGGTCGAGCAGCGTTCGCAGCAGCGCGAACTCGGCACCCGACAGCGCCACCTCGGCGCCGTTGCACGTCAGCCGGTGCGCATCGAGGTCGACCGTATACGGCCCGAAGTGGCGCAGCCGGCCGGTCTCGGGCCCGGGGCGGCGCCGCCGCAGCACCGCGGCGACGCGCGCCAGCAGCTCGCGGTGGCTGAAGGGCTTGGCGAGGTAGTCGTCGGCGCCGACCTCCAGCCCGACGATGCGGTCGACCTCGTCGCCGCGCGCCGACAGCATGATGATGCCGGGGCCGCCGTCGGCCGCGAGCGTGCGCGCCAGCGTCAGCCCGTCCTCGCCCGGCAGCATCACGTCGAGCAGCAGCAGGTCGACCGGCTGCGCGGCCAGGTGGCGCCGCATCGCCGCGCCGTCGGCCACGCCGGCGACCTCGTAGCCGTTGTCCGACAGGTAGCGCACGAGCAGCTCGCGCAAGCCCTCGTCGTCGTCGACGACGAGCAGCCGGGGTCGGGTGCGATTCATCGCCTTCATGTCCCTCATCACCGATCGCGCGCGCATATGCAACGGGCGCTGCAACAGACCGACACCGACGGCGCCGCGCTGACACCGGCCGGAAACCCCGCCCGCCTACGCTGCCGCGCACACCGCCGCATCGCCGGCGGCCGAACGCCCCCAGGAGGCCTACCCGCATGAAGACCCGTCGAACCCTGGCCCGCGCGCTCGCCGCGGCCACCCTCGCGAGCGCGGCTGCCGCCCCGGCGCTGGCGCAGCAGCCGCTCCCGCCCGAGCAGATGAAGCTCGCCCAGGAGCTGATGCAAAAGCAGATGGCGACGATGACGCCCGAGCTCGTCGAGCGTGCGCGCGCGCTGTCGCCCGAGATCCGGCAGTTCCTGATGAAGGTCGCGCTGCGCCACGAGCGCCGCAGCGATACGCTGACGCTGCGCCAGGTGATGCACGACATCCTGGCCGACTACCAGGCGGCGGGCGCGGCGATCGCGGTCGACAACGGCGCCGCCGCGGCCGACGCCGCGCGCCGCATCGCCGGCCACCGGCTGCCGCGCGGCGGCATGCTGCCCTACCTGCCGCTGGACAAGGTCACGAACGAGGGCCTGTCGGTGCTGCCGGCGATGGAGGCCGCGGTCGAGGGCGGCGCGCGCCAGCTCGCCGACGCCGCCGATCGCGGCGACATGGTCGCCGCGGCGCAGCACTACGGGACCATCACCTCGGGCTGTGTCGCCTGCCACAACCACTTCCGCGGCCAGCCCGGCGCGAGCGCCTACGAACCGCGCCTGAAGCGCTGACACCGAACCTGGAGCCTCCCCATGCATGAACCCACCCCCGCACGCCCGGCGCCGACGCCGGGCGCCCCGCGCGCCGGCGCGGCCGCGCTGGCCGCCGCCGCGCTGCTCGTCGCGCCGCACGCCGGCGCCACCAACGGCGACCAGATGCTCGGCCTGTCGGCGATCCAGAACGGCATGGCCGGCGCCGTCGTCGCCGCGCCGCAGGATGCCGTCACGCTGCTCGTCAACCCGGCCGGCATGGCCGAGCTCGGGACGCAGGAGGTCCGCTTCGACCTCGGCGTCGGCTTCCTGAACCCGCCGCGCAATGTCAACGGCAACGACAGCGACTCCAACCTCTACATGATGCCCGCCGGCGCGGTCAATTTCCGCGTCAGCCCGAAGCTCGTCGTCGGCATGGGGCTGGGCGGGCTGTCGGGCATGGGGGTGGACTTCGCCGATACCGTCGGGCTTCCCGGGCAGCAGGCGGTGGTGACGACCAAGCAGTTCTTCAAGGTCGCGCCCGGATTCGCCTACCGCGTCAGCGACCGGCTCGCGCTCGGCGCGACGATCAACCTCAACTACCAGAGCCTGGCGCTGGCCACGCCGGCGTTCTCGCTGCCGCAGAACCAGGTCTTCGGCTGGGGTCTGACGGCGGGGATGGTCTGGCACCTGAACGATGCGCTGCAGCTCGGCGCCTCGTGGTCGAACAAGCAGCGCATGGGCAAGTTCGAGTGGAATACCGCCGACGGCCGCTTCGCGATGCGCATGGAAGCGCCGCAGACGCTGGCCGTCGGCGTCGCCTTCCGGCCGATGCAGGGGCTGCTGGTCGAGGCCGACGTCAAGCGGATCTGGTTCAGCGACGTGCTCGACCGCGTCGCCATCGAGCGCCCGGCGGGCTACGCCGGCGCGATCCCGCCGGCGATGCCCTTCGGCTGGAGCGACCAGACCGTGGTCGCCCTCGGCGTGCAGAAGGACCTCGGCGACCGCATGCAGCTGCGCGCCGGCTTCAACTACGGCAAGTCGCCGATCGGCCCCGAGGACGTCAACGCCAACTTCGGGTCGCTGGCGGTGGTCGAGAAGCACCTCGCGCTCGGGCTGACGCGCCGCTTCACCGATCGCATCAGCGGCTCGCTGTCCTGGGTTCATGCGTTCAACAACCGCGTCACGTCCAGCGTCGGGCCGGCCAACACGATCGAGCTGAAGCAGAACATCGTCAACTTCCAGGTCGCCTATCAGTATTGACCCCGCCGCGCGGGGCGCGCCGGCGCTGCAACGCGACGGCTGCGCCCGCGCCCGGCCGCGCGGGCGCAGCCGGGACGGCGCGCCGCGCACGAGGAGAACACCATGAACGTCGATCGCATCGTCCACCTCGCCGCCGGCCTGATGGTCCTCGTCGGTGTCGCGCTGGCGCACTACGTGCACGCCTACTGGCTCGCACTGCCGGCCTTCGTCGGCCTCAACCTCGCCCAGAGTGCCTTCACCGGCTGGTGCCCGCTGGCGACGATGCTGAAGAAGGCCGGCGTGCGCGAGTGAGCCTGTTGCCGGGCCCGGGCCCGCGACGCGGCCCCGCGCTCAACGCCCGGCCAGCGCCTGCAGCTTGGTCGGCTGGATCAGGTGCCCGTCCAGCCCCGCCTCCTTGGCACTGCCGCCGTAGGCCACAGTCATCAGCTGGCTGTAATAGGTCACCGGCATCGCCAGCCTGGTTCCCTGCTTGCGGTTGATCTCGGACTGGTAGACCTCGACGTTGGCCTGGCACAGCGGGCAGGGCGTGACGATCATGTCGGCGCCGTGGTCGTACGCGGCCTCGACGATGTCGCGGATCTGCTTCTGGCTCTTGTCGGGCTCGGAGAACGCCAGCGCGCCGCCGCAGCAGGTGACCTTCTGCTCGTACTCGGGGATCGGCTCGGCACCGACGGTCTCGACCAGCTTGTCGAGGTACACCGGGTTCTCGAACGACTCGCCAGCGATGCCGAACGGCCGATTCGTCTGGCAGCCGACATAGCCGGCGAACTTGATCCCTTCCAGCGGCTTGACCACCGGCTTGGCGAGCGCCTCGTAGCCGAAGTCCTCGATCAGCACCTCGACCATGTGCTTGACCGGCGCCTTGCCCTGGTACTGCAGCCCGGCCTCCTTCAGCGCCTCGTTGGCCTTGGCCATGAAGTCGTGGTCGACGTCGAGCTTCTCCTTGCTCTCGCGCGCGTTGAGCCAGCACGCGGCGCAGGTCGCGACCACGCTCTGCCCGGGCAGGTGCTTCTCGGCGAGCGCGAAGTTGCGCGCGTTCAGCACATGCCGCGTCAGCTCGCCGGCGCCGGTATAGCTGATCGACGCCCCGCAGCAGTTCCAGTCGGGGATCTCGGTGAGCTGGATATCCAGCGTCTTGCACATCGCGTTCGTCGACGTCAGGTAGTTCGACGCCGACGCCTTGAGCTGCGACGAGCAACCGGGGTAGAACGCATACTGCTTCTTCGCCATCGGGGTAGCCTCTATCGGATTGGCCTGTGCGTGCGCCGCAGGGTGCGGCGCTGCGCAAGGTGTCGCTTGCGAAGGGCGCGGCCGTCGACCGCCGCCCGCCGCGCGCGGCGGGGATTAGGGGTTCAGCCGCTCGCGCGCTCGCGCTGCTCGATCTCCTGCACCTTGGCCAGCATCGCCGCCAGCCCGCGCTGGTCCTTGACCTTGTGGCCGCCGAGCATCTCCAGCGGGTTCAGCCGCCCGGCCTTGAGCAGCCCGAGGCCGACGTGGCGCATCGTCCACGCATTCTTCAGCCCGGCGACGAAGCCGTCCTTGAAATACAGCCCGAGCGTCAGCTTGAGCTCGTTGACACGCCCGGCGCGCCTGAAGTTGTCGAAGAAGCGCAGCGAGAAGTCGCGCGTGGGCTGCATCTTCGGCGCCAGCCCGAGCTTGTGCGAGTGCGCCGCCAGCCCGTGCATGATGGTCGTGATCGGCAGCTTGCGCGGGCAGCGCACGACGCAGTTGTAGCAGCTCGTGCACATCCACATCGCGTCCGACGTCAGCACCTCCTGGCGCTGGCCGGCACGGATCATCATGAAGATCTTCTGCGGCGAGTGCTGCCAGTGCGGGCCGAACGGGCACGAGCCGGCGCATACGCCGCACTGCATGCACATCTTGACCATCTCGCCGCCCTCGACCTCGCGCTCGACCTCGCGCAGGAAGTCGACGTGGTAGGGGCGGCTGGCGGTGTCGTGGGCGGTCGTCATCGCATCGTCCTCGGGCCCGGCCTCACGCGAAGCCCTTCAGCGGGCTCATGCCGATCTCGGCGATCTTGGCAGCGTAGTCGTCGATCAGCTGCGGCAGCCGCTCGATGTCGGTGATCGCGACCTCGTGGCTGACGACGCGCTCGGTCTCCAGCCCCAGCTGCTTGAGCGTGTCGTCGACCTTGCTCATGCGGTAGTGCGCCATCTCCGAGCCGCGGACGAAGTGGCACTGGTAGTCGTCGCCCTTCTTGCAGCCCAGCATCATCACGCCGTCCCAGCCGCCGTTGAGCGCGTCGGTGATCCAGATCGTATTGACCGAGCCGAGGCAGCGCACCGGGATCACGCGCACGAAGGCCGAGTAGCTGCGCCGCTGCAGCCCCGCCATGTCCAGCGCCGGATAGGCGTCGTTCTCGCACGCCAGCAGCAGGATGCGCGGCTTCTCGCTGAACTCGTCGGGCATGTCGACCGCCTTGATCTGCGCCCCGACGCTGTCGACCGAGTAGTTCTCGAACGAGATCACGCGCACCGGGCAGGCGCCCATGCAGGTGCCGCAGCGGCGGCAACGGCTCTCGTTGAAGACCGGGTAGCGCCGCTCGTCCTCGTCGATGGCGCCGAACGGGCATTCGACCGTGCAGCGCTTGCACTGCGTGCAGCCCTCCAGGCGCACGATCGGGTAGCTCAGGTCGCCGCTGCGCGGGTGCGCGGCGCGGCCGACGGCGGCGTTCTCGATCGCCTGGATCGCCTTCATCGCCGCCCCGGCGGCGTCCTCCATCGCCTGCGCGATATCCATCGGCCGGCGCGTCGGGCCGGCGGCGTAGATGCCGGTGCGCCGCGTCTCGTACGGGAAGCAGATGAAGTGCGAGTCGGCGAAGCCATGCCGCAGCTGCGGCAGGTCCGGCCCCTGGCGGTAGCTCAGGTTGAGCACGGACTGCTTCTGCAGCTCGACCTTCTTCTCCGCCGCCTCGGCCGAGCCGGACTCGGCGGCGGTGACGGTCGCGGTCCAGGTATCGAGGTCGACGCCGGCGTTGGCGACCTGCCCGGTGGCCAGCACGACGAGGTCGGCGTCCAGGCTCGCATCCTGGTCCAGGATCAGGTCGCGGAAGCTGACGCGCGCGCCGTCACCTGCGGCCTCGACGCCGCGGACCACCGCCTTGGTGAAGGTCACGCCGCGCTCCTGCGCGCCGCGGTACAGGTCCTCGCCCATGCCCGGCACGCGCAGGTCGGTATACAGCACGACGGTGTCGATGCCGGCGTCGGCGAGCCTGAAGTACAGCGCCTGCTTGATGCTGGTCGCGCAGCAGTGGCCCGAGCAGTAGGGCAGGTGCCTGCCGGTCGGATCGCGCTGGCCCGCGCACTGGACGAAGGCCACGCTGCGCACCGGCTTGCCGTCGGCGCGAACGATGGTCCCGCCGTCGGCCTGGCGCGCCAGCGCCTCCAGCCCCGCCTGGTCGACCACGTGCGGCACGCTGCCGCCGCCGAGCTCGGGCAGCTTGCCGATGTCGTAGGTCTCGAAGCCGCTGGCCTGGACGATCGCGCCCGCGGTCTCCTCGCGCGTCGTGCCGTCGGCCGCCGCCAGCGTGACGCGGAAGCGCCCCGGCGCGCCGTCGGTGCGCGCGACCTTGGTCGACAGCGCGAGCGCGATGCGCGGGTGCGCGCGAACGCGCGCGGCGAGCTCGGCCACGCCGGTCGGCTGCGGCTTGTCGTAGGGCTCGTGCGACGGCGCACGCCGCCACAGCCGCGCCGCCCAGCCGCCGAGCTCGGGCCCGCGCTCGACGAGCAGCACATCGATGCCGGCGTCGGCCGCGCCGAGGGCCGCCGTCATGCCGCTGACGCCGCCACCGACGACGAGCACGCGCCGCGCGCTCTCGGCGTTCGGGTTGCCGGCCGGGATCTTGAGCTTCTTCAGCTCGGCGCAGGCCATGCGGACGTAGTCGTCGGCCATCTCCTGGCGCACCTCGTCGTGCGCCTCGCCCGGCGCCACCGCCCACAGCACGCCCTCGCGCAGGTTGGCGCGCGCCATCGCCGCCTCGGGGAAGTGGAAGGCCTCGGCCTTCATGCGCCTCGAGCACGCGGCCAGCATCACATGCGTGACCTCCTCCTCGGCGAGGTCCTTGCGGATCGTCGCCACCCCCTCCTCGCTGCACAGGAAGGGGTGCTCGCGCACGATCGCCATCTTGCCCTCGCGCTTGGCGACCTTGGCGAGCTGGCTGGCGTCCAGCGCCTCGCCCAGCCCGCAGCCGGTGCAGACGTAGGCGGCCGTCTTCATCGCCGTCATCGCTCGACCTCCGTGCCCGCGGCGCGGTGCAGCACCTGGATGCCGCGCAGCGCCGCCGCGGTGGCGCTCTGCACCGCGCGGTTGACGTCCAGCGGGCCGGCGGCGGCGCCGGCCGCGAACTGGCCGCCACTCGTGCAGCCCTCGATAAAACCGCTGCCGTCGCGGACGATGTCGTCGGGCAGCTCGATGCCGTCGGTCTCGGGCTGCATGCCCACCGCGAGCACGACCAGGTCGTGCGCGTTGGCGTAGCGGTGGTAGCCCTCGGTATCGACGCCGTGCAGCACCGGGTTGCCGGTCGCGGCGTCGGGCGCGATGCGAGCGACCTTGGACTTGACGAAGCGCACGTTCGGATCCGCGTGCACCATCGCGTTGAAGTCCTCCAGGCGGTCGATCGCGCGGATGTCGATGTAGTAGACGGTGCTCTTCGCGTCGCCTTCGGGGTAGGCCTCGGCGACGTAGCGCGTCTGCTTGAGTGTCGCCATGCAGCAGATGCGCGAGCAGTGGCGCAGGTGGTTTTCGTCGCGCGAGCCGGCGCACTGGATGAAGGCGATATTCTTCGCCGGCTGGCCATCCGACGGCCGCAGCAGCCGCCCGCCGGTCGGGCCGGCCGGGTCCGCCAGGCGCTCGAACTCGACGCTGGTGACGACGTTCGGGATGCGCCCGTAGCCGTAGGGCTGGATGCGCGCGGCGTCGTAGGGCTTCCAGCCGGTGGCCCAGACGACGGCGCCGACGCTCAGCGTCAGCGTCTGCGGCTGCATCGTCAGGTCGACCGCGCCGACCTTGCAGGCCGCGCGCGCGCGCTCGCCGTCCTCGGTGCCGACGATGGACGGGTCGATCACATAGCGCGGCGGGTAGGCGAGCCCGTGCGGCAGGTAGGCCGCCGGGATCTGGCTCAGGCCGTAGTCGTGCGGGTTCGGGATCCGGGTCTGCACCGCGCGCGCGCAGTCGCCGCAGCCGGTGCAGCGCTCGTCGACGTAGCGCGGGTGCTGCAGCAGCGTGACCTCGTAGGCGCCGGCGCTGCCGCGCACCGCCGTCAGCTCGGTCATCGTCAGCACGCGCACGCGCCGGTTCGCGCGCAGTCGGCGCAGGTTGATCTCCAGCCCGCAGGTCGGGTGGCACATCTTCGGGAAGTAGCGCCACAGCCGCGCGGTGCGCCCGCCCAGCGTCGGCGAGCGCTCGACGAGGACGACCTCGCGCCCGGCCTCGGCGGCCTCCAGCGCCGCTGTCATGCCGGCGATGCCGCCGCCGACGACGAGCAGCGTCTGCGCCGTGGGGGTGGCCTGCGCGTTCATGGCCTGCCTCCTGCGCTCATGCCGCGCGCAGCTCGAACTGCATCCGCTCCAGGTCGCCCAGCACCCAGCACGCGGGCGCGCCGAGCCCGGCGACCGTGCCCGGGTTGACCAGCCATGTATGGCCTCCTTCGATATTGAGCTGCCGCTGCACGCTCGCCTCGTGCGTATGACCGCAGCACACCAGGTCGTAGTCCCCGGTGCAGGCCATGCCGCGCGCCTGGTGCGGAAAATGGGTGACGTAGATGCGCTTGCCGCCGAGGACGAAATCGGCATCGCCGCCGTGGTAGACGAGCGCGCCGCCCGATCCGGCCGCCAGCCGCGCCAGCGCGGTGCAGTCGCCGAGGTTGTTGCCGTGCACGACGTGCAGCGTCACGCCGGCGCCGAGCAGCGGTCGCAGCGTGTTGGGCCCGATCACGTCGCCGCAATGCACGACCGCCTGCGCGCCGTCGGCGCGCGCGGCATCGATCGCCGCACGGAGTGCGTCGGCGCGGTCGTGGCTGTCGGAGACGATGCAGATCTTCAATGCGGCGGGCCTGTTCGCGGTCCGCGCGCGCGCGGGCCACCGGGGCCTGCGCGCGCGCCGGTCGGACTTGAACACAGGGCGAGCGCCGCCGGTAATCACCCGGGTGGGTAGCCTGCGCTTACCCATCACGGTAATAGACGCTGAGCGTCGCCCTTGCGCCTAATGAAATGTCGGGGCCAGCGCGGTGGATGACCGCGGTGCGCGTGCGCCCGGACGTCCCGTCTTTGCCCCCCGACGCATGGCCACGCCTCCGCTGCACGACCCGCTCGCCGACCCGCACGCCGACGCCGCGCACGATGTGCGCAAGACGACGTGCTACATGTGCGCCTGCCGCTGCGGCATCCGGGTGCACCTGCGCGACGGCGTCGTGCGCTACATCGACGGCAACCCCGACCACCCGCTGAACCAGGGCGTGATCTGCGCCAAGGGCTCGTCGGGGATCATGAAGCAGTACTCGCCGGCGCGGCTGACGCGGCCGCTCAGGCGCCGCGAGGGGGCGGCGCGCGGCGACGGCGACTTCGTCGAGATCGAGTGGGAGGAGGCGTTCGCGCTGCTGGCCGAGCGGCTGGCCGCGATCCGCGCCAGCGACCCGAAGAAGTTCGCCCTGTTTACCGGGCGCGACCAGATGCAGGCGCTCACCGGGCTGTTCGCGCGCCAGTTCGGGACCCCGAACTACGCCGCGCACGGCGGCTTCTGCTCGGTCAACATGGCCGCCGGGATGATCTACACGATCGGCGGATCGTTCTGGGAGTTCGGCGGCCCGGACCTCGACCGCGCCCGGCTGTTCGTGATGCTCGGCACCGCCGAGGACCACCACAGCAACCCGCTGAAGATCGCGATCTCGAAGTTCAAGCGCGACGGCGGGCGCTTCGTCTCGGTCAACCCGGTTCGCACCGGCTACTCGGCGGTGGCCGACGAATGGGTCCCGATCCGCCCCGGCACCGACGGCGCGCTGCTGCTGGCGTGGATCCACGAGATCCTGGCCAGCGGGCTGTACGACCGCGACTTCGTCGTCCGCTACACGAATGGCGGCGAGCTGGTCGACGTCGACGCCGCGAGCGACGAGTTCGGCATGTTCGTGCGCACCGAGGTGCCGCAGGAGGAGGCCTGCTACGACCCGCAGAACAAGCTGTGGTGGGACCGGCATACGAACCGGCCGGTGCTCAGCCACGCGCCCGGGGCCGACCCCTACCTGCGCGGCGAGTTCCGGCTCGCCGACGGCACCGCGGTCAAGCCGGCGTTCCAGCTGCTGCAGGAGCGGGTGAAGGACTACACGCCGGAGTGGGCGGCGCAGGTCACCGGCATCCCGGCCTCGACGATCCGCCGCCTGGCGCACGAGATGGGAATCACCGCGCGCGACCAGCGCATCGAGCTGCCGATCGCGTGGACCGACGCCTGGGGCCAGGAGCACGATACCGTCAGCGGCAACCCGGTGGCCTTCCACGCGATGCGCGGGCTGGCGGCGCATTCGAACGGCTTCCACACCGTTCGCGCGCTGGCGATCCTGATGTCGCTGCTCGGCACGATCGACCGCCCGGGCGGGTTCCGCCACAAGGCGCCGTTCCCGCGCCCGATCCCGCCCTGCGCGCGCACGCCGAACGACATGCGCGCGGTCAGGCCGAACCAGCCGCTGGACGGCATGCCGCTGGGCTGGCCGGCCGACCCGGACGACCTGTTCGTCGACGACGACGGCGAGCCGGTGCGCATCGACAAGGCCTTCTCGTGGGAGTACCCGCTGGCGGTGCACGGGCTGATGCACAACGTCATCACCAACGCCTGGCGCGGCGACCCCTACCGCATCGACACGCTGCTGATCTTCATGGCCAACATGTCGTGGAACTCCACGATGAATACGGCCGAGATCCGGCAGATGCTCGACGACCGCGACGAGCAAGGCGAGCACCGCATCCCCTTCCTCGTCGTCGTCGACGCCTTCCAGTCCGAGATGACGGCATTCGCCGACCTCGTGCTGCCCGACACCACCTACCTCGAGCGGCACGACGTGATGTCGCTGCTGGACCGGCCGATCTCGGAGTTCGACGGCCCGGTCGACGCGGTGCGCGTGCCGGTGCTGCCGCCGACCGGCCAGTGCAAGCCGTTCCAGGAGGTGCTGATCGAGCTCGGCACGCGGCTGAAGCTGCCGGCCTTCGTCACCGCGCAGGGCCAGCGCAAGTTTCGCGACTATCCCGATTTCATCGTCAACTGGGAGACCGAGCCCGGATCGGGGATCGGCTTCCTGTCCGGCTGGCGCGGCAAGGGCGGCGAGAAATTCCTCGTCGGCGAGCCGAATCCGCGCCAGTGGGAGATGTACGAGCGCAACGACTGCGTCTACCACCACCGACTGCCGCGCAGCTACCAGTACATGCGCAACTGGAACCAGGGCTACCTCGAGTGGTCGCGCTCGCGCCGCATCACGCGCTACGCCGAGCCGATCCTGATCCACCTGTACTCCGAGGTGCTGCAGCGATTCCGCACCGCCGCCGAGGGCAAGGGGATCACGCGCAAGCCGCCGCCGAGGCTGCGCGACCGCGTGCGCAGCTACTGCGACCCGCTGCCGTTCTACTACGAGCCGCTCGAGTCGCATGTCGTCGACAAGCAGGCCTACCCGCTCGCCGCGGTCACGCAGCGGCCGATGGCGATGTACCACTCGTGGGACTCGCAGAACGCCTGGCTGCGCCAGATCCACGGCGCCAACCCGCTGTTCGTCAATGCCGCCACCGCGCGTGCGGCCGGCATCGCCGACGGCGACTGGGTCTGGGTCGAGTCGGCCTGGGGCCGCGTGCGCTGCCGCGCGGCGCTGACCCAGGCGGTCGAGCCCGGCACGGTGTGGACCTGGAATGCGATCGGCAAGGCCGCCGGCGCCTGGAACCTCGCCCCGGACGCCAACGAGTCGCGCGACGGCTTCCTGCTCAACCACCTGATCAGCGAGGAGCTGCCGCTGCGCGGCAGCGACGCGCGGATCTCCAACGCCGACCCGGTGACCGGGCAGGCCGCGTGGTACGACGTTCGCGTTCGCCTCGTCAAGTGCGCCGACGACGAGCCGCACCAGACCTCGCCGCAGTTCGCGCCGCTGCGCCGCTACCCGGGCATGGCAGCCCCCGCCGACGAACTGGTGCGGCCGGCCGACCTGGCCGCCAGGCGCAAGCCGTGAGGCCCCGATGAGCAAGCGCCAGCTCGCCCTCGTCATCGACCTCAACGTCTGCGTCGGCTGCCACGCCTGCGTGACGAGCTGCAAGGAGTGGAACGGCGCCGGGGCCGCGGGGCCGATGAGCGACCAGCAGCCCTGGGGCGCCGACCCGTCGGGGACCTTCTTCAACCGCGTGCAGACCTTCGAGGTCGGCGAGTACCCGGACACGCAGACGGTGCACTTCCCCAAGTCCTGCCTGCACTGCGAGGAGCCGCCCTGCGTCCCGGTATGCCCGACCGGGGCCTCGTACAAGCGCGCGGAGGACGGCATCGTCCTCGTCGACTACGACAAGTGCATCGGCTGCAAGTACTGCAGCTGGGCCTGCCCCTACGGCGCGCGCGAGGTCGACGCGCAGCAGAAGGTGATGAAGAAATGCACGCTGTGCGTCGACCGCATCTACGACGCCCGGCTGCCCGAGGCGGACCGGCTGCCAGCCTGCGTCAAGGCCTGCCCGACCTCGGCGCGTATCTTCGGCGACATCCACGACCCGCAGTCGGCGGCGTCGGTCGCGATCCGCGAGCATGGCGGCTACGCGCTGATGCCCGAGTGGGGCACCAAGCCGGCCAACCACTACCTGCCGCGGCGCATCACGCGCATCCGCATCCACGACGACGAGCTGGTCCGCGCCGACAACCCGCTGCGCGTCGAGGGCCACCCGCCGCGGCCGGCGCCCGACGCCGCGACGCTGGACGACGTCGCCCCGTGGTGATCCCGCACGACCGCCCGCCATGCATCCCGCCGCCTCGGTCATCCTGCTGACGACGCTGATCGGCACCGGCCAGGGGCTGCTGATGGCGCTGGTGACGGTGCAGGCCTGGGCCTGGCTGGCGCTGCTGCCGGCCCCGGCGACGACGGCGTTCTACCTCGTCGGCAGCCTGGTCGCGCTCGGCCTGCTGGCGGCCGGGCTGGTGGCGTCGTTCTTCCACCTCGGCCGCCCCGAGCGCGCATGGCGCGCGGCCGCGCAGTGGCGCACCTCGTGGCTGTCGCGCGAGGTCATCGTGCTGCCGGCGTTCATGGCCGCGGTGGCGCTGTACGGGCTGCTGCATGGGCTGGGCGCGCCGATGGCCGATGCGGCGCTCGCCGTCGGGCTGGCGGCCTCGGTGCTGTCGCTGGCGCTGTTCGTCTGCACCGGGATGATCTACGCCGCGGTGCGCTTCCTGGCCGAGTGGCACACGCCGCTGACGCCGCTGAACTACACGCTGCTGGGCAGCGCGTCGGGCTTCACGCTGGCGGCGGCGCTGGCGGCCGCGCTCGCGCCGCCGCACGCGGCCTTCCTCGCCGGCTGGGCGCTGGCGCTGACGCTGGCCGGCGCGGCGGGGCGCGCGGCGTCGCTGTGGCGCAATGCGCGGCTCGTGCCGCGCTCGACGCTTCAGTCGGCGATCGGCATCCAGCACCCGCAAATCGTGCAGACCTCGCGCGGCTTCACGGGCGGCGCGTTCAACCTGCGCGAGTTCTTCCACGGCGCGAGCCCGGGGACGATGCGCTGGGTGATGCCGGCCTTCGCCGTCCTGGCCTTCGCGCTGCCGGCGCTGCTGCTGGCGCTGGCGCTGGCCGGCCGCGCGCCGCCGGCGCTGGCCACGATCGCCTTCGCGCTGCAGTACGCCGGGCTGCTGGCCGAGCGCTGGTTCTTCTTCGCGCAGGCGAACCATCCACAGAACCTCTACTACCAGGCGGTCCATTGAGCGCCGCGCCGGTGCCGCTGCCCGCCCCGATCCACCCCCCGACACCGCCGCCACCTCCGCCCGAACCATGAGCGACGCCCTCGCCTACCTCGCCAAGACGCGGCCCGACGCGATCGGGCCGTACTTCCAGTTCCTCAAGGCCGCCGGGTCGAAGCTGGACCCGAAGACGCGCAACCTGATCTCCGTCATCACCAAGGTCCACAGCCAGACCGAGCGCGGGCTGCGCCAGTACCTGACGCGCGCGCTGCGCGAGGGCTGCAGCGCCGAGGAGGTGCTCGACGCGCTGCTGATGGCCTTCCCGGCGCTCGGGCTGGCGAGGATCGTCTGGGCGGTCGACATCATCCTCGCGATGGACCTGCCGGCCTTCCAGCCCGGCGCGATGGGCGGCGGCGAGTGGCACGAGCTGATGCCGACCAAGGGCTTCGCGGTCGGCCGCACCGCGCGCGTCGAGTGCGACGGCCGCGCGCTGTTCGTCCACCGCGCCGAGGACGGCTGGCGCGTCTACGACAGCCGCTGCCCGCACCAGGCGACCGACATCCCCGAGCTCGCGCTCGAAGGCGCCACGCTGACCTGCCCGAAGCATGCCTGGGCGTTCGACGTGCAAAGCGGCAAGTGCATCGCCAAGGGCCAGGGCACGCTCGCGCAGTGGCCGACCAAGGTCCTGCGCGGGCGGCTTTGGGCGCGCTGGTGACGCATACGGCCCGCACCGACACCCGCATCCACGCCCTGGACACCCGCGACCGACCCGCCCGAACGCATAGCCCGCGTTTTCCCCGCAGTACCCACCCCACGACCCCTTCGATCAGGAGACAAGCACCATGGCTGTGACCACCCCCCGCCTCGCGCTGCGCGCCAGCGCCGTTGCCGCCGCCGCGCTGCTCGCCGCGCTGCCGGCGCTGGCGACCAACGGCATGAACATGGAGGGCTACGGCCCGATCTCGACCGGCATGGGCGGCGCCTCGCAGGCGATGGACCACGGCGCCGCGGCGCTGGCGCAGAACCCGGCCACGCTCGCGTTGATGGGCCAGGGCGCGCGACTGGACGTCGCGCTCGGCCTGCTCGGTCCCGACATTCGCGCCAGCGCCGGGCCGATGAGCGCCAAATCCGGCGGCACCGAATACATCATGCCGGCGTTCGGCTACGTGCGCCGCAGCGGCCGCCTCGTCTACGGGCTGGGCGTGTTCGCACAAGGCGGGATGGGCACCGAGTACGGGGCGAATACCTTCCTCGCTGCCGGATCGGGCGAGCCGGTGCGCTCCGAGCTCGGCGTCGGCCGCATCATGCTGCCGCTGGCTTTCGACCTGACGCCCGAGTTCGCGGTCGGCGCGACGCTGGACTTCATGTGGGCCGGGCTGGACCTGCGCATGGCCGCCCCCGCGACCCAGCTCGGCGGACTCGTCACCGGAGGCAGCGGCGGCCTGATCGCCAACCTTCCCGGGGCGCTCGGCATGCTGCCGGCCGGCGCCTGGGGCCGGATCGACTTCAGCGACGACAGCGACTTCACCGGCCAGGCCAACTCGACCGGCTGGGCGGCCAAGCTCGGCATGGTCTACAAGGCCAGCCCGGCGCTGACGCTGGGGGCGTCGTACCAGTTCGAGTCCGACCTCGGCGACATGAAGACGCACACCACCGGCGCGTCGATGTCGATCCAGGGCATGGGAACGATCCCCGGCCGCATCACCGTGGTCGACTTCCAGTGGCCGTCGATGCTCGCCGTCGGCGCCGCCTGGCAGGCAACGCCGGCGCTGCTGGTGGCCGCCGACCTCAAGCGTATCGGCTGGTCGGACGTCATGAAGAGCTTCCGCATGCGCTTCGACAGCGCGGCGCCCGCCAGCAGCGGCATGGACGGGTCGCTCGACTTCGCGCTGCCGCAGGACTGGAAGGACCAGACCGTCCTCAACCTCGGCGTCGCCTGGGCCATGAACAGCGCGCTGACGCTGCGTGCCGGCATCAACCTGGCCGACAACCCGATCCCCGAGCCGCTCGTCAACCCGCTATTCCCGGCCACGGTCGAGAAGCACTACACCTTCGGTGTCGGCTACCGCTTCTCGCCGGCCAGCGAGCTCAACGCCTCGCTGGCGATCGCGCCGACGACGAAGACGGTGGACATGAGCGGCATCGAGATCCGCCACAGCCAGCAGAACCTGCAACTGATGTATTCGCACCGCTTCTGACGGCCTGCGGGGGCCGCACGGCCGCGCGCCGGGCGCGTGGCCGTGACGCGCGCACCCCATTACCCTCATGGGTTATCGTGGGCACGCCATCGCGGTGATGGACGGCCGGGCGCGAACGGCCCGTAATCGGGGCCGGCCCGGCGGCCCGCTGTGACGGGCCTGCGCCCCCTGTTCGGAACGGAGATTGAAGCCATGCAATACGACAAGGAATTCGACGCCTCGGGCCTCGCCTGCCCGCTGCCCATCGTCAAGACCAAGAAGTCGCTCGCCGGGATGGCCAGCGGCCAGGTCCTGCGTGTGGTCGCCACCGACCCCGGCTCGGTGTGCGACATGCAGGCCTTCGCCGAGCAGACCGGCAACCCGCTGCTGCACTCCGGCGAGGAAGGCGGCAAGTACGTCTTCCTGATCAAGAAGGGCTGACGCCGCAGCTGCCGCGCCGACGTGCCGCGCGGTGCGGCAGCACCTGCGGCGCGAGTGGCCGCCTGCGCCACGCGCCCTCGCCTGCGCCCGACTGACCAAAACCCGCCCCGCATCACCCGGCGCCACGCGCGCCGCCGCCGAGGAAACAAGACATGACGACCAAGAAGATGGCCATCATCGCCACCAAGGGCACGCTGGACATGGCCTACCCGCCGCTGATCCTGGCGTCGACCGCGGCCGCGCTCGGCTGGGACGTGCAGATCTTCTTCACCTTCTACGGCCTCCAGCTGCTGCGCAAGGACCTGTCGGGGATCAAGATCAGCCCGCTGGCCAACCCGGCGATGCCGATGCCGATGCCGATGCCGGTCGTCGTCTCGGTGCTGCCCGGGATGGAGGCGATGGCGACCTCGATGATGAAGGCCAAGATGAAGAAGAAGGGCGTGGCCTCGCTCGAGGAGCTGCGCAGCCTGTGCCAGGAGGCCGAGGTCAAGTTCATCGCCTGCCAGATGACGGTCGACCTGTTCGAGTTCAGCACCAGCGAGTTCATCGACGGCATCGAGTACGCGGGCGCGGCGGCCTTCATGAAGTTCGCCGGCGAGACCGACGTCTGCCTGTTCATCTGATCGCGCCATCCGAGCCCCGGCCGAGGGCCTCGCGGCAGCCCCCGAGTCAGCGTTTGCGAGCGCGGCGATGAACGACAGCCCAGCCGACCTCTCCAGCATCGTCGTCGCCGGCGGATTCGTGCTCGCCTTCGTCTTCGGCGCGGTGGCCAACAAGACCAACTTCTGCACCATGGGTGCGGTGTCCGACATCGTCAATATCGGGCACTGGGGCCGCATGCGGATGTGGCTGCTGGCGATCGCGGTGGCGATCCTCGGCGCCAGCGCGCTGGCCGCTACCGGCCAGGTCGACCTGTCGCGCGCGATCATGCAGCGCCCGACGCTGAACTGGCTGTCGCTGCTCGTCGGCGGCGTCACCTTCGGCATCGGCATGACGATGGCCGGCGGCTGCGCGAACAAGAACCTGGTGCGCGCCGGCGGCGGCAGCCTGCGGTCGGTCGTCGTGCTGGTCTTCATGGGCATCGCCGCCTACATGACGATGCGCGGGCTGTTCGGCCAGTGGCGCGCGAACTGGCTCGACCCGGTGGCGATCCGCCTCGGCGACGCCGGCTGGACCGACCAGTCGCTGTCGACCGCGCTGGCGCGCGCGAGCGGCATGGACGCAGCGGGCGCACGACTCGCGGTGGCGGCGGTGCTGGCGCTGGCCTTGCTGGGATTCGTGTTCGCGGACAAGCGCTTCCGCGCCAACGCGACGCAGATCCTGGGTGGCGTCGTGATCGGGCTGGTCGTCGTCGGCGGCTGGTATGTCAGCGGGCATCTCGGCTACGGCGAGCACCCGGAAACGATGGAAGATGTCTTCTTCGCCACCAACTCGCGCATGCTCGAGTCGATGAGCTTCGTCGGCCCGGTGGCCTACACGCTGGAATTGCTGCTGCTGTGGACCGACCAGTCGCTCGGCCTGAGCTTCGGCGTCGCGTCGGCGCTGGGCGTGGTCGCCGGATCGGCAGCCTGGGCGCTGGCCTCGAAGAGCTTCCGCTGGGAGGGCTTCGCCAACTTCGCCGACCTGCGCCGCCAGCTCGCCGGCGCCATCCTGATGGGCTTCGGCGGCGTGACCGCGCTCGGATGCACGATCGGCCAGGGGCTGAGCGGGATCTCGACGCTGGCGATCGGCTCCTTCATCGCGCTGGCCGGCATCCTCGCCGGGTCGGCCGGGATGCTCAAGTACACGCTCTGGCGCGAAGAGAACGCCTGAGCTAGCCCCGCCCGCGCCGCGCCGGGCGACCGCAGCAGCGGCCGCGTGGCGCGGATGGCACGGCGCCTGGATGCCGCGCGTCGACGATCGGGCAACAATTCCTTCACAATCGCGTCCGCGTCCGCGTCCCCGCCCGTCGCCGCCGCGGGGGACTGCACGGTCAACCGGATATCCCGCCGCCGCGTTGTGAGCGGGCAATCACACCCCCACCGCCGTTCCTTCGGAAAGGAAGACCACGATGTCCCGTCTGCCCGCCACGATCGCCGCTGCCGTCGTCCTGGCCGCCGCCAGCGCCCCGGCCTGGGCCAACCTCGACCTGGCCAAGAAGCACGCCTGCGTGGCCTGCCACGCGGTCGACAAGAAGCTGGTCGGCCCGGCCTATGCCGACGTGGCCAAGAAGTACGCCGGCCAGGCCGACGCCGAAGCCACCCTTACCAAGAGCATTCGCGAGGGTGGCAAGGGCAAATGGGGCCCGGTGCCGATGCCGGCGCAGCCCAAGCCGACCGACGACGAGGTCAAGACGCTCGCCAAGTGGATCCTCGGCGGCGCCAAGTGACGCCCGGCGGGCCCGCTGCCGACGCGGGCCCGCACTGAAAGGATCCCGGCGCGCCCGGCCGGACGCGCGGTTTTCTCGAAGCCGACCCGCCTGCACCCGACCCGGGAGGCAGGCGGGTCGGCGCGCGTCCGGCCGTCGCGGCGTAAGAGCCCGGATTGACGCGCAGGCATCGATCCGTCCATCATTGCGCACGGATAAAGAAGTGCGCATGGACCCCGAACCGCGCGCGGGCGCCGCCTGCGACCCATCGATCGCCGAGCAGTCCGACCAGGTCTTCTCGTCGGCGGCGGAGCTTTTCCGGCTGCTGGCCACACCGATCCGGCTCAAGATCATCAGCGCGCTGTGCCAGCAGGAGAAGAACGTCTCGCAGCTGCTGGCCGAGATCGACACCACCCAGCCCAACATGAGCCAGCACCTGTCGACGCTGTACCGCGCCGGCGTGCTGGCGCGGCGGCGCGACGCGACGCAGATCTACTACCGGATCGGCGACGAGCGCGCCGCCGGGCTTTGCCGCGCGGTGTGCACGCAGATCGCGCTGGGTATCGACGGCGACGGCGACGACCGCGCGCAAGGCCCGATCAGGCTGAGACGGGGCTACAACGGCGACTGAACCCGGCCCGCACCGGCGCGGTGACGGGGCGTGGGCACGCTGCGGCGTCGTCCGGGCGGCGGCAACGCCGACGCCGCCCGCGCCCTCAGCCTCTGAGCTCGCCCTGCCCGAGCACGATCCACTTCAGCGAGGTCAGCCCCTCCAGCCCGACCGGCCCGCGGGCATGGAATTTGTCGGTCGAGATACCGATCTCGGCCCCCAGCCCATATTCGAAACCGTCCGCGAAGCGAGTGCTCGCATTCACCATCACGCTGGCAGAATCGACCTCACGCAGAAATCGCATCGCATTCGGGAGATTGCTCGTCAGGATCGCATCGGTATGGTGCGAGCCGTGGCGGTTGACATGCGCGATCGCCTCGTCGAGCGAGTCGACGACCTTGATGCTGATGACCGGCGCCAGATACTCCTCGCCCCAGTCGGCCTCGGTCGCGGCGACGACCCCGGGCAGGCCGGCCAGGATCGCCAGGCTGCGCGGGCAGCCGCGCATCTCGACCCCCTTGGCGGCGAAGATCGCGCCGATGCGCGGCAGGAAGGCCGGCGCCTGCGCCGCGTGCACGAGCAGCGACTCGGCGGCGTTGCAGGGGCTGAACTTCTGCGTCTTGGCGTTGTCGGTCACGCGCAGCGCCATCTCGAGGTCGACCTCGGCGTCGACATAGACGTGGCAGTTGCCGTCCAGGTGCTTGATCACCGGCACCCGCGCCTCGGCGGCGATGCGCTCGATCAGCCCCTTGCCGCCGCGCGGGATGATGAGGTCGCAGTATTCGGGCATCGCGATCAGGCGGCCGACGGCGGCGCGGTCGGTCGTCTCGACGAGCTGCACCGCCTGCGGCGGCAGCCCGGCCTCGGCCAGCGCCGCCTGCACCTCGCGCGCCAGCGCGAGGTTGGAGCGGATCGCCTCCGACCCGCCGCGCAGGATGCAGGCGTTGCCGCTCTTGATCGCCAGCGACGCGGCCTCGATCGTCACGTTGGGGCGGCTCTCGTAGATCATGCCGAAGACGCCCAGCGGCACGCGCATGCGCCCCACGGCGATGCCGCTCGGGCGGCGGCGCAGCTCGGTGATCTCGCCGATCGGGTCCGGCATCGCGGCGATCTGCTCGCAGCCCTCGGCGACGGTGGCGATCACGGCGTCGGTCAGGCGCAGCCGGTCGACCATCGGCGGCGCCAGCCCGGCGGCGCGGGCGGCGTCGAGGTCCAGCGCATTCGCCGCCTGCAGCGCCGACAGCGCGGCGCGCAGCCGGCGCGCCAGTGCGCGCAGCGCGGCATCCCTGGCCGCCGTCGGCGCGGCGGCCATCGCCGTGGCGGCCGCACGCGCGGCGGCGCCAAGGCGGTCCATGGTGGCGACGATGTCGGTGCTGGCCATGACGCCGATTGTCGCGCAGGCCCCGCCGCGACGAGTCCGCCGCCCGGCGCCGCCCGAACCGCGGCGCTCGGAGCGAGGCCGCGAACCGCGCTCAACCGAGCCAGGCGAGCACCGCGAGCCAGGCCGACGAGGTGCCGACGAAGGCGAAGGTCGACACGACGATCGCCGTCGTCGCCTCGTCGATGCGCACGCGGTAGCGCTGCGCGAACAGCAGCGCGTTGTTGCCGGTCGGCAGCGCCGCCATCATGACGACCGCCGCCAGCGCGATGCCGTCGAGGCCGAAACCCCAGCGCGCGACCGCCAGCACCAGCGCCGGCAGCACGACCAGCTTGGCCAGCGCCAGCTGCAGCACGCCGCGCCAGGGCCCGCCCGCGCCCTCGTAGGCGAGCGAGATCCCGATCAGCACCAGGCACACCGGCACCACCGCCGCACCGAGGCCGGCCAGCGCCTGGTCGGCCACCGGATGCAGCCCGAAGCCGGCGAGGTTCCACGCCAGCCCGGCGAGCACCGGCAGCACGACCGGGTGGACGACAGTATTGCGCACCGTCGTGCGCAGCGTCGCCATGATCCGGCGCGACCCGGGCGCGGCGCGCGCCAGGTCGAGCTCGACGAGCACGGTCGGCAGCGTCAGCATGATCAGCGCGTGCAGGCTGACGAGCGCGATATGAACCGCCAGCCCGGCCTCGCCGAACAGCGCCGCCGCCATCGGGATGCCGAGCTGCACCGAGTTGCCGAACGACGCCGACACTGCACGCGCAGCAGGCGCCGCCGGCTGCGCCGACGCGCGCAGCCGCCCCCAGAGGTAGAACGCGAGCGCGAACGCGACCGCCGGCACGAAGTAGGCGGCGACGATGCGCCACGGCATGGCGGCGAAGTCCAGCCGCGCGACGGTGCGAAACAGCAGCGCCGGCACGAAGATGTGGAAGGCCGCGTTGCCCAGCACCCGCGCCGGGTCGCGCGCATCGGTGCCATGCGCGAGCCAGCCCGCACGCCCGGCGACCCAGCCCAGGATCACGGTGGCCAGGATCGCCAGCAGCTTGTAGAAGATATCGAGGGTCATCGAACGGAGCCGCCGCGACGATGTCTGGGGTCGGCTGTCGGCCCGGAGCGATCGTAGCCGTCGGTGCCGGCATCAGCCGCAGTGCAGCGTGAGGAGTCGCTGGGGATACTTTGGCCAACTCACGCTGACCGCCACGAAGCGGTCATCCAGTTCACCAACCGGCCCGAGCTGAATGGCGACGGTCCGGGTTACAGCAGCCGTGCAGCTCGGCCGGCGGTGCCTGCGTCCCACCGCCGACCGCTTCCATGTCGGCTGAACCGACGGAATCGGCCATCAAGCGGCATTCGAGTCCGGTCAGACCGGTCGCTCGAATCTCTCGGTTCGCCTCGCGTTTGGGCGACGGCCCATGACCTCAGGCCGGCGCGACGAGGCGGCTATGGGTCCGATCACCATGGCCGGCCAGCAGGCCGTCGATGGAGATGTCCTCGTCTAGCGCTTCCCAGTGGATGCCACGCGGACTCAGTTCGAACTGTGCGCGCTGTTCAGGGGTAGCAGCCAGCAAGCGGGGGAACCAGGCCAGCGGGACGGCCATGCGTCTGCCGTCGTCCAGGTCGACCCACATGCTGTCGTCGTCGAAGCGCACGGCTTTAGCTGAAGTACTCATGCCAAGTCCTCTCGATCAGCACCCGATTGCTCTGTGCGACTTCCACCAACTCGCGCAGCGTGCCGGCATCGAAGCCGAAACTGGCGGCAACTCGAACCTGTGGTTCAAGCCACAGCTTGGCCTCACTGCTGCCGGAGCGCACATGCACATGCACCGGCTCGCGAGGGCTGCCCTCGTTGGAGTAGAAAAAGAATCGGAAACCCTTGTAGCGGAACACCACCGGCATGCGCAGATTCTAGGCAAGGGTCGTACGGCCGTGTGCTCCATCGGCGCCAACGTGGGCACCCTCACCGACGTCAGGGCATAGGAGGGCATAGGGGGCATAGGAGTTTCAAACGGCCTCTGGCCTCTGGAAGGCCCGACTGACCATGGGTTGGCGTCCGATGCCGGGCCGATGCCGGCCTGAATGACTTGGAACTGGCGGCTGCGACGTCGTCTTGTCGTGATTCGGCCTGCCCCTGACGGTTCGATTGGGGCTCGTTGGGCCTTGGATTTCAGGGTTACCCCTGGGTCAGTCGGTATCGAGTCGACATGCGGCGCAGCGCCACCCCGGCTGTCGCTGGCAGTGCAGCCTGCTGCGGGGTGTTTGTGACGGACGGCGCGGCTCAGGTGGCGAAGTCAATCCACGCCGCGCGCGCCCGCCCCCGGGGTGGCGGCTGCGGATCCAGTCCCAGGTGAGTCAGGATCTTCTCGATCACCGGCCTATCCAGGATGGCCGCGATGATCTTCAGTTCCCCGGCGCCGCAGTTCGGGCAGTGCTGCATGTCGATGTCGAAGACCCGCTTGAGCAGCCGCGCCCAGCTGATCCGGTGCGGCCGGGTCTGAACCGTCTCGACCTCGCATTCGCTGGCAGCTGCGACTTCGGTGGTCCGCTCCTGTACCTCAGGTCCCTGAGGCACCACCACAGGCCGCAGCTTCGCGTTCGGAGCCAGCACGCCGTGGAACCGGATGAGATGCAACCGCGGCCTTGGCACCAGCGCCGCCAGGCGCTGCATGAACTCCATCGGGCTCAACCTTGCAGGCCGCGCCCTCGCAGAGCTCGGGCCCTTCGGCTGGCGCAAACAGTCCACCGGACTGTTTGCGTCCCGCCTCAGCACCAGGTGCGTGGTGCCGTCGCGCCACGGCGTCTTGAGCTTGAGCTCCACCTGCCCGGCGGCGTTGAGCTGAACCCGCTCGTCGGACAGAGCCGGCCGCGTGATGTAGCGGCACAGCTGTTCCAGCCGCTTGCGGTCGTTCGCCTCGACTCGCACCGCGGCGTGCAGACTGAAGCCGTCGATGTCGGCGCACAAAGGCTGGCGCGTTGCGGTCTCGCGCGGCGTCGCGCCCCTCAGGGTCAGCACCTTCTGCCCGGCGCGCGGCCCGAAGGCGATGCGGTAGGTGATGGCCGCCGCCTGCAGCGGCCGCAGCGTGCGCGACTCTTCGCCGTGGGCGTCCGGCTCGGCCAGGTAGGTCTGCCCCATCTCCTCGATCAGCACGCCCCGGCGCGTGAGCAGCTTCATCAGCCGGGTAAGGACCGTCTGCAGCAGCGCGTGCAGTTCGTCGTCGCTGGGCGTGCCCACCTCGACAAAGGTCGGCACGCCGTCGGCGTCGCAGCGGTAGACGCCGTCCAGCACCAGGCAATGAAGATGTATGTTGAGGGGCGGCCGAGCCGAAGTGCTGGATCAGCGTGACGGCGCCGCCGTGGCCTTCGTCGGCCTTGAGCCCCGCCCGCCCCAGCAGATGGCGCGTGACCACGCGCTGTACCACCTGCAGCACCGGCGTGACCAGTTCCGGCTGCGCGGCCAGCAGCAAGCGCAGCGGGATCGGCAGCGACAGCACCCACTGCCGCACCGGCACATGCGGTATGACGTGGTCGACGAGGTGCGCCGCGGTCTGCGACATGCGCCGCGCGCCGCATGAGGGGCAGAAGCCACGCCGCTTGCAGCTGAAGGCCAGCAGCTTGTCGTGGCCGCACTCGCCGCAGCGCAGCCGAAGGAAGCCGTGGGCCAGGATGCCACACTCGAGGAAGGCGTCGAACTCGTCCTTGATGAAGCGGGGCAGCTCGGCACCCGTGCTTGCTTCGGTGTGGGCGATGAAGCTGGCTGCGTACTGTTGCACCAGGTGGTGCAGCGTGGTCTGCTCCGGGCGGTGGCGCTCGTAATGGACCGGGGCGCCATCCGGCGCCCGCTGGGGCTGCCAGCCGATGGCTTGCACGCGAGGCTCCCGAAGTGGTGAGCCCACACGGTCTCAAGCCGTACTCCTCGCAACAATCGCCCTGAGGGTCGCCCGCCGATGTGTGCGTTCCGTCGCGGGACCACGTTCGGGTGTGTCGCCTTGGTCTGACCGGCAGCTTTAGGGGCGGCGAATTCGAGACCGCGGATGTCGGCTCAGGGTCGGTTTGTCGAGTTCGCCCGGGGCGGAAGCGGTCATCGGCGAGGTGCCGGCCACTCTGGACTCGACGACCGTTTGCTTTGAGAGGTCAGCGGTCAGTCACGGCAGATGCCCTCGAAGGACCGGTCCCGGATGCCGCCGACACTCGGCCGGCGAAGGCGAGTGACTCTGACCAGTCTGGAACAGCCACTCGGCCTGCGCCGTCGAAGGACTGCTGGGGCCGCAAGCGCGCGTCGTCTCTCTGGCCCGCAGACGACCCATCACGCCGTCTTGCGCGCCGCCGCCTTCTTCGCCGCCGGGCGCGCCGCGCGCGGCTCGAACTCGAAGCCGACCTTGCCCTCCTTCGGGTCCCACTTCAGGAAGGCCTTGAACTTGCGCCGCGTCTTGTTCGAGACGAAGCCGTCGAGCAGCGAGGTCCGCCCCTCGACGAGCAGCTTGTGCAGCTCCTCGTGCGAGATCGGCTGCTGCAGGATGATCCTGCCGGTCTTGAAGTCGCAGGTCTGCTTCGGCCCCACGGCGTGCTCGCAGACGTAGTTCGTGCCGTGCTCGTGGACATGGCCCTTGCACTTCGGGCAGGGGCCCAGGCTCGCCTGCCCCGAGAAGTCCACCGGCTCACCGTCGGCCTCGGCCTGCCTCGCATCGTCGCCGAAATCGAACTCCAGCTTCCAGTTGGCGACGTCCTCGTCGCGCACCAGCTTGATCTCCGCGATGAACGGAAACCCCTTCTTCGAGCGGAATCCCTCCAGCGGCCCGAGCCGCTTGTCGCGCAGCAGCGCCTCGGCCTCGGCAATCTCGAATGCGCGCCCGCCCGGGATCTTGGTGATCGAGAAGCCGCAGCCCTCGCCCGCGCCGTCGGCGCCGGTGCAGGCGTAGCGGCGGTAGTTCTCCTTCACGATGCCGCCGCAGTTCGGGCACGGCACGGCCAGCGTCGCATAGTCGCCCGGGATCGTGTCGCGGTCGTACTCCTTGGCCTTGCGCACGATGCGCTCGGCCATCTTCGCGATCTCGGCCATGAAGGCTTCGCGCGCGAGCCGGCCATGCTCCATCTCGGCGAGCTTGAACTCCCAGTCGCCGGTCAGCTCGGGCCGCGTCAGGTCCTCGACGTCCAGCCCGCGCAGCAGCGTCATCAGCTGGAAGGCCTTGGCGGTCGGCACCAGCTCGCGGCCGTCGCGCAGCATGTACTTCTCGAGGATCAGGCCCTCGATGATCGCCGCCCGCGTCGCCGGCGTGCCCAGGCCCTTCTCGTGCATCGCCGCGCGCAGCTCGTCGTCGTCGATCAGCTTGCCGGCCCCCTCCATCGCCGCCAGCAGCGTGGCCTCGTTGTAGCGTGCCGGCGGCCTGGTCTGCAGCGCCTTGACGTCGACACCTTCCGTGCGCACGACCTCGCCCGGCGCCACCGGCACCAGGTGGTCGTCCTCGCCCGCGGCCTCGCGGCCGTAGACCGCCAGCCAGCCCGGCTCGACCAGCACCTTGCCGCTGGTCTGGAAGCGGTGCCTCGCGCCGTCGCGGCCGTCGACCTCGCTCGTGCGCGTCGTGACGAGAAATTCCGCCGCCGGATAGAACACCGCCAGGAAGCGCTTGACGACCAGGTCGTAGACCTTCAGCTCGGGCTCGCTGAGCGACTTCGGCGGCTGCAGCGTCGGGATGATCGCGAAGTGGTCCGACACCTTGGCGTTGTCGAATACGCGCTTGGTCGGCTTGACGTAGCCCGCGTCGATCGCCTTGCGCGCGTGCGCCGCGAGCGCGCGCAGCGGCCCCGGCAGCTCCTCGCCGGCCAGCATCGCGACCGTCTTCTTCACGGTGGCCAGATAGTCCTCGGGCAGCGCGCGCGAGTCGGTCCGCGGGTAGGTCAGCACCTTGTGCCGCTCGTACAGCGCCTGCGCGATCGACAGCGTCGTCTTCGCGCTGTAGCCGAAGCGGCCGTTCGCCTCGCGCTGCAGCGAGGTCAGGTCGTACAGCAGCGCGCTGGCCTGGGTGCTCGGCTTGGACTCCTCGCTGACGCGCGCCGGCCGGCCGCGGCAGGCCTCGGCGATCGCGTTCGCGTCGGCGGCGTTCCACAGGCGGTCGGCGCGCCGCTCCGGGTCGTTCGGATCCTTCTTCCACGCCGCGTCGAACCACTTGCCCTCGTATTCGCCGGCCTGCGCCGCGAAGCTCGCGCGCAGCTCCCAGTAGTCGCGCGGCACATGGCGGCGGATCTTCTCCTCGCGCTCGACGACGATCGACAGCGTCGGCGTCTGCACGCGCCCGACGGTGGTCAGGAAGAAGCCGCCGTCGCGCGAGTTGAACGCCGTCATCGCGCGCGTGCCGTTGATGCCGACCAGCCAGTCGGCCTCGGAGCGGCTGCGCGCCGCATCCGCCAGCCCCTGCATCTGGGCATCGCTGCGAAGCTGCTCGAAGCCGTCGCGGATCGCCTGTGGCGTCATGCTCTGCAGCCACAGGCGGTGGATCGGCTTGTGCAGGCCGCCCTTGCTCGTCTCGGCCGCATACTGGACGATCAGGCGGAAGATCAGCTCGCCCTCGCGCCCGGCGTCGCAGGCGTTGACGATCTCGCCTACGTCCTTGCGCTTGATCAGCCTGACCAGCGCGGCGAGCCGGCTCTTGCCCTTGTCGATCGGCGCCAGCTCGAAGTGCGGCGGCACCACCGGCAGGTGGGCGAAGCTCCACTTGCCGCGCTTGACCTCGTAGGCCTCGGGCGCCTTGATCTCGACCAGATGCCCGACCGCCGAGCTGACGACCCAGCGATCGTTCTCGAAATGGTCGGCGTGCTTCTCGAACTTGCCGCCGGCCGTGCCGAGCGCGCGCACGATGTCCTGCGCGACGCTCGGTTTCTCTGCGATGACGATCGCCTTGCTCATGCCTGCCTTGCCTAGAATCCGCGTGCTCTCGCGCGCCCCCCTGCCGATGCGTGTATATGCGTGCACGCACGTGCACGCGGGCGCGCACCCATACGGACAATGTACCGAATGACGAAGACCGCGCAAGCCGGCACGCGCCGCGCCGCCACCCCCGCCCCTGGCGACACCCCGCGCGACATGCCGTCCCGCGGCCGGCGCGATGCCGCGCGCGCCGCGCCGCCGGCGCCCGGCCGGCGCATCCAGGTGCGGCGCTCGGGCGTGCACGGCAAGGGCGTGTTCGCGCTGCGCACGATCGCCGCCGGCAGCCGCATCATCGAGTACACCGGCGAGCGCATCGGCTGGCCCGAAGCGCTGAAGCGCCACCCGCACGACCCGTCGGACCCGCACCACACCTTCTACTTCTCGCTCGAGTCGGGCGAGGTCATCGACGCCAAGGTCGGCGGCAACGCCTCGCGCTGGATCAACCACGCCTGCGAGCCCAACTGCGAGGCCGAGGAGGTCGATGGCCGGGTCTGGGTCAAGGCGCTGCGCGAGCTGCACCCGGGCGAGGAGCTGTTCTACGACTACGGGCTGGTGCTCGACGAGCGCCAGACCCCGCGCGTGAAGCGCCAGTATGCATGCCGCTGCGGCACGCCATCGTGCCGCGGCACCATGCTGGCCCCCAGGCGGCGCCGCTGATGCCAGGCTCGCCGCGGCCCGCGCTGGACTGGCACGCCGAGTCGCTTCGGCGCAGCCTGGCGCCGCTGCTGCCGGGGATCGCGGTCGAGGTCGTCGCGCGCACCGGATCGACCAACGACGACCTCGTCGAGCGCGCGCGCGGCCTGGCCGGCGGGCGCGGCGACGACGCGCAGCCGACGCTGCGCGTGGCCGAGCAGCAGACGCGCGGGCGCGGGCGCATGGGCCGGGGCTGGGTCTCGGCGCCCGGTGCGTCGCTGACCTTCTCGCTCGCGCTGCCGCTGGCGCCTGCGAGCTGGTCGGGGCTGTCGCTGGCGGTCGGGCTGGCGATCGCCGACGCGCTCGACCCGGCGCATCCCGGCGCCGCGCCGCGCGTCGGCATCAAGTGGCCGAACGACCTCTGGCTGCGCGAGGCGCCGGGCCAGGGGCGCAAGCTCGGCGGCATCCTGGTCGAGACGGTGGCGGTCGGTCCGCAGCGGATGGTGGTGGTCGGCGTCGGGCTGAACCTGCTGCCGCTGCCGGACGCCGGTCCGGCCGCGTTCGGCCAGGGCTTCGCGAGCCTGTCCGAGATCGATCCCGCAGCCACCGCGCCCGGGGTGCTCGCGCGCGTCGCGCCGCCGCTGGTGCAGCGCGTGCTGGCCTTCGCGGCCGAGGGCCCGGCGATGCTCGCCGCGGGCTTCGCGCACCGCGACATGCTCGCCGGCCAGCCGGTCGTCGTGCTCGGCATCGACGGGCAGGCGGTCGCCGAGGGCGTGGCCGACGGCATCGACGCCGACGGTGCGCTGCGCTTGCGCCGCGCGGACGGCGTGCAGGCCATCGTCAGCGGCGAGGTCAGCGTGCGCAGCTGCGGCCCGATCGCAGTGGCCGGGCCCCGGCGCGATGCCCGGCACGACGCGGGGCCTCCCCGATGCTGAGGGCGCTCGTCGTCGCCCTCGTGGCGGCCAACCTGCTGTGGTTTGCGTGGGCGCAAGGCTGGCTCGAAGGCTGGCTGCCGCCGCCGGGCGATGCCGGGCAGCGCGAGCCGCATCGCCTCGCCACGCAGCTGCGGCCGCAGGCGGTGACGGTGACGCCGCTGCGCGACGGGGCGGTGGCGCCGGGCGAGGCTCTGCCAGCCTTGCCGGCAGGCCATGCGGTGGCCCCGCCGGGCGCCGGGCCGGGCGATGCAGGAGCGCCGCGGACCGATGCGGCGCCGGGCGCAGCGGCGGCCCAGAATGGCGCGGCGAAGGGCGACGCCGAGGGCGCCCCGGCGGCGCGATCGCAATCCCCGGGCGCGGCGCCGAAGCCGGGCGCAGCCGCGGATTAGCCGCGCGCCAGCCGCGTCCGACGCAGCGCGAGCACCGCGCATCCGAGCGCGAGCAGCCAGCCGGCGCCGAGCGCACCGCCGCCACTGCCGCCATCGTCGGCCGGCGCGACCGCGAGCTCCAGCTGCGTGCTCGACTGCGCGCCGCGGTCGTCGGAAACCGTCAGCGCGACGACGACGCTGCCGGCGCGCGTCGGCACGAGGTCGGCCGTGACGCCGTCGGTCGCGCCGTCGAAGCGTGCGGCGCCGCTGCCCCCGGCGACGACCGTCCAGGCACGGCCGACGATCACGCCGCCGACCGATGCGAGGCTGCCCGAGCCATCCAGACGCAGCGGCTGGCCGACGACCGCGATCGACGGCGCCACCGCGATGCGCGCGAAGGCCCCCGCGCTCGCCTGCACCGCGCCGGCGGCGTCGAGCATGCCGGCGCCGCACAGCGAGCTGCCGTGCTGCGCCGGGTTCGGGCAGTAGCACTGCAGCTGCTCCAGCACGCCCGGCGGCTGGCACAGGGTCACCGGCGTCGGATCGTCGGGCCCGTTGTCGGCGCCGTCCTGCGGGAACGCGCGCGCGCTGTGCTGCAGCACCTGGCGCACCTCGTTCGGCGTCAGCGCCGGCCGCTGCAGCCGCACCAGCGCCGCCGCAGCGCTGACCAGCGGCGTGGCGAAGCTGGTGCCGACGCTGATGTCGTAGCTGTCGGTCCAGGTCGAGCCCCCCGCCACCGGCCCCCGCGTCCCGCTGTTCGTGCCGGCGAGGATCGGATACAGGCAGGGTTCGCCGGGATCGATGTTGACGCAGTTGCCACCCGGCGCGCTGAGCGCGATCTCGGGCCCGAGGTCGCTGAACCCGACCTTGCTGCCGGCGTGGCGCAGCCCGCCGACGCCGATCACCCCCGGGCAGTTGGCCGGCGATCCGACCGCGGTGCCGACGCCGTTGCCCGCCGCCGCGACGACGACCGCACCGGCGTCGACGATGCGCGCGACGGCGTCGACATAGGCCTGCGTGCATTCGCCGCCACCGCCCAGGCTGACATTGAGGACGCGCGCCGGGTTGGCATTCGTCCTGCCGGCCACCCGCTGCAGCCCGACCGCCCACAGCATGCCGGCGATGATGTCGGAGTCGTAGCCGCCGCACTTGCCGAGCACCCGTACCGGCAGGATCCGCACCCCGTGCGCGGCGCCGGCCATGCCGGCACCCTCGTTGCCGACGGCGGCGACGATCGTCGACACCAGCGTGCCGTGCCACGAGCTGTCGGCGATGCACTCCGACGGGAACAGCCCCGGCCGCGCGCGCGAATCGGCGTCGCTGACCCAGTCGCCCGGGTCCGCCGCATCGCCGTCGGCGCCGTCGCCATCGTTGGCGATGTCCGCGTCGTCGATGGCGTCGATGCCCGGCAGCAGCACGCCATTCAGGTCGGGGTGGTCGGGCCGCACGCCGGTATCGACGACCGCGACGACCATCCCGGCGTCGCCACGGCGCAGGTCCCACGCGCGCTCGAAATCCGCCGCCGACCGGAACAGCCCGTCCGGTGGCCTCAGATACCACTGCCCGGCGTCCGGGCCGAGCGGCCGCGGCGCCTCGCCGTACAGCGGGTCGTTCGGCACGAACAGCGCGCGCCGGCGCCGATCCGGCACCGCCCACTCGACCTCGGGCAGCGCCGCCAGCCGCGCCGCCAGCGCCTCGCTCGTCAGCCCCTCGGCGCGCAGCACCTGCTGGCGCTCGCCGAGCGCGCGCCCGCTGCGCAGCGCCAGCCCTGCGCCGCGCGCCAGCGTGTCGGCGCGCGCCTGCAGCCGCTCGGCCTGGCGCGCCGGATCGTCCGCCGCCAACGGCCGGCGGTCGGTGGCGACGGGCGCGGCATCGGCCTTCAGCGAGACGATGACGCGCGCCGGCTCGGCGCGCGCTGCAGAGGCCACCGGGGCCTGCGCGCCGACCCACGCGGGCAGCGCCAGCGCGAGCGACAGCGCGGCGATGCGCGCGCGGCGCCAAAGCGGTGCCAGGCGCGCCGTGGCCAGCGGTCGGCAGATGACGCGCCCGGTCGCGTCGCGCGGCATCGTCCGGGAAGGGCTTGCGCTCATGCGCGCCAGTGTAGGCGGTGGGCCACGAAAAAGCCGGGCCTCGGCCCGGCTCCCGCGTGCGCCTCTTGGACGCTTGGGCGCGTCAGCCGGCGACGACGCGCGCCATCTCGATCACCTTGTTCGAGTAGCCCCACTCGTTGTCGTACCAGGCGATGACCTTGACGAAGGTCGGGTCCAGCATGATGCCGGCCTCGGCGTCGAACACGCTGGTGCAGGGCTCGCCGCGGAAGTCGGTCGCGACGACCTTGTCCTCGGTGTAGCCGAGCACGCCCTTCATCGCGCCCTCGCTGGCGGCCTTCATCGCGGCGCAGATCTTGTCGTAGCTCGTCTCGCGCGCGAGCTGCACCGTCAGGTCGACGACCGAGACATCGCTCGTCGGCACGCGGAACGACATGCCGGTCAGCTTCTTGTTCAGCTCCGGGATGACCTTGCCGACCGCCTTCGCCGCGCCGGTGCTGCTCGGGATGATGTTCTCCAGGATGCCACGGCCGCCGCGCCAGTCCTTGTTGCTCGGGCCGTCGACGGTCTTCTGCGTCGCGGTCGCGGCGTGCACCGTCGTCATCAGCCCGCGCGCGATGCCGAAGCTGTCGTGCAGCACCTTGGCCACCGGCGCCAGGCAGTTGGTCGTGCAGCTGGCGTTGCTGATGATCGCCTGCCCGGCATAGGTCTGGTGGTTGACGCCGTAGACGAACATCGGCGTGTCGTCCTTGCTCGGCGCGCTCTGGATGACCTTCTTCGCGCCGGCGTCCAGGTGCTTCTGGCAGCTCTCCAGCGTCAGGAACAGCCCCGTCGACTCGACGACGATGTCGGCGCCGACATCGCCCCAGGCGAGTGCCGCCGGGTCCTTCTGCGCCGTCAGGCGGATCTTCTTGCCATTGACGATCAGCGTGCTGCCGTCGGTCTCGACCTTGCCCTTGAAGCGGCCGTGCACGCTGTCGTACTGCAGCATGTAGGCCAGGTAGTCGGGCTCGAGCAGGTCGT
This sequence comes from Burkholderiales bacterium, assembly GCA_016191995.1. GTDB lineage: Bacteria > Pseudomonadota > Gammaproteobacteria > Burkholderiales > Burkholderiaceae_C > Rubrivivax. The sequence goes on along the minus strand of JACPVA010000074.1, from coordinate 25,799 downwards.
TGATCGCGACCACCTCGACGTCGGGGAAGTTCTGCACGGCGGCACGGAACACCATGCGCCCGATGCGGCCGAAGCCGTTGATGCCGATGCGGATGCTCATCTGGGATCTCCTGCGTGGGGGTGGATTCAGCGGGACAGGACCTTGCGCACCGTGTCGGCGACATTCCGCGCGGTGAGGTGGAAATGCTCGAACAGCGCCGGCCCGGGCGCGCTCTCGCCGTAGCGGTCGATGCCGACGACGGCGGCGCAGCCGTACTTCCACCAGCCGTCGGTGACGCCGGCCTCGACCGCGATGCGCGGCAGCTCGGGCGGCAGCACGAGGACCTTGTAGTCCAGGTCCTGGCGGTCGAACACCGTCGTGCTGGGCATGCTGACGACGCGAACCGGGATCCGGTGCTCGGCCAGCAGCGCCTGCGCCTGCAGGGCCAGCTGCACCTCGGAGCCGGTGGCGACGATCACGGCGCGCGGCTTGCGGCGCAGCCCGACCTCGGACGGCTCGGCCAGCACGTAGGCGCCGCGTGCGATCCCGCCGAGCCCCGCCTTCGGCAGGCAGGGCAGGTTCTGGCGCGACAGCAGCAAGGCGGTCGGCCGCGACTCGGACAGCAGCGCCTGCGACCACGCGATCAGGGTCTCGACGGTGTCGGCCGGGCGCCAGACATCCAGGTTCGGGATCAGCCGCAGGCTGGCCGCGTGCTCGACGCTCTGGTGCGTCGGCCCGTCCTCGCCCAGCCCGATCGAGTCGTGCGTGAAGACGTGGATCACGCGCCGGCGCATCAGCGCGGCCATGCGGATCGCGTTGCGCGCATAGTCGCTGAAGGTCAGGAAGGTGCCGCCGTAGGGGATGTAGCCGCCGTGCAGCGCGACCCCGTTCATCACCGCGGCCATGCCGAACTCGCGCACGCCGTAGTTGATGTGCCGGCCGGGGCGGCCGCCGGCGTCGGCCAGCGGCGTGCCGTCGTCGCCGAAGCGCAGCGGCGGCGTCGACGACGTATTCGTCAGGTTGGAGCCGGTCAGGTCGGCCGACCCGCCGAGCAGCTCGGGCATCAGGCGCGTGAAGGCCTCGAGCGCGAGCTGGCTCGCCTTGCGCGTGGCCAGCGTCTGCGCCTCGCGCTGGGCCTCGTAGGCGGCATGGACGACCGCCTGCGCGAAGCCCTGCGGCGGCGCGCCGGCGGTGCGGCGCGCGAACTCGGCGGCGAGATCGGGGTGCGCCGCGCGGTAGGCCGTCATGCGGCGCGACCATTCCTCGTGCGCCGCCGCGCCGGCGGCGCGCGCATCCCACATCGCGCGCACCTCGGGCGGGATCTCGAACGGCGCGTGCGGCCAGCCGAGCGCCTCGCGCGTGGCGGCGATCTCGGCCGCGCCCAGCGGCTCGCCATGCGCCTTGGCGCTGCCGGCGCGGCCGGGCGAGCCCTTGCCGATCGTCGTGCGGCAGATGACAAGCACCGGCTGCGTGCCGGGCGCGCGCGCCTCGACGAGCGCCGCATCGACAGCGTCGGCATCGTGGCCGTCGACCGGCCCGATCACGCGCCAGCCGTAGGCCTCGAAGCGGCCGCGCACATCGTCGACATACCAGGGGCGCACCGGGCCGTCGATGCTGATGCCGTTGTCGTCGTACAGCGCGACCAGCTTGGAGAGCTTCCACGCGCCGGCCAGCGCGCAGGCCTCGTGGCTGACGCCCTCCATCATGCAGCCGTCGCCGAGGAAGACCCAGGTGCGGTGGTCGACGATCTCCTGCCCCAGGCGGTTGAACTCGGCCGCGAGCAGCTTCTCGGCCAGCGCCATGCCGACCGCATTCGCGATGCCCTGGCCGAGCGGGCCGGTCGTCGTCTCGACGCCGGGGGTGAGGTCGACCTCGGGGTGGCCGGGGGTGCGGCTGCCGAGCTGGCGGAAGGCCTTCAGCTCGTCGACGGGCAGCGCATAGCCGGTCAGGTGCAGCAGCGCGTACAGCAGCATCGACGCGTGGCCGTTGCTGAGCACGAAGCGGTCGCGGTCGGCCCAGCGCGGTGTCGCCGGGTCGTGCCGCAGGTGGCGCCCCCACAGCGCCACCGCCATCTCGGCCATGCCCATCGGCGCCCCCGGGTGGCCCGAGTTGGCGGCCTGCACGGCGTCCATCGCCAGCGCGCGGATCGCATGCGCCATCAGCGCGGAATCACGAGGGGGCGAAGCGTCCATGGCCGGCACGGGTCGAGGGGTTGGGATCGCAGGCGGCTCGCGCGCCGCCTGGCAGGCCGCGCGACCGGACACGCGACGTGGCCGGGCGCGAGCGAGCGGCCGATTCTACAGGCTCGCATACATCTTGGGGTATATGTCGCGGCGCGGGCGCGCCGGCCCCTACACTGCGCGCCGATGCCTGCCACCGCCTTCGTCATGGCCGCCGGCCGCGGCGAGCGCATGCGGCCGCTGACCGACACCACGCCGAAGCCGCTGCTGCCGGTGCGCGGCCGGCCGCTGATCGAGTGGCACCTGCAGGCGCTGGCGCGCGCCGGCGTGCGCGAGGTCGTCGTCAATACCGCGTGGCTGGAAGATCGTTTCCCCGCGGCGCTGGGCGACGGTGCGCGCTTCGGGCTGCGCATCTGCTATTCGATGGAGGGGCGCGACCACGGCGGCGCGCTCGAGACCGCCGGCGGCATCGCCAAGGCGCTGCCGTGGCTGGACGAGGTCTTCTGGGTCGTCGCCGGCGACGTCTTCCTGCCCGGATTCGCCTTCGACGCCGCACTGCCGCCGGCGCTCGACGCGCTGCTGTGGATGGTGCCCAACGCCGCCCATCACCCGCAGGGAGACTTCGCGATCGGCGACGACGGGCTGCTGCTCGCCGGCGCCGATGCGCTGCGGCGCGAGCGCCTGACCTGGGCCAGCGTCGGCCTGTTCCGGCGCTCGCTGTTCGACGCCATCGCGCCCGGCACGCGCATGCCGCTGCGGCCGGTGCTGGAGCGCGCGATCGCCGCCCGGCGCGCCGGCGGCATCCGCTGGCAGGGCGACTGGGCCGACGTCGGCACGCCCGAGCGCTGGGCGGCGCTGCAGGGCTGAGCGGCGCGTGCCTTCGCGCGCGGCCGGCGATCCGCCGCGCCGTGCGCCGACATGCTGGCGCCCACGCCGCCGCCTGCGCCCTGCGCGATCCGTCACGCTTTGTTCACGGCGTCGTCACGATCGGCCGGGAGACTGCGCGTTCGGCTCGCGCCAGAGCAGTTCCGCCCACCACGCAGGAGTCCCCCCCTTGTCCCGCAATCTCCTTCTGAACGACGACGGCATCTCCAACCCGTCGCACAACGCCTCCCTGACCGACGTCGTCGAGCGCGCGATCGCGGCGCAACCGACGCGCCGGCGCATGCTGCTCGGCGGCCTCGGCGCGGCGATGCTGCCCTTCTTCGGCGGCCTGGCCGGCTGCGGCGGCAGCGACGACGACCCGGTCGCGCCGACCGAGCGCATCCTCGGCATCACCGCGGTGCCGACCTCCTCCGGCGACGACGTCGTCGTTCCCGCCGGCTACGTGGCCACCGCCTTCGCCGCCTGGGGCGAGCCGATCGACGACCGCGCGCCGGCGTTCAAGGCCGACGCCACCGGCAGCGCGCTGGAACAGGAGCAGCAGGTCGGCGACAACCACGACGGCATGGCCTTCTTCGGCTTGAACGCCGCCGGCAACGGCTTCGGCGACCGCAGCGACGAGGGCCTGCTCGTGATGAACCACGAGTACATCAACCCCGAATACTTCTACGCCCCGGACACCGACCCCGACGACTGGATGTCGCCGTTCAGCTACGAGAAGGCGCGCCGCGCGCAGGCCGCGCACGGCGTCAGCGTGCTGCACGTCAAGCGTGCCGCCGACGGCAGCTGGGAGCATGTCAAGAGCTCGCCGTACAACCGCCGCATCCACGGCAACACGCCGATGACGCTGCAGGGCACGGCCGCCGGCCACGCGCTGCTGCGCACCGAGGCCGACCCGTCGGGCACCGAGGTCCTCGGCACGCTGAACAACTGCGGCAACGGCCGCACGCCCTGGGGCACCTACCTGAGCTGCGAGGAGAACTGGAACGGCTACTTCGGCTGGAACGGCGAGCACGCGCAGACCACGCTCGAGGCCCGCTACGGCGTGGCCGCGGGCGGCTTCGGCTACCGCTGGCACGAGGTCGACCCGCGCTTCGACGTCGCCGCGCATCCGAACGAGCCGCAGCGCTTCGGCTGGATCGTCGAGATCGACCCCTTCGCGCCCGGCAGCAAGCCGGTCAAGCGCACCGCGCTCGGCCGCATCAAGCACGAGAATGCCGAGCTCGTCGTCGCGCCGAACGGCAAGGTCGTCGTCTACAGCGGCGACGACGAGCGCAACGAGTATCTCTACAAGTTCGTCGCCAGCGGCAGCTTCGACGCCGCCAACCCGACCAGCGCCGCGAACCGCCGGCTGCTGGAAGACGGGACGCTCTACGTGGCCCGGCTCGACCCCGGCGCGACCGCGGGCGACAGGATGGGCACCGGCGTGTGGATCCCGCTCGTTTGGGGCGCCAACGGCCTGACCCCCGAGAACGGCTTCGCCAATCAGGCCGAGGTGCTGATCAAGACCCGCCAGGCCGCCGACCGCGTCGGCGCGACGATGATGGACCGGCCCGAGTGGGTCGCGGCCAACCCGACCAAGGCCGGCGAGGTCTACGTCACGCTGACCAACAACAGCCGCCGCGGCGGCACGTCGTCGAACAATCCGGACGGCACGACACCTGGCGGCTCCGCGCGCCCGCCGGTCGACGAGGCCAACCCGCGCGCGAACAATGTCTGGGGCCACATCCTGCGCTGGAACGAGGCCGGCGGCGATGCCAGCGCCCTCACCTTCGACTGGGACATCTTCGTCCTCGCCGGCCAGCCTTCGGTCACCGACGCGCGCGCGCCGTCGGCCAACATCACGCTGGACAACCTGTTCAACAGCCCGGACGGGCTGGCCTTCGACAGCTTCGGCCGCATGTGGATCCAGACCGACGGCAGCTACAGCAACAGCGGCGACTTCGCCGGCATGGGCAACAACCAGATGCTGATCGCCGATCCGCAGACCAAGGAGATCCGCCGCTTCCTCGTCGGCCCCGCGGGCTGCGAGGTCACCGGCATCACCTGGACGCCGGACCGCAAGACGATGTTCGTCAACATCCAGCACCCGGGCGAGGTCGGCAGCCACCCGAACAAGCCCGCCGAGTACGGCGGCGACAACTGGATCGCGCGCAACCCGACCGCATTCAGCCGCTGGCCGGACGGCAGCGCGTCGCAGCGCCCGCGCTCGGCGACGGTCGTGGTCCGGCGCGCCGACGGTGGCGTGGTCGGGACCTGATCGCGGCAGGTCCCGCCCCGTGCCGGCGCTTGCCGGCACGGGGGTCGGAGCGGGATGGACGCGAGACCCCGCGCTGACGGGGCCTCGTCGCTTCGGCGCATACCGCGGCGTGGAGTGGCCGATGCGGTCGACAGCACGATGCGCTGCGGTCCGACGCGCTGCGCCTGGCGGGGATGCCACCGGCGGCGGCTGCTCAGGGCTTGCGGACTCGGGGCCTGCCGCCAGCACGCCGCACGGTCGTCACACCCAATCGAGTCGTCAGGCCCTCGACCAGCTTTCGGGCGCCGTGAGCCTCGAGGGCTGCCAGCAGTTCCCCCTCGGTATAGGGCGCACGACTGAGATCGCTGACCGCGCGCTGCACGGCGCGCCCGGTCTCTTCCGGGTGCTCCCCGTAGACCCGGTCGAGAAAGGCGCCCGCCTTCATGACCTCGACGCCGAGCTTGCCCATTTCGCCCCTGGCGAAGTGCCGAACGTTGTCGGTGACCAGGAAGACCTGATACGCTGCCGGGTCACGCTCCTCGTCGACGTAGTGCCGCAAGGTCAATGCGGCCGCCGCGACGTGGCCATCCTCGGGATCCACCTTGGCAGGGACCTTCGCGCGGGCGGCTGGCGATACGTGCACTTCCCATTCCGGGCAACGGCCGCGCATGGCACGCAGGCGTCCGCGAACAGCCTCCTGCGGGAACCCGAAAGCCGTTTGCATGTTCCTGAGGTATTCCACCTCGATCGCTGTTGTCCAGTGCAGCGAGAACAGCTCCTCGCCGCGCAAGTCCATCAAAACGTCGGACAGGCGCGGCGGCATCAGAACGCAGGTGTCGAGGACGACCAGCGTCGCCGCGAGCTTCACGTGTCGAGGGCTCGACCGGGTTTCGGCCTGCTGCGCGCGGACTGCGTCACCGGCCCGGCCGCCGGCCGGCGCGCCGCCTTGGCATAGGCCTTGTCACTGACCGCGTACATGCCCGCTACCACGGCGGCTTCGCGCGGCGACCGGGCGCCAAGGTCGGCAACCTTGCGGGCGGCCAGATAGGCGTCGACGGCGGATCGACGAATGCGGCGGTGCCCGCCTTCCGTCCTGGAGGGCTCACCGAGCTTCCCGGCATCGCACAGCATCGAGACATGGGGACGGCTCACGCCGAGCCGAGCCGCGACCTCGGCGGTCCTGAGCCAGGAGTCGCCCTCGTCGCCCACCTCGCCACGTCCGCCACCCGGCTCACCCGCGTCCATCGCGAGGAGCTCGTGCGCGAGGGTCAGGCGCAGCCGCCTGCCTTCGGCAGTGGGGGCGCCAACGGAGGACCTGAGCGCATCGGCGACGACATGTTCGAGCGCACGGCGCAGCTGCACGCCGGGCTGGCGCGGGTCCAGGGTCTTGCCTGCGCCGACCGCGAACTCGAGGCCTTCGACCCGCAGGACGGAGCCACGGCCGCGCGTCGGCACCATGGTGACGCGCTGCACCAGAGCCTCCTGAACCGCGTCGAGCAGCGGCTCGAGCGGATCGGCAGGATCGGATCGACCGGGCCGATGCCCGGTGCCGGCAGCTCGGGCAGCGGCGGGACGGTTCGCGCGAGTCATGGGGACGCATCCTAAGGACGCCCAATGTAGCATCGACTCGCAATAATCGCAAGAAGCGCAAAACTCGCAAACATTGCCGAGCGCGGAAAGGCCGCCCTTACCGCGGCCCGCGCCAGCGACGAGATCCGGACGCTCTCCGAGCCGGAATCGGGATTCTCCGACTCACGACTCCGCCCCGTCACGGGCTCACCGGGGAACCTTCGGGCTTCGCCCTGCGGCATTCGCCCTTGGGGCGGCCCGGCGGGCTCATGCCGCCAGATGCCCCGTCAGCGCCTCGATGTGCGCCTTGACCTCGGGCGTCATCTTCTCCAGCAGCGCGAGCGCGCCGAGGTTGTCGTGCAGCTGCGCCAGCCGCGACGCGCCGGTGATCACGCTGCTGACGCGCGGGTTCGACGCCGCCCAAGCGATCGCCAGCTGCGCGACGCTGCCGCCGAGCTCGGCGGCGATCGGTTCGAGCTGCGCCACCGCGGCATTCTTCGCCGCGTCGGTCAGCCCGTCGCGCAGGAAGGCCATGCTGTCCATCGCGCCGCGGCTGCCCGCGGGGACGCCGGCGCGGTACTTGCCCGTCAGCAGCCCGGAGGCGAGCGGGCTCCAGGTCGTCAGCCCGAGTCCGATGTCCTCGTAGAGCCGCGCGTACTCCTGCTCGACGCGCTTGCGGTGGAACAGGTGGTACTGCGGCTGCTCGACGACCGGCCGGTGCCAGCCGTGGCGGTCGGCCACCATCCACGCGGCGCGGATCTCGTCGGCGCTCCACTCGCTCGTGCCCCAGTACAGCGCCTTGCCCTGCACGATCAGGTCGTTCATCGCGCGCACCGTCTCGTCGATCGGCGTCGCCGGGTCGGCGCGGTGGCAGTAGATCAGGTCGAGGTGGTCCAGCCCGAGCCGCTTCAGCGACCCGTCGACCACCTGCATCAGGTACTTGCGGTTCAGCGTGTCCTTGCGGTTGACCGCCTCGCCGGCGCGGTCCAGGCCCCAGAAATACTTCGACGAGACGACATAGTTCAGCCGCGGCCAGCCGAGCTGTGCGAGCGCCGCGCCCATGATCTCCTCGCTGCGGCCGCCGGCGTAGACCTCGGCGTTGTCGAAGAAGTTGACGCCGGCGTCGTACGCGGCGGCCATCATCTCGGCCGCCGACTTGACGTCGACCTGGTTGTGGTAGGTGACCCAGGAGCCGAGCGACAGGGCACTCAGGCGCAGGCCGGCATGGCCGAGGCGGCGGTATTGCATGGGGTGAATCCGGGGGGTCGACGATGGCCGGCGAGCATAGCGGCGCAGGCGCGGCGGCGCCGCGAGCGGGTCATCGTGGCGCGCGCCGGGGCGCCGGCCGCCGCATGGGGGCAGCCGCTGGTCGGCGCAGGCGGCGCGGCGCCTGCGGCCGCGCACAGCCACGGGCTGATGCGCGTTTGCGTTCGATCGGCAAGGAGCCGTTCAGCACGGTGCCGGGCCCGCATGGGCATTGAAAACCTAAGCGAATAGGTTACAGTAGCTCGTGCCAACGGTCTCGAGGTACAGGGCCTACCGAGTGGTCATGTACACCAATGACCACCCCCCTGCCCACGTGTACGTCGTGGGGGCCGGGTGCGAGGCTGTATTCCACCTGCATTGCCCCGACGGGCCTCCCGAACTGCGCGAGTCGATGGGACTGGCTGTTCGAGAAGCCAACCGAATTGCGGCCTATCTTCAGGCCGAACTGGCCATGTTGTGCCACTCCTGGAAAACGATTCATGGCGATCACTGATGCAGACCTGAAGCGAGCCGAGGCGCGCATGCGGTCCCGCCTCGAGTCGGGACCTCGTGCGGTTGCCGCGCGCTATGACAGGCGTGTCGCGCGCGTGGTCGTCCAGCTCGAGACCGGCCTGGAACTGGCGTTTCCGCCACATCTGGCCCAAGGCCTCGAACAGGCAAGACCCGGCGACCTGGCCGTCATTGAGATCAGCCCGAGCGGCCTCGGTCTTCACTTTCCCAGGCTGGACGCCGATCTGTACCTGCCCGCGTTGCTGGAGGGTGCCCTCGGGTCGCGGAAGTGGATGGCAGGAGTCATGGGCAGATCGGGCGGACTCGCTAAGTCGCCAGCAAAGGCTGCCGCGTCACGCGAGAACGGCAAGATGGGTGGGCGGCCAAGAAAGCCTGCGGTCGCATAGTCCTCGCCTGCGCACCGCAGTGGCAGAGACAGGGCCGGCAGAGGGTGCCTGAGCGCGCTGGCCCCCGGCCACACGACCTCGACGCCATCGTCGACGACCGCCCGAACCGGGCCGGTCTTCACTGCGCGATGGCACGACGAACAACCGCTTCAGATCGTCGCGAGTGTCGCGAACTGACGGCCGCGGCCGTTCGACCGCAAGCGCCAGTCAAAGCCTTGGACGCAATCCCGCATCAGCGCCGCGCGCAGCCGGCGGCGAAGGGTTCGCGCACCGCCTGCAGCGTCACATGCGCGATGCCGAAGCGATCACGCAGCCGCTGCCCGGCGGCGCGCAGGAAGTCGTCGTCGGCGCCGCCTTCGGGCATCACCAGGTGCGCCGTCAGCGCGACCTGCGCCGTGCCCATCGCCCACACGTGCAGGTCGTGCACGCGCGCCACGCCGGGCAGCGCGGCGAGCTCGGACTCGACTTCGGGCAGCGCGATGTCGTCGGGCACGCCGTCGAACAACAGGTGCAGCGACTGCCTGAACAGCCCCCAGGTGCCGACGACGATGACGACGGCGATCACGAGGCTCGCCACCGGATCGAGCCAGAGCCAGCCCAGCGCCAGCGTCAGCGCGCCGGCGACGACGACGCCGGCCGACACCAGCGCATCGGCCGCCATGTGCAGGAAGGCGCCGCGGATGTTCAGGTCCTGGTGCCGGCGACGCATGAACAGCAGCGCGGTGCCGGCATTGACCGCGATGCCGAGCGCCGCGACCGCCATCACCGTGGCGCCCGGCACCGCGACCGGCTCGCCCAGCCGCTGCACCGCCTCCCAGGCCAGCGCACCCATCGCGAACAGCAGCAGCAGCGCGTTGACGAAGGCGGCCAGGATGCTGGCGCGCTGCCAGCCGTAGGTGTGGCGCGCGTCGGGCCGCAGCCGCCCGGCGAGCGCGCCGCCCCAGGCCAGCACCAGCCCGGCGACATCGCCGAGGTTGTGCCCGGCATCGGCCAGCAGTGCGAGCGACCCGACGCGCCAGCCGACGCCGGCCTCCAGCGCGACATAGGCCAGGTTCAGCCCGATGCCGATCGCGAACGCGCGGTCGAAGCCCTCTGCGGCATGCGCGCGCGCGTGGCCATGCGCATGGGCATGCGCCTGCCCTCGCCCATGCCGGTGTGCATCCCGATGCGCATCCTCGGCGGCATGCGGCGCGGCGGCCGTGCCGGCCTGGTCCCGTTCGTCGGCGCTCACAGGAAACGCGCGATGTCCTGCACGTCTTCGGGGAAGAGCTGCCCGGCCTCGGCCATCCGCACCCGGCCGTCGCGGCCGCGCACCACCGTGACCGGCAGCCCCTTGGGCTTGGGCAGCGCGCGCGCGACCTCGGCCGTCACCATGCCCGACGGGAATCCAAGCTCCTTGCGCCGCAGGTAGGCCAGCGCATCGGCCGGCGCCTTGTCGATCGACAGCCCCAGCACCATCAGCCCGCGCGCCGCCTGCGCGCGCCACAGCTCGTCGATCAGCGGCGACATCGCGGCGCAGAACGGGCACCAGCTCGCCCACCAGTACAGCACCAGCACCTGCCCGTCGGCGCGCGCCGGCAGGAAGCGGCTGCCATCCAGCAGCGCCACCTCGGGCAGCGCCAGCGGCGTGCCGACGGCAGGCAGCGGGCGATCGTCGGCCGCCGGCTGCGCGCGCAGCGGCCGTGCGCCCAGTGCCGCCGCGGCACCGGCCAGCGCCGCCTGCAGCCAGGCGCGCCGCGCGGGTGCCGGCAGCGCGGCCGCTGCTGCGCAGCCGGGCACCTCGGACGCGCCCGCGCTGCCGGGCGCGTCGTCGGTCCGCACCGCCGGGTCATGCTGCATCCTTATCATGCGTGCATGGTGCCACGAAACCCGCTGCGCATCGCCGTCGTCGGCGCCGGCCCGGTCGGGCTGGCGCTGGCGCTGGATGCGGCGCGCCGGCTGCCCGAGGCGGGCATCACGCTGTTCGACGCCCGGCCGCTCGCGCGCGACGTCGGCGCCGACCCGCGCGCGCTCGCGCTGGCGCTCGGCAGCGTCCGCTGGCTGAAGCAGCTCGGCGCCTGGCCGCAGGACGATGCGGCGCCGATCGCCGCCGTGCACGTCTCGCAGGCGCCGCCGTCGCTGGCCGACGCCGCGGTGCGCATCAGCGCCGCCGACGAGGGCGTGAGCATGCTCGGTGCGGTGCTGCGCTACGGCCGGCTGGTGGCGCCGATGCAGCAGGCCTGGCTGGCGGCGGCCGCGGCCTCCGGCGGGCGGCTCGCGAGCTGCTTCGGCACGCCGGTGCAGGGGCTGGCGCCGTTGGCCGGCGGGGTCGAGGTCGACGCCGGCGTCGTCGAGCGCTTCGACCTCGCGGTCGTCGCCGAGGGCGGCGTGTTCGGCGAGCAGGCGCGCAAGGCGCTGGTGCACGACTATGCGCAGACGGCCTGGGTCGGCGAGGCGACGGTCGAGGGCGGTGCCGCCGGGACCGCGTACGAGCGCTTCACGCGCCAGGGGCCGGCAGCGCTGCTGCCGCTGCCGCGCGCCGGCGACGGCGCGCCGCGCGCATCGCTCGTCTGGTGCGTCGACGCGCGCGACGACCCGGTGCGCGACCTGGCCGAGCCGCAGCGGCTGGCGCTGCTGAATACGATCTTCCCCCCCGAGGCCGGCCGCATCACGGCGATCACGCCGCTGAAGGCCTTCCCGCTCGGGCTGAACGCCGAGCGCACGCTGGTGCGGCAGCGCACGGTGCGCATCGGCAACGCGGCACAGACGCTGCACCCGGTCGCCGGCCAGGGGCTCAACCTGGGGCTGCGCGACGCCTACGAGCTGGTCGACGCGCTGCGCACGGCCGCCGGCGTCGACGCCGCGCTGGCGCGCGTCGAGTGGGCGCGCGCGCCCGACCGCTGGGGCACGATCGCCACCACCGACTTCCTCGCGCGCAGCTTCACCTGGCGGCTGCCGGGGCTGGAGCTGGCGCGCGGCGTCGCGCTGGCGGCGTTGCAGCGCGCCGCGCCGCTGAAGTCGATGCTGGCGCGGCAGATGATGTTCGGCTGGCGCTGAAAGCGCGAAAGGCGCGCACGATGGACGCCACCGGCCCGACGATGCACGCGATGGTGCTGCACGCCACTGGCGCGCCGCTGCTGCCCGAGATGCGTCCGCTACCGGCACCCGGCGCCGGCGAACTTCGGCTGCGCGTGGCCGCCTGCGCCGTCTGCCGCACCGACCTGCATGTCGTCGACGGCGACCTGCCGCCGCTGGCGCGCCCGATCGTGCCCGGGCACGAGATCGTCGGCTATGTCGATGCGCTGGGCCCCGGCGTGGCCGGTTTCGCGCCCGGGCAGCGCGTCGGCGTGCCGTGGCTGGGTGCGACCTGCGGCCACTGCCGCTACTGCCGCATGCAGCGCGAGAACCTGTGCGACAGGCCGGTCTTCACCGGCTACACGCGCGACGGCGGCTTCGCAAGCCACGCCGTCGCCGACGCGCGCTATGTCTTCGACCTGGAGGGCGTGCCGCTGGACGACGTGCACGCCGCGCCGCTGATGTGCGCCGGGCTGATCGGCTGGCGCGCGCTGCGCATGGCCGGCGATGCGCGGGTGCTGGGGCTGTACGGCTTCGGCGCCGCCGCGCACCTGATCGTGCAGGTGGCGCGCGCGCAGGGCCGGCGCGTCTTCGCCTTCACGCGCGCCGGCGACGCGCCGGCGCAGGCGCTGGCGCGCCAGCTCGGCGCCGACTGGGCCGGCCGCAGCGACGAGGCGCCGCCCGAGCCGATGGACGCCGCGATCCTGTTCGCCCCGGTCGGCGCGCTGGTGCCGCTGTCGCTGGCGCAGCTGCGCAAGGGCGGGCGTGTCGTCTGCGCCGGCATCCACATGAGCGACATCCCGGCGTTCCGCTACCGGCTGCTGTGGGAGGAGCGCGAGATCGTCTCGGTGGCCAACCTGACGCGCCGCGACGGCGAGGAGTTCCTGGCCACCGCGCGCACGCTGGCGCTGCAGGTCAGCGCCACACCCTTCCCGCTCGAGCAGGCCGACGAGGCGCTGCGGCGGCTGCGCGCGGGGGAGCTGGTGGGGGCGGCGGTGCTGGTGCCTTGAGGGGGCGCGAGGGGCGCGGGGGGTTTTCGCGCGCAATCGGGGATCCATGGCGGCGATCTCGCCGCGCGGGCGCGATCGGTGCAACCCCCGGCAAGCTGCGCGAGATCTCCGTTCGAGGTCGAGCCGACCGGCATCGAGGGGCTGCCCAGCGTGCGACCCGAAGGGCCCCGTGAGCTGCGGTCTTGCCGAGGGAGGGCCGGGCGCTGCGCAGAACTGCCGCAGACGGCCAGACGTTGTTGGTCTCCGGCTCCACCCCCGAGTCGGGGGCCGTGGCGGCCAGGGCGGCCCGCTAGCGCGCCATCGTCTGGGCTTCGAACGGCGCGCAGCCCGGCCCGGCCTTGGGCATGACGCGCATCCAGGTCGTAGACCAGCGCGTCGACGGCGCCACCGAGGATTTCAGGGCGGCAGGCAGCCTCGGCGAACCACTGGCAGACCTGATCGGCATCCAGCTCACGCCCGAACGGCAGCCGGGCGATGAACCATTCGATGTGGCCGCGACGATCACGTCCCCGGGGTCGGCGGCCCTGTCGGCCCGGAGATCCGCATAGATGACGACCGCGCCGTGCCGCTGGAGCGACGGCCGCAGGTCCTCGCGCAGGAAGGTGCTCTTGCCGGTACGCCGCGGCGCGACCAGGAAGAGGCCGGAGCCGGAGGCCGAGGTCGCCGGCGCGCTCAGCAGCCGTGCGGCCGGATTGCGACATTGAGCTTCCGGGCGCCTGAACGATCCCGGCGTCAGCTTCCACGGCGTCGTCTACACCGAGGCGCTGGGGGCGGCGCCGGCGCAATCCACCGCGCGCGCCAACGCCGCGACGCCGGCACCACATGCCTGACGCGTCGCGCCCGGCGCCGGTATTCGCGCTGGGGCGACAGGCCGCCCGCCCGCAGCGCGATCCGATGCAACCGCTGGTGGCGCTGTATGCCGCACCGATCGTCGGCTGGACCGCGGCACGTCCGGCCGGCGAGGAAGGGGCCGGGCTCCCGGGAAGCGCGTTCGTATCCCACGTGATACAGTTGGGCCAATGCTCGAGGTTCGGCAAACCGGCGTCCACGCGGCGTGGTTTGCCGCGCTTCGGGATCGCCGAGCCAAGGCCCGAATCGACATCCGCATCCGCCGCCTGTCGCTGGGCAACCCCGGCGATGTCAGGCCGGTGGGCCAAGGCGTCTCGGAACTGCGTATCGATCACGGGCCCGGCTATCGCGTGGATTTCATCGAGCGCGGCGCTTCGATCGTCGTCCTGCTCGCGGGTGGCGACAAGTCCTCGCAACCGCGCGACATCGAGATCGCGAAGTCGCTGGCGCGCGACCTGAAGGAGTGAGCCATGGCGCAGACGACGACCACGCCCTGGGATCCCGCGGACCACCTGCACACGCACGAGGACATGGCCGCGTACCTGGAGGCCGCACTGGAAGACGGGGATCCGGCGCTCGTCGCCGCGGCACTCGGCGACATCGCGCGCGCCAAGGGCATGACCGGCGTCTCCCGTGCAGCCGGGGTCGGTCGCGAGAGCCTGTACAAGGCACTCTCGGCCAGCGGCAATCCTGAGTTCGCGACCGTGCTGAAGGTCATCCGTGCGCTGGGGTTGAGGCTGCACGCCTCACCCGCGCGGAACGAGACCGCCAGCTAGCCCGCCGCGCCCGCCAGGGCCTTGGACCCGCGGCAACGATCCCTCACGGCAACGCCTGCCGCAAACGCCGTGCCCGCGCCGATCCCGCGTCGTCCGCCGCCCCCTCGCCAGCCCCCAGGACACCCTCGGCGACCCGCCGCGCCAGATCCCGCTGCGCCGGGTCCACGGCCTGCACGAGCGGCAGCAGCACGGCCTGCGCCTGCGCGTCGCCGTCGCTGCCCGGGCGGCCGGCGATCCAGTCGGCCAGCAGCAGCCACGCGTGGGGCTCGTCGATGCCGTGGGCGGCAAGCTCGCGCAGCACCCGCCGCACCGGCGCCGGCAGCGACCACCGGCTGCAGTGCGCTGGCAGCCGCGCCAGCTCGCCGCCGCGGCGCAGGTGCCTGGCCACGCCCGCGGCGATGTCGGCCAGCGTCATGCACGGCTCCTCGGCACCCTGCCTGCGCAGGAAGGCCGGTATCTCGACCTCGTCCATCCCGCTGTCCAGCAGCGCCTCGACCCTGCCCGACGCCGTGCGGCCGCTGCGCCAGACGGATGGTGTCGCCATCGGCATCGAGTACTCCATGTCGTGCGACCGCGAGAAATGCACCTCCTCCCGCACGCTCCCCGTGCCGCCCCATCCCGCCGCCAGCATCGACTGCACCCGGTGCAGCTCGGCCTCCTCGGCGGGCTTGTCCTCGTCCGCACGCCGGTGCACCAGCACGCAGTGCGTCCGGTCGGTCAGCAGCTGGTGGTCCAGCGCCAGCTGCAGCGCCTGCGCCTCGTCCGCCATCGCCAGCCGGCGCGACGCCGCGATGCGCGCCAGGTCCGTCCCCTCGGCCGGCAGCGTGACGCAGGTGCGGGCCAGCTCTGCGCCGGCCCCCGCACCGGCCCCCGCGCCGTCCCCCGCGCCGGCCAGCAGCCGCGCGCGCGCGCACTCCCCCAGCCCACGCCCGAAGCCCGCCCAGGCCACGACCGTGTCGCCGCCGAAGACCCCCGCCGGCACCGGCAGCTCCCACGTCGGCTGCGTGCCCCAGTCCACCCGCACGCCGGCGTGGGGAAGCTGCCGGATGCGCGCCAGCATCCTGGCCGCCGCAGCCTGCAACGCCTCGCCCGGGGTGGCGAACTCGCACGCGCCGCCGGTGGCCTCGGCGAGCCGGCGCAGCACGCCCTCGGCCGGCGCGCTGCCGACCCCGATCGCGAACACCCGGTGCCCGCCGGCGCGCGCCGCCGCCACCAGCGTGTCGCCATCCCAGACCTCGCCGTCGGTGATCAGCAGCACGTCCACCGCGCGGCCGGCGGGCCACAGCCCGAACACCGCGCGCAGCGCCGCCGCCATCTCGGTGCCGCCCATGCTCGCATCGGTCGCATCCACCACCCGGTGCAGCAGGCTGCGCGCGTCGTCGCCGCACGGGCCCGGCCCGAGCGCGTGCTCCACCTGGCTGCCGAAGCGGCTCAGGCTGGCCTCGTCGCCAGGCGCCAGCGCGACCAGCACGCCGTGCAGCGCGCGCCGGGCCGAGGCGATGCCGTCGCCGCCCATCGAGCCCGAGCAGTCCACCAGCAGCGCCAGCGCGATGCGCTCGCGCGGCGGCGCCGGCGGCAGCTGGAACGCCGCCAGCGCGACCACGCCGGCGCCGTCGCGCGCGGTCACCAGCAGGTCCGGCCGCGGCTCGGGCGGGGTGACCAGCAGCACCACGTCGCGGTCCAGCCGCGCGCCCTCGGCCAGCACGAGCCGCGCGCCGGCATCGCTGCGCTGCAGCGTGTGCGGGTGGGTCGGACACTCGATGCGGCCCGACGCCAGCGAGCCTGCCACCGTCAGCTCCAGCGCCAGCGGGTACTCGGCTGCCAGCGAGACCTCGGGCTGCTGGTGCACCGGCACGCCGGCGGCCAGCGCGCTGCCGTGGCGCGGCGCGATCGTCGTCGGCACCACCAGCCGCAGCCGCCCCTGCTCGAACGCCAGCAGCTGCGCGAAGCGAAGCTCCAGCACCACCTGCTCGCCCGGCAGCAGGTTGCCCAGGCTGGCGGTGTGCAGCCCGTCGCGCCCGGCCTCCAGCAGCGCCGGCGCGTCGCCGCCGGCCAGCGCGTCCTCGTAGACCCGCTCGGCCTGCGAGCGGGCCAGCACCTGGCCCTGCACGCGGCGGGCGCCGAACTGCGCCGCGAAGCCCAGCAGCACCGCCTGCGCCGGCAGCGGGAAGCTGTAGATCGCCTCCAGGTTGCGGCCGCTGCGGTTGCACCAGGTCTGGCGCAGCGTCATCGTGAACAGCACCCCGTCCAGCCGCCCGCTGGCCGCCACGCCCTGCAGGACGGGCGGGGTCTGGCGGCTGCCGCGGGCGTGCAGCGCGAAGGCGGGGTCGGTCATGCGGGCGTCCATGGTCATGTTCCCTGAGCGTGTCGTTGTCGTGCGGCGGCGCGCGGGCGCCGCCCCGTGGTGGGGGTCTTGCGTGCCGCGTCCATGTCCGGGGGCCGCGCGGCTGCGGCCGGTGGCTTCAGGAGTCCCCGCGCACCTCCTGCCGGCTCTGCGGCTGCGATCGAACGCGCCGGTACGCGGCCGTGACCTCGCGGACCAGCTCGCGCAGCTGCCCGGGGCTCAGGCCGGCGCGGCCGGGCTCGACCTGCAGCTCCAGCCCGTCGGCCAGCGTCACCCGGCTCCAGACCTCCACCGTGCCCGGGCGCACCGGGCGCGGTGGCGGGTCGTCGGGCGCGCCGGCGCGCAGCTCGCGGATGCGCTCCAGGCTCAGCCCGGCGTTGGCCCAGCGCCGGATCAGCAGCAGCTGGTCCAGGTGGCGCGGCAGGTAATAGGCGCCGCGCTTCTCGCCCTCGGGCCGGTCCAGCAGCCCCTCGGCGATGTAGTAGCGCACCGTGCGCGGCGTCACGCCGGCCAGCGCGGCGAGCTCGTCGACCGGGAAGTGGCGCGGCGGGGTTGGGGTGGGCATGTCGCATTGAACGACATTGGATACGGCCAGTCAACTGGCGTAAAGTCGACACCATGGGACCTGGCTCAGGACAAGCACGCGCAGGCCGTGATCGCGGGGAGCGATCGCGGCTGGGCGGCGGGCAACGGAAGACAGGCTGGCGTGGGCGTCGGTCTGCCGCAGGTGTGACGGGTGGGGCGTCGTCCAAGGCGTGTCTCCTGTAGGTGCCGGCGGGCGCGATGCCCGGCCGTGGAGACAGCGTAGGGGGTCGGTGGCTCAAAGAGTGAGCCTGTCCGGTCGGGGCCGTGAGGGCGCCGCACTCGTCTCCGGCCGAATGACTGGCCTAGCGCAGGTGATGGCGCTGCCGTTGCGCCCGGGCATCGCCCGCAGTCCCGTCAACTCTCCCCGTCGATCCTCCCATTTGTCAGGTTGTCTCTATTTGCTTAACATGCGCGCATGAGCACCGATCTGAGCACGCCTGTCCTGCTTCGCCGGATCGCGCAGCTCGAAGCTGCCGTAGGGCGCCTCAGCGAAGACCTCGGCACGCTCCGCTCGGCGGTCAGCGCGCAAGGGCTGCATCTGCCACGGACGCGAGGTGGTCGCGCGCGCGCCGCGGGCACCGAGGCCGCCGCTGCGCAAGATCCCCGCGCCCAGGCCGCCGGCGGCCTGGCGGGCGCGACCGTTCGCGGCGAGGCCGCGCGCGTCCAGTGGGTCAGGGACGGCCTCGTCGTGCCGGGCGAGCAGCTTGCGCAGGCATGGGGACTCACCCGCCAGGCTCTGGCACCGGCCGCCGACCGGGGTGAGATCTTCGCCGTGAAGATCGGCAACCGGCTGTACTACCCGCAGGCGTTCCTGGACATGGACCGGCAGACCGTGGCCGCCATCTGCCGCGCACTCGGCGACCTCGGCCCGAGCGAGAAGCTGGTCTTCTGGCTGCGCGGGCACGGCGCCCTCGCCGGGCAGAGCGTCGCCGCCGCGCTGGAAGCCGGCACGCCCGTGGTCAAGGTCGAACGCCTGGCCGCGGCGTGGGCGCGCGAGCGGGGTGCAGCGCGTGTCGCTTCGGTTGCCTGAACCCGGATCGTTCGAAGACCTGCTGCGGCCGGTCCGGATCGAGGTGGCATCGCTGGTGCGCCTGAGCCGCCACCCTGCCACCGAGCCGTACTGGTCGTCCGGCGTCTACCGCTTCGACGATCCGGACCCCGGCCGCGCCGGCGCGGTCGGCACCTGCTACACCGCCAGCACGATCGAGGTGGCCTTTGCGGAGAGTGTCATCCACGAGTGCGGGCGCTTCGTGCGCGGCAGCTACGAGGTGCCTGCTGCCGAGCTGACCGGGCGCTCGGTCGTTCACTTCGTGTGCGATCGGCGCAAGACGCTCGTCCTGGCCGACCTGACAGGTGCGGCACTCAAGGCCCTTGGCCTGAACAACGACATCAGCGCGTCCGCCGACTACTCGACGAGCCAGGCCTGGGCGCAGGCCATCCACGGCGCGAGCCGACGCTGGGACGGCATCCGCTACGTGTCGCGCCAGATGAACAAGGGGTTTGCCTACGCGGTCTTCGAGCGCAGCGGGCTGAGCAGGCTGCGCGCGGGGAAGCTCGGCGCGCAGCAACTGGATGAGCTCTGCGATCGGTTCAACGTCGCCGCGGTGTGACGGCACGGCCGAGCGATCTGGAAGAACCACGCGCGGGCCGCAGCGGCGACACGCTACCCTGTCTCGGGGAGCGCGGCGCCACCACGACCAGCCCGAGCATGGCCCCGACAAACCCGACGACCAGGCCGGTCGGCAAGCCGAGCTGGTGGCGATGCGCCAGATCGAGCCCGGCGGCGAAGACCGGGCTCGACCACAGCGGCTTGCGGCCGTCGGACGGCGCCCGAGCCATCGTGGAACGCGATCCACACGAGAGGGGTGTTCCTGACGTGTTCTCTCCGCAAGAGGCTGACTCCTCTCTTCCGGATCGACCCCGGACCTCGACTCGCCTCGTCGTCCTTCTCGGCGGCGTCCCGACAGTTCAACCGACAGGCCGCGCGTCCGACGCCGTCCAGTCCGCGTCGCGAAGCCGCTCCATGCGCCACGCCAATACCTCCTGGCGCGGATACATCCTCGGCTCGGCGGGCAGCAGCAGCGGCCGCTCGGCCAGTTCGCACAGGGGCCGCAGGTCCGGGATGCGACGGTCCAGCGTCGGGCTCACGTGCCACCGGAAGTCCGGCCCGGGCGCGATCAGGTTGCGGTCCATCGCCCAGTGCATGTCCGGCGTCAGCGCCAGGCCGTTGCGCGGGTCGTCGTCGCCGGCTTCGCCGAAGGGGTGGATATGGGCCGCTTCCACCATCGCCTCGCCGCTGGGCAGCAGGATGCGCGCGCCGGTGGCCGCGCAGCGGTAGTCGTAGGCCTGGGTGACGACACGGCGGAACGCCGGGTCGCGTACGTACGAAGGGGGTGGCGCCTCGCGCGCCGCCGGCGCCGCCGCGCCCAGGCGAAGCTCGCGCTCGTAGCGGCTGACCCGGGCGCTGCGCTCGACGACGGCGCCGAGGTCCTCCAGGCCGCGGCCGAACCAGTGTCCGCCGAGCGCGGCCACCAGGTCGTCAGCGATCGCGGGGTCCTGGACGAGTCGATGCAACTCGGGATCGAGGCGGGCGAATGCGACGTTGGCCGTGATGTCGCCGGCACTGCGCGCGGTGCTCATGGAATGGAGCACGGCTTCTCGCCCCGGAAGCGGCTCCAGGTGCCAGAAACTAGCCTCACCGCCGCGCAATCGGCCGCCGAGGTGGAAGAACGGAAACCAGGGGCTCGGATGGTCGCCCGGCGCGCGCACGGCGTCGAAGAAGCGCCGGTAGCGCTCCAGCAGCGGCGGGGCGTACACGACGCGGTTGTCCACCAGGGCGCCGGCGCGCGCCAGGTCGAGCACTGCCAGCAGCATGCAGATCTTGTGCGGGCTTGCGCGGCCGTGGCGGACATTGACGATGAGCCGGGCGAAGCGCTGCTGGTACGACCGCAGCGCCGGATCGGGCCCGTGTCCGTCAGCGGCTGCCATCGCGCCAGTAGCGTGCCTTGCCCGGAATGACCCAGCGCACCCCGCCGCGGGGGTCCGGTACGTCGCCGGGGAAGCGGGGTATCAGGTGCATGTGCACATGCCGCACCGTCTGGCCGGCAGCCGGTCCGTCGTTGATGCCGATGTTGTAGCCGGCAGGTGCGTACTCGCGGTTCAGGTCGGCCCTGGCCCGGTCCAGCAGCGCGAGCATCGCCTGCCGCTCGTCGGCCCCCAGCTCGAAGAACGAGCCGACGTGCCGCAACGGGATGATCAACGTGTGCCCCGGCGACACCGGGTAGGCGTCCCTCGCGCTCACTGCAAGACCCGCGCGGTCGACGATGCGGGTGTCGGGAAGGGTACAGAAGGGGCAGGGCGCGGCATCCACGATGCGGCAGTCTGCCATCGAATCGACACGGCGCCGGCGCCTGCGTCGACTCCGACCGATGGGGTCGTTCTCGACCGGATGACTGCTAGCCGGCCGCGCCAGCACCACACGGCGATCGCGCTCGGACTCTCTGAGGCCATGTGCCCTCAAGGCAGCAGTGCCCGCCGCGGCCGCCGTGCCCGCGCCGATCCCGCGTCGTCCGCTGCATCCACGCCACCCCCCAGGACACCCTCCACGACCCGCCGCGCCAGCTCCCGCTGCGCCGGGTCCACGGCCCGTACGAGCGGCAGCAGCACGGCCTGCGCCTGCGCGTCGCCGTCGCTGCCCGCGCGGCCCGCGTGCCACAGCCCGAACACCGCGCGCAGCGCCGCCGCCATCTCGGTGCCGCCCAGGCTGGCGTCGGTCGCATCCACCACCCGGTGCAGCAGGCTGCGCGCGTCGTCGCTGCACGGGCCGGGCCCGAGCGCGTGCTCCACCTGGCTGCCGAAGCGGCTCAGGCTGGCCTCGTCGCCCGGCGCCAGCGCGTCCAGCACGCCGTGCAGCGCGCGCCGCGCCGAGGCGATGCCGCCGCCGCCCATCGACCCCGAGCAGTCCACCAGCAGCGCCAGCGCGATGCGCTCGCGCGGCGGCGCCGGCGGCGCGACATCAGGAGCCCGGGGTCATTTCAACCGCTCCCACAGGAACACGTAGCCGATCGCGTCCATGAATGCCGCCTGCTGGTTGTTCGTGGCAGCGTCGTGGCCGCCTTCGATGTTCTCGTAGTAGGTGACGTCCTTGCCGAGAGCGATCAGCTTCGCCGCCATCTTGCGCGCGTGGCCCGGGTGGACGCGGTCGTCGCGGGTCGAGGTGACGAACAGGATCGGCGGGTAGGCCCTGGCCGCATCGACATTGTGGTAAGGCGAGTACCTGGCGATGTAGGCCCATTCCTCGGCCACGTCAGGGTTGCCGTATTCGCCCATCCAGCTCGCGCCGGCGAGGAGCTTGTTGTAGCGCTTCATGTCGAGCAGGGGCACTGCGCACAGCACCGCGCCCCACAGGTCCGGGCGCTGCGTGTACATCACGCCCGTCAGCAGCCCGCCATTGCTGCCGCCCTCGATGCCGAGGTGCCTGGGCGAGGTGATCCTGCGTGCGATCAGGTCCTCGGCGATGGCGATGAAGTCGTCGTAGGCGCGCTGGCGGTTGGCCTTCAGCGCGGCCTGGTGCCAGGCCGGGCCGAACTCGCCGCCGCCGCGGATGTTGGCGAGCACGAAGGCGCCGCCACGCTCGAGCCAGCCGGCACCGGCGCTGGCGTAGTAGGCCGGCGTCAGTGAGACCTCGAAGCCGCCGTAGCCGTAGAGCAGGGTCGGGATCGTGCCGTCGCGGGCCCGGTCCTTCGGCAGCACGACGAAGTAGGGGACCCGGGTGCCGTCCTTCGACGTCGCCTCGTGCTGCTCGACGACCAGGCCTTCCGACTCGAAATAGGCCGGCTGGCGCTTCAGCACCCCGTGCGTCTCGCCGTGCACGGCGGCGCGCGCCAACGAGGTCGGCGTCAGGAAGCCGGTGAGGGTCATGAGGTAGTCGTCGCTCAGTTCCGCGTCCTCGGCCACCAGCTTGACCTCGGCGTTCGCGGGCACCGGGACTGCAATGCGCTTCCAGTTGCCGCCTTCGCGCGACATGGCTTCCGGCCGGCTGCGGACGTTGTCGAGGATGTTCAGCAGCACCGCGTTGCGGGTCGCCGAGTAGCCCGCCAGCGAGCGCCTGGCGGTGGGTTCGAACAGGAGCTCGAACCCGTCCTTGCCCGCGAACAGGTCGTCGACCCTGATCGCGACCAGCGCACCGGCGGGGAAAATGCGCCGGCCGGGCTTCCAGGCGCTGCGCAGCGTGATCAGGGCGTAGTCGCGGAAGAAGCCGATCTCGGCGTCGTCCGGCTTCGGCACCTTGACGAGCTCGCCGCCGCGGAAGAGCTGCGTCTCGTTGCGGAAGAAGCTCGGGGCACGCACCACGCCGTCGTGGCGCACGCCCTGGGCGTAGTCGCTGAAGCCGTAGGCAACGACATCGGCGGGCCGGGCCTCGAAGATCTTGCGCGCGTCCTTCCAGGGCGTGCCACGCTTCCACTCGTGCACGGTGCGCGGGTAGCCGGAGTCGGTCAGCGAGCCGGTGCCGAAGTCGGTGCCGAGGTAGAGCGTGTCGCGGTCCTTCCAACCGGCCTCGGACTTCGCCTCCGGCAGCACGAAGCCGCCCTTGACGAAGGACTGGCTCGGCAGGTCGAACTCGCGCACCTCGACCGCGTCGCCGCCGCCGCGCGACAGTGAAACCAGGCAGCGATCCTGCTGGGGCTCGATGCACTCGGCGCCCTTCCAGACCCAGTTCGCGTTCTCGGCCCTGTTCAAGGCGTCGATGTCGAGCACCGTCTCCCAGGCCGGTTCGGCCTTGCGGTACTCGTCCAGCGTCGTCCGGCGCCAGATGCCGCGGACGTGGTCAGCGTCCTTCCAGAAGTTGTAGTAACGGCTGCCGATCTTGGTGATGTGGGGAATGCGCGCGTCGCTGTTCCTGATCGCGAGCAGGCGTTCGTACAGGGGCTTGAACGAGACGTCGGCCTCGAGCGACTTCCGGCTCTCGGCGTTGCGCGACCCGACCCAGCCCAGCGCCTTCGCGCCTTCCACGACTTCCAGCCACAGGTAGGGATCTTCGTCCGCTGCATTTGCCATCGCGCCACCCGACCAGAGGGCCAGTGCCAGGATCGATGTCGTCAGGTTCATGGATCCCTCCGCGGCGCCTCTTGTAGCACTTCGACGCGGGTCGAGGAGGCCGTTTTGGCCGCCGTGGCGCACCCGGCCCAAGCCATGGCCGTCGACGCGAACCGTCCGCTTCGGCTCGGCCGCCGACCCGGGCATGCATCGGCACACGAGGCGGAGGAACGCGATCCCCAGCGCGATCGCCTGGCGCTTGTCGGGCCCGAGCTCGCGGTAGCCCTGCAGCGCGCTGGCGATGTACCTCGCCACGTCCGGACGGTAGCCGCCCGGCGCGCCGGCCATCCCACCCGGGTGCGTCCGCTTTCAGCCCAGGTCGATGCGGCGGCGGCTGCCGTCGCGCGGTCACCCTGGGCACCGGGGTCGTTTGCCGCGAGGCCCCCGACCCTGGGGGCGACCGAGGCATTGAGGCGCCCACCCACGCGCCGGGACGCAGGGGTTTAGAAGCGCTTCGCGCAGCGCGGCCGCGCTGCGACTACCCCAGTGCGCATTGCCTGGCCCAACCGGAGACACTCATGAGTCCAAGCCGTTCCTCGCAGCACCGCGCCTCGATGGCGCTCGCGACCGCCGCGCTGGCGGGCCTGACGGCGTGGGCCGGCCCTGCCGCCGCCACGCAGAACCTGCAGTTCGTCGCCGATGGCATCCCGGCGGCCAATGCCAGCGCACCGCCGGCGACGTCGGCGTTCGCCGACTGGTGCAGCGGGCGCTGCTTCCCGACGACCGAGTTCCCGGTCTACGACCCGGGCAACGGCAAGCCCATGGGCATGGCCTATGTGTGGGGCCGGGACTTCGCCTACGGCGCCGGCGGCTCGCTGTGCTTCAGCGAGTTCATCGTCTTCGCGCTCGCCCAGGGCAACCTGCACATCGTCTCCGGGCCCAACGGCACCTGCGGCGCGCCGATCGACCCCGCGCTGAAGGCGCCGAAGTACCCCGAGCTCGGCGCACTGGTCGTGATCGCCGGTGGCGGCGACGGAATGATCGCCGGCGGCACCGGGCGTTATGCGAACTGGTCCGGCAGCTTCAGCGACCGGGTCTTCGTCGGCTTCGGCGAGCCGACGAGCGGCGTCGGCGGCATCGTCTACTACGACCAGCTCTGGTTCGGCATCCGCGGCAAGTAGGCTGGCTCGCGGCGTGGCGCCGCGCGGCTTGGCTGGCGGGCGCGCAGCGCCGCCAGGCCGCGGGAAGCGATGCCACGCGATCAGGCCATCCCCGCCTGCTCGATCAGCTCGACCAGCCCGCGGCTGGCCTGCTCGAGCTCGTCTTCCGGGAAGCCGAAGCGCTCGAACACCTCGTTCATGCCGCCGAAGCCGTGCGCCAGCGCGTGGCCGACTGCCACGGGGTCCATCTCCACCGCGCCGCGGCCCAGGAAGCGGCTGCCGGCGGCGCAGGACAGCAGCAGCTTGACGCTGTCGTCGACCTGGTTGAAGAAGTAGGCCCAGTACGGCCACTGCGCCGCCAGCCGGCGCAGCAGCGTGCGCACCTCGGGGATGTCGACCAGCTCGCGCGGGTCGTCGTGGTAGCCGGCGACCACCAGCGTCATCTGGCCGCGGTAGCGCCGCGCGTCCTCGCGCGTGGCCAGGAAGGGCTTCAGCCGCGAAAGGACCGAGTCCAGGTCCGCCTGCTCGACCTCGCGGCGCGAGATGAGCAGCACCACCGGCTCGCGCACGCCGGGGCGCAGGTCGATGGGGGCGGGGGGTGGCATGCGGGTATTCTGCGCCGGCTGGGGGTGGGCCCGGGACGCGATGCCGCGCGGCGCGCCGCCGTGGGGGCCGCGATCGCGGGAGGGCGACGCATCGTCGACCAGGGCCAGGACCTGCAGACCGAGCGGGTGCGGGCCCTGCTGCAGCGGCTGCGCCCCGGCGGGCGGCTGGTGCTGCCGGACAACCCGAACCAGCCGCTGTGCGCGGATCGCGCGGCCTTCGACCTGCCCGACCCGACGTGGTCCAATCCCGGGCTGTCATGGCCCCGCCCGCCCGCAACCCCCCTCGCCCGCCATCGTCGGTGCCGGCGCGCCCGCGCCCGGCGCCGCAGCGCCCGGCACCGCAGCGCGCGGCCGCCACGGCACCCTCG
>JACPVA010000073.1 GCA_016191995.1 Burkholderiales bacterium | reverse complement strand
GCGGCGGCGCGGCGGGCTCGTCGCGGCCGGCCAGGCGCAGCCCGGCGCGCGGCGCCGTCGGCGCCTCGGCCGCAGGCGCAGGGCCGCTGTCGGCCGGCATCGGAAACGCCATGCCCTGGCCGTTCTCGCGCGCGTAGATCGCCACCACGTGGTCGACCGGGACCACGATGTCGCGCGCCGCGCCGCCGAAGCGGGCGCGGAAGCGGATCGTCTCGTTGCCCAGCTCGAGGTTGGCGGTCGCCTCGAAGCCGACGTTGAGGACGATCTCGTCGTTCTTGACATACTCCGCCGGCACCTGCACGCCGGCGTCGACGCGCACCGCGATATAGGGCGTGAAGCCGTTGTCGGTGCACCATTCGTGCAGCGCGCGCAGCAGGTAGGGGCGCGTCGAGCTGCCCTGGGCGTCGGCGGCGGGCGGTTGCGTCACGGGCGGCGGCTGGGGGGGTGCGGACGGCGGCGGGTGCGGCGGCAGCGCGCGAGCTACTTGCGCATCACCTTCTCGGACGGCGTCAGCGCCTCGATGTAGGCCGGGCGCGAGAAGATGCGCTCGGCATACTTCAGCAGCGGCACCGCGTTCTTCGACAGGTCGATGCCGTAATAGTCCAGCCGCCACAGCAGCGGCGCGATCGCGACGTCGAGCATGCTGAAGTCGTCGCCGAGCATGAACTTGTTCTTCAGGAAGATCGGCGCGAGCTGCAGCAGCCGCTCGCGGATCTGGCTGCGCGCGCGCTCGAGCTGCTTTTCGCTCGCCTTGACGCCGCGCCCCTCGAGCAGGTTGACATGCGCGAACAGCTCCTTCTCGAAGTTGAACAGGAACAGCCGCACGCGCGCGCGCGCGACCGGGTCGCCGGGCATCAGCTGCGGGTGCGGGAAGCGCTCGTCGATGTACTCGTTGATGATGTGCGACTCGTACAGGATGAGGTCCCGCTCGACGAGGATCGGCACCTCGTTGTACGGGTTCATCAACGCGATGTCCTCCGGCTTGGCGAACAGGTCGACGTCGCGGATCTCGAAGTCCATCCCCTTCTCGAACAGCACGAAGCGGCAGCGGTGCGAGTAGGGGCAGGTGGTCCCGGAGTACAGCACCATCATGTCGTAGCGCTCCCAAAGGGCGGGCGGGGCCGTGCGGCCCCTCGGAACGGAAAGCGCAGCGGGAGGCGCCCGCTGCGCTGCAGGGCCGGGCGGCGCGGCCGGCCGGGCGGCGGCGGGAGGACTACTTGATGTCCTTCCAGTACACGGCGTTGAGCCGCCATGCGATGACGGTGAAGACGGCCAGGAAGATCATCACCCACACGCCCAGGCGGACCCGGAACTGCGCCACCGGCTCGCTCATCCACTGCAGGAAGCCGACGAGGTCGGCGACCGCGCTGTCGTAGGCCTCGGGCGTCATCGTGCCGGGGCTGACCTGTTCCCAGCGGCCGGTGAAGACCTGGGCCTCGTGGCCGTGCTCCTGGCGCACCTCGAACACCGGGCGGCGCTCGCCCTGCAGCTGCCACAGCACATGCGGCATGCCGACCGCGGGGAAGACGAGGTTGTTCCAGCCGGTGGCGGTATTCGGATCCCGATAGTAGCTGCGCAGGTAGGTGTAGAGGTAGTCGGCGCCGCTGCCCTGCCCCGGCGCCGAACGCGAGCGCGCGATCACCGACATGTCGGGCGGCTGCGCGCCGAACCACTCCTTGGCCTGCTTCGGGTCGAGCGGGACCTTCATCGTCTCGCCGACCTTGGCGCCGGTGAGGATCAGGTTCGTCTCGATCTGCTCCTCGGTCAGCCCGATGTCGCGCAGCCGGTTGTAGCGCACGAACT
Organism: Burkholderiales bacterium; assembly: GCA_016191995.1. Taxonomy (GTDB): domain Bacteria; phylum Pseudomonadota; class Gammaproteobacteria; order Burkholderiales; family Burkholderiaceae_C; genus Rubrivivax. The sequence continues at coordinate 13,415 of JACPVA010000073.1, read as the reverse complement.
CGGCCCCGTGGCAGCTCAGGCAGTAGTTGGCGAACAGCTTGGCACCGTTCTGCAGCGCCGCCATGTCGTTCATGCGCTCCTGCGGGAAGCGGTCCCAGGGGACGCCGCCCCCGGCGGCCAGCGCCGGGCCGGTGACCAGGGTCAGCGCCGAGACCAGCGCGAGGATGAGCTTGTGCAGGGTTTTCATCGCGTTGCAGGCTTTCGGGCTCGGTCAGTGCGGCTTGAAGGTCACGCGATCGGGCACCGGCTTGAACTCGCCGATGCGGCTCCACCACGGCATCAGGACGAAGAAGCCGAAGTAGAACAGCGTGCCGATCTGCGACACCAGCGTGCCGACCTCCGACGGCGGATTGATGCCGAGGTAGCCGAGCACGAACATGACGACGACGAAGGCGCCGAACATCGCCTTGTGCCAGCCCGGCCGGTAGCGGATCGACTTCGCCGGGCTGCGGTCCAGCCAGGGCAGGAAGAACATGATGATGACCGCGCCGCCCATCACGACGACACCCCAGAACTTGGCGTCGAAGGTCTTCAGCAGCACCGCGGTGACGAGCGCCGCGACCACGACCGCGGCCTTGGCCGCGCCGCCGCGCGCCAGCAGCACGCCGCCGAGGCCCGCCAGCGCGACGACGACGACGAACACGTTGACCATGACGTCGGTGGTCGCGCGCAGCATCGAGTAGTAGGGCGTGAAGTACCACACCGGCGCGATGTGCGAGGGCGTCTTCAGCGGATCGGCGGGGATGAAGTTGTTGTACTCGAGGAAGTAGCCGCCCATCTCCGGCGCGAAGAAGACGGCCGCGCTGAACAGCATCAGGAAGACCGCCACGCCGACGATGTCGTGCACCGTGTAGTACGGGTGGAACGGGATGCCGTCCAGCGGGATGCCGGTCTTCGGGTCCTTCTTGGCCTTGATCTCGACCCCGTCGGGGTTGTTCGAGCCGACGTCGTGCAGCGCCAGCAGGTGCGCGACGACCAGCCCGAGCAGCACCAGCGGCAGCGCGATGACGTGGAACGAGAAGAATCGGTTCAGCGTCGCGTCGCTGACGACGTAGTCGCCGCGGATCAGCAGCGCCAGGTCCGGGCCGACGAAGGGGATCGCGGCGAACAGGTTGACGATCACCTGCGCGCCCCAGTACGACATCTGGCCCCAGGGCAGCAGGTAGCCGAAGAAGGCCTCGCCCATCAGCACGAGGAAGATCAGCACGCCGAAGATCCAGACCAGCTCGCGCGGCTTGCGGTGGCTGCCGTAGATCATGCCGCGGTACATGTGCAGGAAGACGACGATGAAGAAGGCGCTGGCGCCGGTCGAGTGCATGTAGCGCACCAGCCAGCCCCAGGGCACGTCGCGCATGATGTACTCGACCGAGCCGAACGCCAGGTTGGCGTCGGGCTTGTAGTGCATCACGAGGAAGATGCCGGTGACGATCTGGATCACCAGCACCAGCAGCGCCAGCGAGCCGAAGAAGTACCAGGTGTTGAAGTTCTTCGGAGCGTAGTACTCCGACATGTGCTTCTTGTACTCGGAGAACGCGGTCGGGAAGCGGTTCTCGAACCACACCGTGACCTTGCTCGCCAGCGGCGCGTCGGCCGGGACTTCCTTGAATTCAGCCATGGCTTGCTCTGTGGGGGTTCCGGGGCCGAGGCACTCAGGCCTGCTTGTCCTCGCCGATCAGCAGCTCGGTGTCGGACAGATATATGTGCGGCGGCACTTCGAGGTTGTCCGGCGCCGGCTTGTTGCTGAAGACGCGGCCGGCGAAGTCGAAGGTCGAGCCGTGGCAGGGGCACAGGAAGCCGCCCGGCCAGTTGTCGGGCAGCGAGGGCTGCGCGCCGGGCTGGAACTTGTCGATCGGCGAGCAGCCCAGGTGCGAGCAGATGCCGACCGCGACGAGGACCTCCTCCTTGATCGAGCGGTGGCGGTTCTTCGCGTAGTCGGGGGTCGGGTACTGGGTGCGGTCGGAGTTCGGGTCCGCCAGGTCGCCCTCGACCTTCTCCAGCGACGCCAGCTGCTCGGGCGTGCGCCGCATGATCCAGACCGGCTTGCCGCGCCACTCGACGGTCAGCTTCTCGCCCGGCTGCAGCGTGCTGATGTCGACGCGCACCGGCGCGCCGGCCGCCTTGGCGCGCTCCGACGGCGCGAAGGAGGCGACGAAGGGCACCGCGGTGGCCACACCCCCGACGGCGCCGACGCCGGCGGTCAGGGCGAGCCAAGTGCGCCGGCTCGGGTCGACGGTCGCGTCACTCATGGGAATCCTCGATCGTTCGGTGGGTTGAGCTGCTCGACAGCACTTGGGATTCTAGCCGAGCGCCTCGGCCACCCCCGCCGCCGCGGACGGCAGCGCGCGGACGGCGCGCGCGGGCACAATCGGCGCCGCGCGAGGCGGGAGGCGCCGGTCGCGTGCACCGCATCGCGCTGCGGGTCCACGCCCCGATCGAACCACATCCACACCGAGGAGCAAGCGCATGGGTTTCATGACCGAGTTCAAGGAGTTCGCCACCAAGGGCAGCGTCGTCGACCTCGCGGTCGGCGTCATCATCGGCGGCGCCTTCGGCAAGATCGTCGATTCGCTGGTCGGCGACGTCATCATGCCGGTGGTCGGCAAGATCTTCGGCGGGCTGGACTTCGCCAACTACTTCATCCCGCTGGCCGGCCAGACCGAGACCGTGCTCGCCGAGGCGAAGAAGTCCGGCGCCGTGCTCGCCTACGGCAATTTCATCACGGTGACGTTCAACTTCGTCATCCTCGCCTTCATCATCTTCGTGATGATCAAGCAGATCAACCGCCTCAAGCGCGAGGCGCCGCCGGCGCCGCCCGCCCCGCCGGCGCCGCCGCCGGAGGACGTGGTGCTGCTGCGCGAGATCCGCGATGCGCTGAAAAAGCGGGGCTGATTCCCGCTTGACGCGGCCGTCGGCCGGCGCCGGTCGGGTGCAGACTCCCGCTGCCGAAGACCGCGCCGATGGACGCCGCCGCCAGCCACCGCATCCCGCCCCTGCTCGAGGCCGCGGCGCAGCGCATCAAGCGCAGCGCGCGCGCGGCGCTCGAGCGCACGGTCGAGAGCCTGGGTCTGACCGCGCTGGCCGCGGTCGAGCACGGCGCGCGCGACCGCATGCTGGCCGCGCAGTACGAGCTCAACCGCAAGGCCTCGTTCTTCGCGCTGGCCTTCGACGAGGAGCTGATCGACCGCCTGCGCCGCGAGTCCCTGCCGCGCGGCGTGCGCCAGGGGCCGACGACCTGGGACCGCCTGAGCCTGGTCGGCGACGACGAGATCGAGCGCGGCGTCTCGGCCGAGCGCTTCGGCATGGAGCTCGCGCACGCCTGCGAGTGGGAGCTGCGCGAGCTGCAGGCCTACATGGCCGGGCTGCTCGGCGACCCGGGCACGGCGAATCCGCTGCGGCCCGAGGTGCTGGGTTTCGCGCTCGTCAAGGGTGCCGAGGCGGCGACCGACAGGCCCGAGATCCGCGCCGTCTTCCTGGCCGAGATCGGCCGCGCGCTGGTGGCCGAGATGCGCACGAGCTACCAGGCGATCGTCGCCGACCTGCACAAGGCCGGCATCCAGCCGGCCGGGATGAGCGTGCGCACCGCGGCCGACACGGCGGCGACGCGGTCGCCGGGGACCTCGGTGTCGGCCCGCTTCGGAGATGCTGGCGGCGCGGCCGACAGCACGCTGCATGCCGCGCCGTCGACCCTGGGCGGCGGCGGTGCGGGCAGCGCCCACGGCGGCGGCCATGCCGGCGCGCCGCCGACGCGTTCGGCCGCGGCATCGACGCGCGCGGGCGGTCGCGCCTCGACGCACGCGGGGTCGTTCGCGCCGGCCGGCACGCTCGGCGAGGTCGACCCGCGGATGACGACGGTGATCCGGCGCCTCGCGCACGCCAGTGCCGAGACCACCGCCAGCGGGGCCGGGGACTGGGACACCGGCGCCAGCGCGCCGATGCCGCCGAACCTGATCCGGGCGCATCGCGATCAGCTGCGCCAGGCCGCCGGCGGCACGCTCGACCACATGGTGATCGACGTCGTCGGCAGCCTGTTCGACCAGATCCTGTCGGACCCGAAGGTGGCGCCGCAGATGGCGCGCCAGATCGCGCGGCTGCAGCTGCCGGTGCTGCGCGCCGCGCTCGGCGATGCGAGCTTCTTCTCGTCGCGCCGCCACCCGGTGCGCCGCTTCGTCAACCGCATCGCGTCGCTGGCGGCGGCCTACGACGACTTCGGCAGCACCGACGCGCGGCGCTTCCTGACACGCGTGAAGGCGCTGGTGCAGGATATCGTCGAGGGCGACTTCGACCGCATGGAGGTCTACGAGCGCAACCTCGACGAGCTCGAGCGCTTCGTCGCCAAGGCCGCGCGCGAGGAGATGCGCGCCGAGGACGGCGCGGCCGACGACCCGGTCGCCCTCGTCGAGCAGCGCGAGACCGAGCTGCGGCTGACGCTGCGCTATGCGGCGCAGCTGCAGGCCGAGCTGGAACGGCTGCAGGGGCCGGACTTCGTGCGCGAGTTCCTGATCGAGACCTGGAGCCAGGTGCTGATGCGCGCGGCGCGCAAGCACGGTGCGGCCGCAGAGGCTTTCGCGACGCTGCGCGCCGCGGCGCGCGACCTCTTCATGAGCGTGCAGCCCAAGGGCACCCCCGAGCAGCGGCGCGACTTCCTCGCGATGCTGCCCAAGCTGATGCGCACGCTCAACGAGGGCATGGACCTGATCGCCTGGCCCGACTCGGCGCGCAAGGCCTTCTTCGGGCTGCTGCTGCCGGCGCACGCGCAGTCGCTCAAGGGCCAGGGGCTGAGCACGCTGGACCACAACATGCTCGCGCGCCGCGTCGACACCGCCTTCGGCGCCCCGCTGCCCAAGCCCGAGGACCTGACGGCCGCCGGGCGCGAGCTGCCGGTGCTCGACGATGCGATCGCCGACCCGCGCTTCAGCCCGGAGGAGGCGGCGCGCATCGGACTGCTCGACGAGTCGCGCCTGGACTGGTCGCAGCCGGTGCAGGCCGACACCCAGGACGAGCCGCCGCTGACCGCGGTCGACATCGATATCGGCGGCCTGCCAGCGCCGGAGCCGCCCGCGCCGATGCAGGGCCGCGCGCTGGCCGAGCAGGTGCAGCTCGGCTGCGCCTACCGGATGCTGCTGGACGACGGCTGGCACAAGGTCAGGCTGTCGCACGTCAGCCCCGGGCGAAGCTGCTTCATGTTCACCCTCGGGCGGCAACAGCGGCGCACCGTCTCGCTGACGCGGCGCATGCTGCTGAAGCTGTGCGAGACCGGTCGCCTGCGCGCCGTCGAGAGTGCCTACCTGCTCGAGCGTGCGACCGCGCGCGCGCGGCGCCAGCTGGCCTCGCTCGGCGCCGCCGTGGCCTGAATCCGCGCCGCAGTCAAGGTCCTGCTACGCCGCCGGCGGCGCCGTCGCCAGCCGGCGCGCCAGCGCCAGCGCCGCCAGCAGGCTCGCCGGATCGGCGCGCCCCTGGCCGGCGATGTCGAACGCGGTGCCGTGGTCGGGGCTGGTGCGCACGAAGGGCAGGCCCAGCGTCACGTTGACGCCGTCCTCGACGCCGAGGTACTTGACCGGGATCAGCCCGTGGTCGTGCGTCATCGCGACCACGAGGTCGAAGGCGCCGCGCCGCGCGCGCATGAAGACCGTGTCGGGAGGATGCGGGCCGCTGGCGTCGATGCCCTCGGCCTGCGCCGCGCGCACCGCCGGGGCGATGAAGCGGATCTCCTCGTCGCCGAACAGCCCGCCCTCGCCGGCGTGCGGGTTCAGCCCCGCCACCGCGATGCGCGGCCGCGGCTGGCCCCAGGCGGCCGCGGCGCGGTGCGCGATGCGGATCGTCGACAGCACGAGGTCGAAGTCCAGCGCGTCGATCGCCGAGCGCAGCGACTGGTGGATCGTCGCGAGCACGACGCGCAGCTCGGGGTTGGCCAGCATCATCCGCACCGGCGGCGGCGCAGCCGGATCGGCCAGCGCCTGCAGCATCTCGGTATGCCCCGGCCACGGCAGCCCGGCGGCGGCGAGCGCCTCCTTGTGGATCGGCGCGGTCACGATCGCGCGGCCCTGGCGCGCGTGCATCAGCCGCACCGCGGCCTCGATGCAGCGCGCCGCCGCCGCACCGGCGCGCGCATCGACCCGGCCCCAGGGCAGGTCGGCCAGCCCCTCGGGCAGGCCCGGGACCTGCCACAGGCGCAGGGCCCCCGGCGGCACCTCGTCGAGCGGGACGTCGACGACCGCCAGCGGCAGCATCCCGCCACCCAGCCCCGCGGCACGCCGCAGCACGCCGGCATCGCCGAGCACGCAGGCATCGGCGAGCGCGCCGGCGCGCGCCGCGGCGACGACGATCTCGGGGCCGATGCCGCAGGGATCGCCCTGGGTCACGAGCAGCGGCAGGCCGGCCGAGGCGCCGGCGACGTCGAAGGTCGCGCCCGTCATGCCGGGTTGTCGATCTCGATGAAGCGGTGCGCGATGCCCAGGCGCGCCGCCAGATGCTCGCCCACCGCCGGCGCGCCCCAGCGTTCGGTCGCGTGGTGGCCGCAGGCGAGGAAGGCGACACCGGTCTCGCGCGCCAGGTGCGCCTGCGGCTCGGAGATCTCGCCGGTGAGGAAGGCATCGGCACCGGCCGCGATCGCGGCCTCGAAGTAGCCCTGCGCGCCGCCGCTGCACCAGGCCACGCGCGCCAGTGGCCGGCCGTCGCCGGCGACCACCGTCGGCGCGCGCCCGAGCACACCCGCGATGCGCGCGGCGAAGTCCTGCAGCGACGTGTCGACCGCGGCGCCGGCGAACCCGAGCGACTGGGCGCCGAATCGCGCATCGGCGACGAGCCCGAGCCGCGCGCCGAGCTGCGCGTTGTTGCCCAGCGTCGGGTGCGCATCCAGCGGCAGGTGGTAGGCGAACAGGCTGATCTCGTGCGCGAGCAGCCGCGCCAGACGCTGGCGCAGCCAGCCGACGATGCGGCCGTCCTGGCCACGCCAGACCAGCCCGTGGTGCACGAGCAGCGCATCGGCGCCGGCCTCGATCGCGGCGTCGATCAGCGCCAGGCTGGCGCTGACGCCGCTGACCAGCAGCCGCAGCTCGCGCCGGCCCTCGACCTGCAGCCCGTTGGGCGCATGGTCGCTGAACGCGTCCGGGTCAAGCAGCGCACGCAGCTCGCGCTCGATCGCGTCGCGGTCGGCCATGCGGTCCTCTCGGGTTTCGTCCTGCGGCGGCGCGACGACGCGGCGCGGCGCGATAAGGCGCCCTTGCCCTCGCGCGCGCTGTCGGCCTGCGCGCGCCGCTCGATCCCGCGCGCGACCAGGATCCCGGCCTCGTACAGCAGGCACATCGGGATCGCCAGCGCGAGCTGCGAGATCACGTCCGGCGGCGTGACGACGGCGGCGACGACGAAGGCGCCGACGATGAAGTAGCCGCGCGCCTTGACGAGTTGCGCGACGCTGACGACGCCGATTCGCACCAGCACGACGACCGCGATCGGCACCTCGAACGCGATGCCGAAGACGAGGAACAGCGTCAGCACGAAGCCGAAGTACTCCTCGACGTCAGGTGCTGCGGTGATGCTCTGCGGGGCGACGGCCTGGATGAACCCGGCCAGCCCCGGAATGACGACGAAGTAGACGAAGGCCACGCCGACCAGGAACAGGATCGTGCTGGAGATGACCAGCGGCAGCACCATGCGCTTCTCGTGCGAGTACAGCCCCGGCGCGACGAAGGCCCAGACCTGGTACAGCACGTAGGGCAGCGCGAGGAGGAAGGCCGCCATCAGCGCGATCTTCAGCGGCACCAGGAACGGCGTGATGACGCTGGTGGCGATCATCGTCGCGCCCTTCGGCAGGTGCGCTGTCAGCGGCTGCGCCAGCAGGTCGTACAGCGCGCCGGCGCCGGGCCAGACCATCAGCACGCCGAAGGCGAGGCCCACCGCCAGCAGCGCGCGGATCAGGCGGTCGCGCAGCTCGATCAGGTGCGAGACGAACGGGGCCTCGGTACCTTCGAGCTCGTCCTTCTCGGGCGGCGGGGCAGCCATCAGCGGATGCCGGGCGGGCGGAAGCGCGCCACGCGCGCCGCCCCCGACTGCGCGCGCGTTCGCACGCCGTGGCGCTGCTTGTACCACTGCGGCGTCGCCCCGCGCTTGAGCCGCCAGTTCTTCTTCGGCGGCCGGTACGCCGGCGGGGGCCGCAGCGTGCCGGCATCGGCGACGGCGCTGCCGTCGAGCGCGGAGGTGGCCTCGCGCCAGTCGGACTCGAAGGCGCTGGACGCCTGGCGCAGGTCGCGCTCGACGCTGCCCTGGACCTCGCGCGCGGCGTCCTCGAACTGCGTCTTCATCTTCTTGAGCTCCTCGAGCTCGATCGACCGGTTGACCTCGGCCTTGACGTCGGCGACGTAGCGCTGCGCCTTGCCGAACAGGTGCCCGACCGTGCGCGCGACGCGCGGCAGCTTCTCCGGGCCGATGACGATCAGCGCCACCGCCCCGATCAGGGCCAGCTTGTCGAAGCCGAAGTCGATCATCGCGCGCGCCGGCGGCGGCCCGCAGCGGGCCGCGCGCCGCCTCAGCCCTTGGTCTTGGCCTCGACGTCGACGGTGTCGGCGCTGCGCGCGGCCGGCGTCGCCGAGGTCACCTGCGGCGGCGGCGCGGCGGCGCCCTCGTCGTCGGTCGCGCCCTTGACGCCGTCCTTGAAGCCCTTGACCGCCGCGCCGAGGTCCGAGCCCATGTTCTTGAGCTTCTTGGTGCCGAAGATCAACACCACGACCAGCAGCACGATCAGCCAGTGCCAGATGCTGAAACCGCCCATAGCCTTCTCTCCAGGTTGACCCGCGATCTTACGCGGCCGCGGGGCTCAGCCGCGCGCCCAGGGCCTGGGCCCGCCCATGACGTGCAGGTGCAGGTGCATGAGCTCCTGCCCGCCGTCGGGCCCGGTATTGACGACGACCCGAAAACCGTTCGTCACCCCCAGATCGCGCATCAGCCGCGGCGCCAGCGCCAGCATGCGGCCCAGCAGCGGCGCGTGCTCGGGCCCGACCTCGGCCAGGCTCGCCACATGCAGCCTGGGCACGACGAGCACATGCACCGGCGCCCACGGATGGATATCGTGGAAGACCAGAAGTTCATCGTCCTCGTGGACCTTCCGGGCCGGGATCTGGCCGCTGGCGATCTTGCAGAACAGGCAGTTCGGGTCGGTGCTCAACGCGGGGGCCTTTCTCGTGCTTCGGGATCGGGCGCGGCCTGGGTGGCCGGGGCGGCGCCGCGGCGGGCGAACTCCTCCAGCCCCGACAGCCCTTCGCGCCGGCGCAGCTCGGCCAGCACCGCATCGGGGCCGAGCCCGTGCGCGGCCAGCACGATCAGCGTGTGGAACCACAGGTCGGCGGTCTCGGCGACGAGGCGTGGCGCGGCGGCCGCATCGCGCGCGGCATCCTTGGCCGCCATGACGAACTCGGTGGCCTCCTCGCCGACCTTCTTCAGCATCGCATCCTCGCCGCGCGAAAACAACCGCGCGACATAGCTGCGATCGGGGTCGGCGCCGCGCCGCGCCGCGATCACGTCGGCGAGCCGGCCCAGGGTGTCGTCGGCGCTCATCGTGTGCTACGGAATCGGCGCCAGGCCTTCGATCGGGTGCCGCGGGTCACTTGCGGTAGATGCGCGCGGGGTCCTCGATCACCGGCTCCGCCGCGCGCCAGCGGCCATCTTCCAGCTGTTCGAAGAAACAACTGTGACGGCCGGTGTGGCAGGCGATCGAAGGATCGTGGCCGAGCTGCGTGACCTCGAGCAGCACGGCGTCGCCGTCGCAGTCGAGCCGGATCTGGTGCACCTGCTGCACATGGCCGGACTCCTCGCCCTTGCGCCACAGCCGCCCGCGCGATCGGCTCCAGTAGACCGCGCGCCCGCTGCGCGCGGTCTCGGCCAGCGCGTCGCGGTTCATCCACGCCAGCATCAGCACATCCTTGCTGCCGCGCTCCTGCGCGATCGCCGGCACCAGGCCGGCGGCGTCCCACTTCACGGCGTCGAGCCAATCCATGGCGGGAAGTGTACGGTCAGGCGCCGGCCGGCGCGCCCGCGGACGCGCCCGGCGACGCCCCCGTCGACGCCCCCGACGCCACCGGCCCGAGGTGCGTCGGCCCGCCGTAGCCGCGCTCCTCGGCCAGCCAGCCCAGCACCGGCACCGTCCCCGGCAGCACCGGGGCCACCGTCACCGGCAGCGACTGCCAGGCCATGCGCTGGCCCTCGCGCATCTCGAACGCGCCGCGCCATTCGGCGACCTTGCAGAAATGCAGCCGCACGAACGCGTGCGGGTAGTCGAAGCTCGTCGTGCGCCAGGGCGCGACGGCGCCGAGCTCGATCCCCAGCTCCTCGTGCAGCTCGCGCCGCAGCGCCTGCTCGACGGTCTCGCCGGGCTCGATCTTGCCGCCCGGGAATTCCCAGGCCCCGGCGTAGACCTTGCCCGGCGGGCGCGAGCTGAGCAGGAAGCGCCCGCCGGCGTCGATCAGCACCCCGACGGCGACGTCGACCGGCGCGCGTGCGTCGGCACGCACCGCCTGCAGCGGCGCATCGGTATGCGTCGCCTGCAGCGGCGCATCGGCACGCGTCGCCTGCGGCGGCGCATCTGCGCCCGCCCCCTGCGGCGGAGCGCCGGAGGCGCCGCGCTCAGCCATCGAGCCGCCCGGCGCGGTCGCGCGCGAACTGGTACGCCACGCGGCCCGAGCGCGAGCCGCGCTCCAGTGCCCATACCAGCGCGTCCTGGCGCGCGGCGGCAATCGCCGCCTCGTCGAGCCCGAAGTGGCGCAGCCACTGCGCCGTGATCGCCAGGTACTCGGACTGGCTGAAGGGGTAGAAGCTGATCCACAGCCCGAACCGCTCGGACAGGCTGATCTTCTCCTCCACGCCCTCGCCCGGGTGCACCTCGCCGTCTTCGGTGTGGCGGTAGCTGAGGTTCTCGCGCATGTACTCCGGCAGCAGGTGGCGCCGGTTGCTGGTCGCATAGACGAGCAGGTTGTCGCTGGTTTGCGCGACCGAGCCGTCGAGGATCGACTTCAGCGCCTTGTAGCCCGGCTCGCCCTCGTCGAAGCTGAGGTCGTCGCAGAAGACGACGAAGCGCTCGGGCCGGCCGGCGACGAGGTCGACCAGGTCCGGCAGGTCGACCAGGTCGACCTTGTCGACCTCGATCAGCCGCAGGCCCTGCGGCGCGAACTCGTTCAGCACGGCCTTGACGAGCGAGCTCTTGCCGGTGCCGCGCGCACCCGTCAGCAGCACGTTGTTGGCACTGCGCCCGGCGAGGAACTGCGCCGTGTTGCGCACCAGCCGCAGCTTCTGCGGCTCGACCTCGCACAGGTCCGGCAGCCGGATCGTCGACGCCTGGCGCACCGGCTCCAGCGCGCCGCCGCCGGCGCCGCGCTTGCGGTAGCGGAAGGCGCTCGCCACGCCCCAGTCGGGCGGCCGCAGCGGGTGCGGCAGCATCGCCTCCAGGCGCGCCAGCAGCGCCTCGGCGCGATCGGCCAGGCGGGCCAGCGTGGCGGGAGCATCGGGGTCGGACATGGGCGCCAGTTTATCGAGGCGGTCCGCGCTGGCGCGCAGCAGGGATCAGGCAAGCCGGTCCGGCGCGATGTCAGTGGCGCCGTGGCGACGGCCTCAGCCGCCTTCGCGTTCGATCGACAAGAAATCGCTTCTCCGCGATCGACCGCCATCGGTCCGTTGCGGACACTCCTCGGGGCCTCTTTCTCGTTTGCGTGCCATGACCGAGCGCGCCGAGGACGGCGGGTACCCTTGCCCTCCATGTCCCCCGCCATCGGCCTTGCGGCCGATGGCTCCTCCTTTACTTACGGTCAAGGGTACCCGCCGTCCTCGGCAGGCCACGGAGTTGGTGTTCGACGGTCGAATACCTGGGCGGTGGCAGGCCAAGGGCGGCGGGCACCCTCCCACGTAAGTAAAGGAGGAGCCGGCGGCGCAAGCCGACGGCGGGGGAGCGAGCCCGGGCACAAACAGTCCTGCGGACTGTTTGTGCCTGGCGAGCGCCCGGGGCACTGTCCCCGGGCATGGAGTGGGAGGGTGCCCGCCGACCTTGGCACGCGCGATCGTTGAACGCCATAAGAGTCGAAGGACTGACTTCGACGAACGTCGGCTACGTGCCGAGGGCAGTCGATCGTCGAGCAACCGATCCGTGCCGATCGAGCGCAAGCGGGTATCAGGCGCCCAGCGGCCGCAGCATGCGCAGCCACTTGCGCGCCGGCAGCCCGAGCGCACCCCAGCGCGATTCGATCTCCGCCGCGCGCTGGGCCAGCTCGGCGCGCGGCGGCAGCGGCGCGTCGCGCGTGGCGACGACGACGGTATTGCCCTCGCGCGTCGCGCGCAGCCGCCACACGGCCTCGGTGCCGAAGGCGGCGGCGATGCGTGCCAGGCTGCGGTCCAGGCTCGCATGGCGGCCGAACAGGTTGACCGCCATCGCCCCGCGCGGCGCCAGCAAGCGGTGGCAGGCGGCGTAGAAGGCCTCGTCGTCGAGCACCGGTGCCGCCGCCTCCTCGTCGTACAGGTCGACGTGCAGCAGCGTCGCGCTCGCCGGCTCGGCGCGTGTGAGCCACTGGCTGGCGTCGGCCTGCACGATGTGCAGCTGCGCGCCGTCGGGCGGCAGCCTGAACCAGGCGCGGCCGGCGGCGATGACGTGCGGGTTGAGCTCGACCGCGGTCGTCCGCATCGCCAGCGCGCGCAGCGTGAATCGCGTCAGCGCGCCGGCGCCGAGGCCGAGCTGCACCGCATGGGCGCCAGCCAGCGCCGCCGGCTCCAGCCACAGCAGGGCCGCCAGCATGCGCTGCACATATTCCAGCTCGACGTGCAGCGGATCGCGGATTCGCATCGCGCCCTGCACCCAGGGGCTGCCCAGGTGCAGGAAGCGCACGCCGTCGGCCTCCGACAGCGTCGCTTCGGGAAGCTCAGACGACATCGATGCCGGCCTCGACGAAGGCCTGGCGCCAGGCGGCGAGCTTGCGCTCGAAGCTCCAGCCCGCATTCGCCGGGCTGGTCGACGGCAGCCGCCACACCGGCAGCCCGAGCGCGCGGGTGACGCGCATCGCGCGCGCCGACTCGCCGCCGTTGTGCGCGATCGCCACCAGCGCCGGCGCGCGCCGGCGCAGCGAGGCCAGGTCGTTGGGCTCGGGCTCGGCGATCGCGCGGTCCAGGCTGCCGGCGCGGCGGCAGGCGCGGTAGACGTCCCAGATCCCCAGGCCGCGTCGCCGCGCCTCGGCCAGCCGCTGGCGATACGGCAGCGCGCGCAGGTCCAGCCCCCACAGCGCCGACAGAATCGGCCAGAAGGCATTGCGCGGGTGCGCGTAGTACTCGCCGGCGGCGAGCGAGGCCACGCTCGGGAAGCTGCCGAGCACGACCAGCCGGGTGGCACGGTCGACGGCCGGCGGCAGGCCGACGAGGCGCGGCGAGCCCGCCTCGGCGCGCGCCGCTGCCGT
>JACPVA010000027.1 GCA_016191995.1 Burkholderiales bacterium | reverse complement strand
GAGCTGGCGCTCAAGCGTGGCGGCGGCCGGCTCGCGGTCCACGCCAGCGGCGACGGCGTGCCCGACGGCACGGTGTGGAAATACTCGACCGGGCTGCACTGCCCGCAGAGCGATATCCGCTACGCCGACCCGCAGCCGGCGGTCGGACACCCCCACGGTGCCCCGTCGGAGGACCCGCGGCAGAGGGTACACGTCGGCGGGTAGCCATAAAGGCGATTGAGGCACGGAGCACGGCTCGAGACCGCGCGGGCTCACCCCACCGGGAGCCCATCGTGCAAGCCACGGCGCAGCGGCCCCAGCGTGCGACAGATGGCGCTTCGCTCCACGACGAACGCCACCGCCCCGAGCAGACCACGCTGTACCGCCTGGTGCAGCAGCACGCGGCCAGCTTCGTCGCCCACACCGAGGCCAGCACCGGCGCCGAGTTGCCGAAAGCACCGATTCGGCGATCCTGCCGATCAGGACTAGGAAGCCGCCATGGCCGGCGGCCGTGTCAGCCACGGCCGCGACATCGTGGAAGGCTTCATCCGCTTCGACCACGAGATCACGCTGCTCACCGTGCGCGCGCTGAACGCCGCCGGCCAGGTGCAGACGCACTTCTGCGCGCCCGTGGGCCACGTGCAGCTGCAGGGCGACTATGTCGAGAGCTGGCAACCGCACCCCATGAACGCGGCGGCGTTGGCCAAAGCGCAGGCCATCGCCAGGGCCATCACCGGCGACCTGGGCCGCGGCCTGCAAGGTCAGCCCGACGGCCTGGGCCTGTACGGCGTGGAACTCTTCGTGCGGGGCGACCAGGTCTGGTTCAGCGAGGTCAGCTCGCGCCCGCACGAAGCCCGCCTGGTGACGCTGGTCACGCAGTGGCATGACGAATTCGAACTGCACGCGCGCGCCAATCTCGGCCGGCCGGTTGACACCAGCCTCGAGAGCCCGGGTGCCAGTGCGGTGATCTACGGCGGCGTCGATGCCAAGGGCATCGTCTTCGACGGCGTGGCCGAGGCGCTGGTGCACGACGCCGACGTGGAGCGGGCGCGCGCGCAGGCGAAGAAGGTGGCGCTGCTTGTGCAGCCGCGGGTGGCCTGAAATCGGTCTGAAATCTCCGCGCCGCGCCTACACTTGGTCCTGCTGCACCGGGAGTCACGAAGCATGGGACACGCTGCCGTTCGGTTGCCGATGACCGCCAACGAGTTTCTTGCCTGGGACGCCACCCAGACGATCAAGCACGAATTCGTGCGCGGCGAGCTCTTTGCCATGGCGGGGGCGCACGAGGCGCATGTCACGGCAACGATGAACGTGGCCATGGCATTGCGCCAGCACCTGAAGGGTTCGCCCTGCCGGACCTTCCAGGCCGACATGAAGCTGCGCGTCGAGGCTGCCGACGCTTTCTACTATCCGGACGTCATGGTTACCTGCAGCGCCGCCGACGCCGCCGACCCGCTGGTCAAGCGCGAACCCGTGCTGATGGTGGAAGTGCTGTCGCCGTCGACGGCGGCCTACGACCGCGGCGAGAAGTTCGCCGCCTACCGGCTGCTGCCCAGCCTGCAGGAATACCTGTTGGTCGACCCGGCGGCGCGGCGCTGCGATCTTTACCGCAAGGGAGCCGATGGCTTGTGGGTGTTGCACCCCGGCGCGCCGGAGCAGGGCGTGCACTTCGCGTCGGTGGGGCTCGAACTCGACGGCACCCGGCTGTGGGACGAGGTGCCGCTTGTGGCAGCGGGCGCTGACGCGAGGGCCTGAAGGCCCCGCTGAACCGATCGTGGACCCGTCGGCGCAGTCGGCAAGACCGTCAGCCGGCAGGCGGTGAAGCGGCCTTAGCCGCAGTCGTTGGCGCTCGTCGATTCCACGTTCCACCGCGGCTGCGGTAGGCCGGCGTGGGCCGGAGAACGCCTGCCCGGACCCCCGGCCACGCTGAACGGCGGCCGAGGCCATCGAGACAAGGCCCGCAACGGGCGGCGAGCGGAAGGCAGCAGGGGCTCCGTGCGTTCGTGATCGAACGCGAGTCTCCCCACCACGAAGCGCCCCGCGCGACCCTGACCCGCCTGTCCAGCGAGAAAGAAAGGGGAGGTGGCGGCGACGCCTCGGCACGGCTCGTCCCGGCCGATCCCCTCGGGCCCTCCCGGAGCCCGACGGCCTCCTAGAATACTCTGTTGCCCTCCGCCCGCAGCCCTTCCATGTCCGGCTCGATCGTCATCCGCGGCGCCCGCCAGCACAACCTGAAGGGGCTGGACCTGGACATCCGCACCGGCGAGATGACGGTCGTCACCGGCCCGAGCGGGTCGGGCAAGTCCAGCCTGGTCTTCGATACCTTGTACGCCGAGGGTCAGCGGCGCTACGTCGAGACCTTCAGCGCCTACGCGCGGCAGTTTCTCGACCGCATGGACCGGCCGGCGGTCGACCGGGTCGACGGCGTCCCGCCGGCGATCGCGATCGACCAGACCAACCCGGTTCGCACCAGCCGCAGCACGGTCGGCACGATGACCGAGCTGAACGACCACCTCAAGCTGCTGTTCGCGCGCGCCGGCCAGCTGTTCGACCGCGAG
>JACPVA010000072.1 GCA_016191995.1 Burkholderiales bacterium | reverse complement strand
GCGTCAGGATCACCGAACCCTCGCTGACCTTGTCGCCCAGCGCGACCCGCATCGCCTCGACCACGCCGGCGTGGGAGGACGGGATCTCCATCGACGCCTTGTCGCTCTCGACCGTGATCAGGCTCTGCTCCAGCGCGACGCGATCGCCGGGCGCGACCATGACCTCGATCACCGCGACATCCTTGAAGTCGCCGATGTCGGGAACCTTGACCTCGACCGAGGCGCCGGCCGCAGGCGCAGGCGCAGGCGCCGCCGCCGCCGCCGCGGCAGCCGGAGCCGGAGCGGGCGTCGCGGCGGGCGTGGCCGGCGCGGCCGCCTGCGCGCCCGCGGTCTGCAGCGTCAGCACGACGCTGCCCTCGCTGACCTTGTCGCCCAGCGCGACCTTCATCGCCTGCACCACGCCGGCGTGCGACGACGGGATTTCCATCGACGCCTTGTCGCTCTCGACCGTGATCAGGCTCTGCTCGGCGGCGACCGTGTCGCCCGGCGCGACCAGCAGTTCGATGACCGCGACATCCTTGAAGTCGCCGATGTCGGGGACCTTGACTTCCACCAATGCCATGTTTCGTCTCCTCGCTGGGGCGGGCCGGCCGGCCCGCGGCGCGCCAGCACACGCCGCGCCGATGGCCTGCCGTCGACCCCGTCGTGCGCTTATGCGTACAGGGGGTTGATCTTCTCGGTCTTCAGCCCGTAGCGGGCGATCGCCTCGGCGACCTTGGCTGCCGGCACCGTACCCTCGTCGGCCAGCGCCTTCAGCGCCGCCACCACGATGTAGTGGCGGTTGACCTCGAAGTGCTCGCGCAGCTTGCCGCGGAAGTCGCTGCGGCCGAACCCGTCGGTGCCCAGCACCTTGTAGACGCGGCCGCGCGGGACGAAGGCGCGGATCTGCGCGGCATAGTTCTTGACGTAGTCGGTGCTGGCGACCACCGGCCCGGCGTGCGCGGCGAGCTGCCGCGTGACGAAGGGCACTCTAGGCTCCGCCGTCGGGTGCAGCAGGTTCCAGCGCTCGCAGTCCTGGCCGTCGCGCGCCAGCTCGTTGAAGCTCGGGCAGCTCCAGACGTTGGCCGACACGCCCCAGTCCTGCTCCAGCAGCGCCTGCGCCGCCATGCTCTCGCGCAGGATGGTGCCGCTGCCCAGCAGGTTGATGCGCGGCGTGCGCGCCGGGCCCTCCTGCAGCAGGTACATGCCCTTGACGATCTGCTCCTCGGTGCCTGGCTTCAGCCCCGGCATCGGGTAGTTCTCGTTCAGCAGCGTGACGTAGAAGAAGACGTTGTCCTGCTGCTCGACCATGCGCTTCAGGCCATGGTGCAGGATGACGCCGACCTCGTGCGCGAAGCTCGGGTCGTAGGTGACGCAGTTCGGGATCAGCCCGGCCTGCACGTGGCTCTGGCCGTCCTCGTGCTGCAGCCCTTCGCCGTTGAGCGTCGTGCGGCCGCTGGTGCCGCCGAGGATGAAGCCGCGCGCCTGCATGTCGCCGGCGGCCCAGGCCAGATCCCCGAAGCGCTGGAAGCCGAACATCGAGTAGTAGATGTAGAACGGCAGCATGATGCGGTTGTTGGTCGAGTACGAGGTCGCCGCCGCGATCCAGCTCGCCATGCCGCCGGCCTCGTTGATCCCCTCCTGCAGGATCTGCCCGGCCTTGTCCTCGCGGTAGTACATGACCTGGTCCTTGTCGACCGGCGTGTACTTCTGCCCCTCGGGGTTGTAGATGCCGATCTGGCGGAACAGCCCCTCCATGCCGAAGGTGCGCGCCTCGTCGACGAGGATCGGCACCACGCGCGGGCCGAGCGCCTTGTCGCGCAGCAGCTGCGTCAGGAAGCGCACATAGGCCTGCGTGGTCGAGATCTCGCGCCCCTCGGCGGTCGGCTCGAGCACCGCCTTGAAGGTCTCCAGCGGCGGGATCTCGAACTGCTCGGTCGAGCGCGGCCGGCGCCGCGGCAGGTAGCCGCCCAGCGCCTTGCGCCGCTCCTGCAGGTACTTCATCTCCGGCGTGTCGTCGGCCGGCCGGTAGAACGGGATCTTCGGCAGCTCGCTGTCGGGGATCGGGATGTTGAAGCGGTCGCGGAAGTAGCGGATGTCCTCGTCGGAGAGCTTCTTGGTCTGGTGCGCGGTCATCTTGCCCTCGCCGGCGCGCCCCATGCCGTAGCCCTTGATCGTCTTGATCAGGATCACCGTCGGCTGGCCGGCATGGTGGTGCGCGGCGTGGAAGGCGGCGTAGACCTTGCCCGCATCGTGCCCGCCGCGGCGCAGGTTCCAGACCTCGTCGTCGCTCATGTGGGCGACCAGCTCGAGCGCGCGCGGGTCGCGGCCGAAGAAATGCTTGCGCACGAAGGCGCCGTCGTTGGCCTTGAACGCCTGGTAGTCGCCGTCCAGCGTGTCCATCATGACCTTGCGCAGCGCGCCGGTCTTGTCGGCCGCCAGCAGCTTGTCCCAGCCGCGGCCCCACAGCAGCTTGATCACGTTCCAGCCCGAGCCGCGGAACTCACCCTCGAGCTCCTGGATGATCTTGCCGTTGCCGCGCACCGGGCCGTCCAGGCGCTGCAGGTTGCAGTTGATGACGAAGATCAGGTTGTCGAGCTTCTCGCGCGCCGCCAGCCCGATCGCGCCCAGGCTCTCGGGCTCGTCCATCTCGCCGTCGCCGCAGAAGACCCAGACCTTGCGCCGGCTCGTATCGGCGATCCCGCGCGCGTGCAGGTACTTCAGGAACCGTGCCTGGTAGATCGCCATCAGCGGGCCCAGGCCCATGCTGACGGTCGGGAACTGCCAGAACTCGGGCATCAGCTTGGGGTGCGGGTAGCTCGACAGCCCATGGCCGTCGACCTCCTGGCGGAAGGCGAGCAGCTGCTCCTCGCTCAGCCGGCCCTCCATGAAGGCGCGCGCGTACATGCCCGGCGCGCTGTGGCCCTGCAGGTACAACAGGTCGCCGCCATGCGTGCCGCCGGTGTCGGTGTCGTCGGCATGCCAGAAGTGGTTGAAGCCGGCGGCCAGCATGTGCGCCAGCGACTGGAAGCTGCTGATGTGGCCGCCGAGGTCGCCGCCGTCGGGCGGGTCGAGCCGGTTCGCCTTGACGACCATCGCCATCGCGTTCCAGCGCATGTAGGCGCGCAGCCGGCCCTCGAGCTCGAGGTTGCCGGGGCTCGGCTGCTCGTCGAAGGGCTCGATCGTGTTGACGTAGCCGGTGGTGGCCGAGAACGGCAGGTCGATGCCGTTCTGGCGCGCCTCCTCCAGCAATTGCTCGAGCATGAAGTGGCCGCGCTCGCGGCCTTCGGCCTGGATCAGCGCATCGAGCGCATCCAGCCATTCGCGGGTTTCCTGCTCGTCGCCGTCCTCGACGGCGCGCGGTGGGTCTTTCGGCACGGCGGACATGCGGGGCTCTCCTCGGGGTCGTGGTTGCGGGGCGGACGCGAGTGTGGCACAAGTCGGCGATTTTTCAAATAGTGCTTTTGAATCTCACAGTATGGAATGATGGCCCAGCGCCCACGAAGTTGGCCGGCCGATAATCGAACCCATGATGCTTCGTACTGCCTCTGGCGCGCCGAGGGTCGGCCGGCTGCAACGCCTGGCGGGCCGCTGGTGGCGGCGGCAGCCTCCGGCGCGGCAGGACCGTCTCGTCACGCTGGCGCCACTGGCGTCGGTGCTGCTGTTCCTGGCCGCGATCATCGCGGCCTTCTGGTACCTGCGCAACGAGGAATTCGAGCGCGAGACCGAGTCGGTCAAGCGCGATGTCGAAGTCGTCCAGCAGCAGCTCGGGCTGCGCCTGATCCACAACCAGGAGCAGCTCGTGCGGATCGCCGGCGAGCTCGCCGCCGCGCCCGACACCGCGCCCGACGCCTCGCTCGAAGCCTCCCGTTTCCTGCCGCTGGCGGCGGCCTTCACGCGCGAGCGGCCGGAGGTCACGCACCTGGCCTGGTACGACTCGCAGCGGCGCCGGGTGGCGATCCACTGGACTGCGCCCTACCTCGGCACGGCCGACGCCGGCGCCGCCGACTCGCGCGCATCGGCGCCGTCGGACGGCAGCGCCGGCGAGCCCGAGCTCGGCTTCCTGGCCGCGCGCACGCGGCTGCAGCCGGTCTACACGCGCGCCTTCGAGCGGCCGAGCGGGCAGCCCGTGTTCCAGCTCCAGCTGCCGCTGGTGCGGGGCGCCGGATTCGCCGGCACGCTGGTCGCCGAATATGCGATCGACGCCCTGGTGCGCCACGAATTGCCCGAGGACGTGGTCGCGCGCCACCGCATCAGCGTGCTCGACGGCGCCGGGCGTGTGCTGGCCGGCACGGTGACGCCGATGCCGGGGCAGGACCCGCGCCCGGCGGCGATCACGCACGACCTGCCGCTGGTGCCGGCGGCCAACGGGCTGGTGCTGCGCGGCCAGGGCTACCGGACCTCGATCGGGCTGATCGGCAGCACGCTGTTCTGGATGGTCGCCGCGCTGTCGGTGCTGACGTTGTGGATGCTGCTGGGCAGCTGGCGCCACATGCGCCGGCGCGCGCAGATCCAGAATGCGCTGGTCGAGGAGACCAACTTCCGCCGCGCGATGGAGAACTCGATGCCGACCGGGATGCGCGCGCTCGACCTCGAGGGCCGCATCACCTACGTCAACGCTGCGTTCTGCAACCTGGTCGGATTCGGCGAGGCCGAGCTCGTCGGACGGCTGCCGCCCTTCCCTTACTGGCCGCCCGACCGCATCGAGGAGAACCGCCGCCTGCTGCACCAGGAACTGCTCGGGCGCAGCCCGCCGGGCGGCATCGAGGTCCGGCTGATGCGCAAGGACGGGTCGATGTTCGACGCCCGCATGTATATCTCGCCGCTGATCGACGCGCGGGGCCAGCAGGCCGGGTGGATGACCAGCGTGACCAACATCACCGAGGCCAAGCGGATCCGCGACCAGCTCTCGGCCAGCCACGAGCGCTTCACGACCGTGCTCGAGGGGCTGGATGCGTCGGTGTCGGTGCTGTCGGTGCAGCTCGGCGAGCTGCTGTTCGCGAACCGCAGCTACCGGCTGTGGTTCGGCAACGATGCGCGCGGCCACGCGCTGATGGCCGGCGGCGCCGCGGCCGGGGCCGCGGCCGCCGAGGATGGCCGCGACGAGGGCGACGATGTCGACAACCTGTCCGGCCTGCCGGCGCAGGATCTGACCGATTCCGGGGTCGACCCGCGCGAGGTCTGGATCGAGCCGCTGCAGAAATGGTTCGACGTGCGCGCGCGCTATGTGCAGTGGACCGACGGCCGGCTGGCGCAGATGCTGATCGCGACCGACATCACCGCGCGCGTCCGCGCCGAGGAGCTCGCCGCCGCGCAGGCCGAGAAGGTGCAGGTCACGAGCCGGCTGATGACGATGGGCGAGATGGCCTCGTCGGTCGCGCACGAGCTGAACCAGCCGCTGACCGCGATCTCCAACTACTGCCACGGCATGATCTCGCGCCTGAGGGCAGGATCGATCCGCGAGCCGGACCTGATCGCCGCGCTCGAGAAGACCGCGCGCCAGGCGCAGCGCGCCGGACAGGTGATCCATCGCATCCGCGCCTTCGTCAAGCGCAGCGAGCCGCAGCGGCTCGAGGTGCGGCCGGGCAAGATCGTCGAGGATGCGGTCGAGCTCGCCGGCATCGAGCTGCGGCGGCGCAATGTCGGCATCCACGTCTACGTCGCGCAGCGGCTGCCCAGGCTGAACGCCGACCCGATCCTGATCGAGCAGGTGCTGCTGAACCTGCTGCGCAATGCCGCCGAGGCGATCGACGGCGCGCGGCTGCCGCCGGCGCGGCGCCACATCGAGCTGCGCGTCGTGCCGCGCCACCTCGGCGAGGAGGGCGGCGTGATCGAGTTCAGCGTCACCGACAGCGGCCCCGGCCTGGACGAGGAGGTCGGCCGGCGCCTGTACGAGGCCTTCTTCTCGACCAAGCCCGACGGATTGGGCGTCGGACTGGGACTTTGTCGCACGATCGTCGAGTCGCACCGCGGGCGGATGCGGGCCGAGAACCTCTACAATGGCGCGCAGGTGACGGGCTGCCGCTTCACCTTCACCCTGCCGGTGGAGCCTGCGCAGCGCCGCGCACCGACGGCCGGCCATGGCGCGTCAGACGCCGGCGCCCCGACCACCCTCACCGCCGCCTCCCCTGAATGAGCCTGATCCCGAAGAAAGGCACGGTCTATGTCGTCGACGACGACGAGGCGGTGCGCGACTCGTTGCAGTGGCTGCTCGAGGGCAAGGACTACCGCGTCAAGTGCTTCGAATCCGCCGAGGCCTTCCTGGCGCGGTTCGACCCGCGCGAGGTCGCGTGCCTGATCGCCGACATCCGCATGGACGGCATGACCGGGCTGGAGCTGCAGGACCGCCTCGTCGAACGCAAGAGCCCGTTGCCGATCGTCTTCATCACCGGCCACGGCGACGTGCCGATGGCGGTCACGACGATGAAGAAGGGCGCGATGGACTTCATCGAGAAGCCGTTCAAGGAGGACGCCCTGGTCGCCCTCGTCGAGCGCATGCTCGACCAGGCTCGGGTCGCGTTCAGCCAGCACCAGGAGCAGGCCAGCCGCGAGGCGCTGCTGTCCCGCCTGACGACGCGCGAGGGCCAGGTCCTGGAGCGCATCGTCGCCGGGCGGCTGAACAAGCAGATCGCCGACGATCTGGGCATCAGCATCAAGACGGTGGAGGCGCACCGCGCCAACATCATGGAAAAGCTCAGCGCCAACACGGTGGCCGACCTGCTGAAGATCGCGCTCGGCGCGCCGGCGCGCGTCTGAGGGCGATCCCGACGACCCGCCAACGTCGCGCCGCGCCGCGGCCGCCCGGAGCCTGTTCCTCATGACCGCGCAGCTCATCGACGGCCAGGCGCTGGCGCGGCGCACGCGCGACGAGGTCGCCGTGCGCGTGCGCGCACTGGCCGCACGCGGCGTCACGCCGGGCCTCGCGGTGCTGCTGGTCGGCGACGACCCGGCGTCGCAGGTCTACGTCAGGCACAAGGTCGCCGACTGCGAGAGCGTCGGCATGCGCTCGCTGCTGGCGCGGCTGCCGGCCACGCTCGCCGAGGCCGAGCTGCTGGCGCGTATCCGCGCGCTGAACGACGACCGCTCGGTGCACGGCATCCTGGTGCAGCTGCCGCTGCCGCGCCACATCGACGCGCAGCGCGTGATCGAGACCATCGACCCGGCCAAGGATGTCGACGGCTTCCACGTCGCCAACGCCGGCGCGCTGATGGTCGGCCGAGCGGGATTCCGCCCCTGCACGCCCTGGGGCTGCATGAAGATGCTCGACGCGATCGGCTGCGACCCGCGCGGCAGGCATGCGGTCGTCGTCGGCCGCAGCAATATCGTCGGCAAGCCGATGGCGATGCTGCTGCTGCAGTCGAGCGCGACCGTCACCGTCTGCCACAGCGCGACGCCCGACCTGGGCGTGCACACGCGCCAGGCCGACATCGTCGTCGCCGCGGTCGGCCGGCGCGCGCTGATCACGGCGGGCATGGTCAAGCCCGGCGCGGTTGTCATCGACGTCGGCATGAACCGCGACGACGCCGGCAAGCTGTGCGGCGATGTCGACTTCGCCGCCGTGCGCGAGGCGCTCGGCCCGGCGGGCTGGATCACCCCGGTGCCCGGTGGCGTCGGCCCGATGACGCGCGCGATGCTGCTCGTCAACACGGTCGAGGCCGCCGAGCGCAGCGCGGACCTCTGATCGCGATCGCGCGCGACCGTGGTCGGCACCGTTCCCCGGGGGCGCGCGCCTGCCGCCTCGAAGCGCGTTCCGGCGAGGATGTAGATTCCGCCCCATGACGCCACGCCAACGCCTGCCCTTTCGCGCCGCCGCGCTCGCCCTCGCGCTCGCCTTCGCCGGCAGCGCCTTGGCGCAGTACAAGATCGTCGGCCCCGACGGCGGCGTGACCTACACCGACCTGCCCCCGCCGCCGGGCGTCGCGGGCCGCGTCGTCGAGCTCGGCCGGCGCGGCGCGACAGCGCCCGCCGACGCGGCGACACCGGCCTTGCCCGCCGAGCTGCAGCGCGTCGCCGCGCGCCATCCGGTGACGCTGTTCAGCGGCCAGAGCTGCCCGCCGTGCGACCGCGGCCGCGAGCAGCTGAAGGCGCGCGGCGTGCCCTACGCCGAGCGCAGCGTCGCCAGCGCCGAGGATGTCGACGCGCTGCAGGCGCGCACCGGGGCGCGCACGCTGCCGGCGCTGGCGATCGGCCAGCATGTGCTGAGCGGCTGGACCGCGTCCGAGTGGGAGGCCTACCTCGATGCCGCCGGCTATCCGCGCAGCTCGCGCCTGCCGCCGTCCTGGGCCGCGCCGCCGGTGCAGCCGCTGGCGCCGCGCCCGACGGCCGAACCCGGCGCCGCCGAGCCGGGCGAGACCGCCGCCGCGCCTGCGGCGCCAGCGCTGCCACCAGCGCCGGCGGCGGGCACGTTCCGGTTCTGAGCGCCGCGCCGCCCGTCACGGCCCCGGCATTGCGGCGCGCCGATCCGTTGCGCCCCACGGGCGCGCCGCGCGCGGGTCAGGGCTCGGGCGACGCCTCGCCCGCATCGTCCGGCGCCGCCAGCAGCTGCGCCGCACGGGGCTCGGGCAGCGCCTCGACGCTGCGCAGCTGGCGTGCCATCGCGCGCGTGCGGACCTCGGCCTGCCCGATCGTGTTCTGCGCCTCCTCGAGCTTCTTCTTCGTGCGCGCGAGCACCTCGCCGAACTTGCCGAACTCGGTCTTGACCGCGCCGAGCACCTCCCACACCTCGGCCGATCGTCGCTCCAGCGCCAGGGTGCGAAATCCCATCTGCAGGCTGGTCAGCGTCGCCAGCAGCGTCGTCGGGCCGGCGAGCATGACCTTGTGCTCGCGCTGCAGCGACTCGACCAGCCCCGGGCGGCGCAGCGCTTCGGCGTACAGGCCCTCGGTCGGCAGGAAGAGGATGCCGAAGTCGGTCGTGTGCGGCGGCGCGACATACTTGTCGCGGATGCGCCGCGCCTCGAGCCGCAGCCTGGCCTCGATCGCCCGCGCCGCCGCCTCCAGCGCCGGCGCATCGGCGCGCTCGTGCGCGTCGAGCAGCCGCTCGTAGTCCTCGCGCGGAAACTTGGCATCGATCGGCAGCCACAGCGGCTGGCCGTCGCCGTCGCCCTGCCGCCCGGGCAGGCGGACCGCGAACTCGACCCGCTCGGCGCTGCCGGGGACGGTGGCGACATGGGTCGCATACTGCTCGGGCGTGAAGACCTGCTCGAGCAGCGCGCCGAGCTGCACCTCGCCGAAGATGCCGCGCGTCTTCACGTTCGTCAGCACGCGGTTGAGCGCACCGACGTCGCGCGCCAGCGTCTGCATCTCGCCCAGGCCGCGATGCACCTGCTCCAGCCGCTCGGCGACCTGCTTGAAGCTCTCGCCCAGGCGCTGCTCGAGCGTGGCGTGCAGCTTCTCGTCGACGGTGGCGCGCATCTGCTCGAGCCTGGACTCGTTGCCCTGTTGCAGCGCCGCCAGCCGCTGCTCGACCTGCTCGGCCATGCGCCGCAGCGCCGCATCCTGCGACTCGCGCGCCTGCTGCGCGAGCCGGGTCAGCGTCACCTGCAGGTTCTGCGCCTGCTGCGCCAGCGCCGCCTGCTGCGCGTGCGCCTGCTCGGCCGCAGCGGACTGCGACGCCGCGAGCTGGACACGGAAGGAATCGATCTGCTCGTTCTGCGTGCGCGCGACGTCGCCCGACTGCGCCAGCAGCATCTGCTGGAAGGTCGCCAGGTCGCCGCGCGTGGCCTGCGACTGGCGGCCCAGTTCGTCGCGCAGCTCGCGCTCGAGCCGCTCGATGCGCTCGGCCTGGCCGGGGTCGGGCCGGCGCAGCAGCAGCGCCAGCAGCAGCGCCAGCGCGCCCAGCACCAGCGGCGCCCACGCCAGCAGCGTCTCGTCGACCATGCGGCCATTGTCTTATGCCCGCCGCCCGCGCGCGGCGGCCGCCGCGCGATCGCGGCTCAGGCGCCGGCAGCCGCCGCCGCGGCGGCGTCGGCCTTGCCACCGACGACATGCACCGTTCGCTGCGGAAACGGGATCTCGACCCCCGCCTCGTCGAAGGCGTACTTGAGACGCCGCAGCAGCTCGCGCCGCACCGCCCACTGCTCGCCCGGCCGGGTGCGGATGCGGCCGCGGATCGTGACCGCCGAGTCGCCCCAGCTCTCGACCCCGGCGAGCTCGAACTCGCCCTCGATGCGCGGCGCCCAGTCGGGGTCCTGGCGCATGCCCTCGGCGACCTCGCGCATCAGCGCCATCACGCGGTCGACGTCGGCGCCGTAGCCGATGCCGGCGTCGATCACCGCGTGCGCGAAGCCGCGCGACATGTTGGCCACGGTCGTGATCTCGCCGTTCGGCACGAAGTAGACCAGGCCGGCGTAGTCGCGCAGCTGGACGAAGCGCAGCGTGATCTTCTCGACCACGCCGGTGCGCCCCGCGATCTCGACCACGTCGCCCTGGCGGATCTGGTTTTCCAGCAGCAGCACGAACCCGGTGAAGAAGTCCTTGACCAGGCTTTGCGCGCCGAAGCCGACCGCCAGACCGACGACCCCTGCGGCGCCGAGGATCGGCGCGATCGAGATCCCGAGCTCGGACAGCACGAGGACGATCGCGATCAGCGAGACGACGACGGTGGCGATGTACTGGAAGACGCGCGCCAGCGTCAGCGCGCGCTTGGCGGACTCGGCATCGTCGATCGACGCCGCCATGCGCTCCTTCATCGTCTTCAGCGCCCTGCCGACGAGCCTGAGCACGAGCCACGCGGCGACGACGATCCCGGTGATCCGCAGCGCGCTACCGGCCGGCCCTTGCAGGCCGCGGCCGGAATCCCAGAGTTGCTGCAATGTTTCGAGCATGGTGTGCTTCTCGATTTCGCTACGCCTCGACGGGGCCAGTCCGCACCGGCCTCGGAATCGGCCCCTGTCGCGGTCGGGCCCTGCCGATCATTATATTTGTACCAATTGACTAGGACTCGTTGCAGGGCCATGCCCCTCGCGCAGGCCGGCCTGCGGTGACTTGGCGCAGGCGGTGCACGACGGTCCTGCCACCCGGTGCCTCGCCGCAGGCGCCACTATGATGCGCGCATGTCCTCGGCCACGGTCCAGCCTGCGCCGCGCCGTCGCGCGCGCGGCAAGCCGGCCACGCCGGCTGCCGCCACGATCGCTGCACCGGTCGCCGCACCGGTCACCGCGCCGAAGCCGGCTCTGCCCGCCGCGGCCACCGCAGGGACGCCGGCGCGCGTGCTGCGGCGCTTCCGCCAGGTCTTCACGGCGGTGCGCTCGCACTTCCAGAAGGTCGAGAAGCAGGTCGGCATCGGCGGCGCGCAGGTCTGGGCGCTGGGCGTGATCGCCGAACAGCCCGGCCTGGCCGTCGGCAGTCTGGCGCGCGCGATGCACATCCACCAGTCGACCGCGAGCAACCTCGTGCGCGGCCTGGTCGAGCGCGGGCTGGTGCAGACCGAGCGCGGCGCGGCGGACCGTCGCACCGTCTACCTGCGGCTGCAGCCGGCCGGCACCGAGCTGCTGGCGCGCGCGCCCGCGCCGCATGCGGGGGTGCTG
Organism: Burkholderiales bacterium; assembly: GCA_016191995.1. Taxonomy (GTDB): domain Bacteria; phylum Pseudomonadota; class Gammaproteobacteria; order Burkholderiales; family Burkholderiaceae_C; genus Rubrivivax. The sequence continues at coordinate 8,031 of JACPVA010000072.1, read as the reverse complement.
CTGCAGGCGCTGCGCGAGCTCGACCCGGCGACGCTTGCGCAGCTGGAGGCCGACCTCGCGCGGCTGCTGCAGCAGATGGGCGTGCCCGAGGATGCCCCGGCGGTGCCGATCGGCTGACGCAGCCAGCGCGCGCAGGCGGGCCTCGATTCGCCCGCGGCTGACGGTCCCGGCTCGCGCGCTCAGCGGAGCACCCTGCGCGCTGCGCGTTGCGGAGTGAGCGTCCGGGAGCGGCCCGGCGGGATCATGCCGATGCGCTCGGGCGCGTCGGCGCGTTGACCGGCGTCAGCGGCACGCCGCCGGTCAGCGCCGCGACCAGGTTGTCGACGGCGCAGCCGACCATCGCCCGGCGCGTCGCCTCGGTCGCGCTGCCGATATGCGGCAGCAGCACGACATTCGGCAGTTCGAGCAGCCCGGGGTACAGCTCGGGCTCACCCTCGTAGACGTCCAGTCCGGCGGCGAACAGCCGGCCCGCGCGCAAGGCGGCGGACAGGGCCGCATCGTCGACGATGCCGCCGCGCGCGATATTCGTCAGCGTCGCCGTCGGCTTCATGCGCGCCAGCTCGGCGGCACCGATCGCATGGTGGTTCGCTGGCGCATACGGCAGCACCAGCACGAGGTGATCGGACTCGGCCAGCAGCGTCGCCTTGTCGACCCAGCGCGCACCGAGCGGCGCCTCGACCTCGGGCGGCAGCCGCGATCGGTTGTGGTAGATCACCTTCATCCCGAACCCGAGCGCACCGCGGCGCGCGATCGCCTGCCCGATTCGCCCCATGCCGAGGATGCCCAGCGTCGCGCCGTGCACGTCGCGGCCGACGAGCTGGTCGACGCGCCAGTCCTTCCACTGGCCGCTGCGCAGGAAGCGCTCGGCCTCGGGGAAGCGGCGCGCCGCGGCCATCATCAGCGCGAAGCCGAGGTCGGCGGTGGTCTCGGTCAGCACCCCGGGCGCATTCGTCACGAGCACGCCGCGCCGGCTGCAGGCGCCGACATCGACATTGTTGTAGCCGACCGTCATCAGGCATACCGCGCGCAGCTGCGGCTGCTCGGCGAGCAGCGCGTCGTCGATCGGCTCGCCGGCAGTCGCGAGCAGCCCCTGCTTGCCGCGCAGCCGGCGCGACAGCTCCTCGTGCGACCAGGCGCGGTCCTCGGCGTTGGGCTCGACGTCGAAATGCTCGCGCAGCCGCGCGACCGCCTCCGGGAAGACGGCGCGCGCGACGAGGACCGCGGGACGGGTGCTCGAGGGTGTCGCTTCGGGCTGCGCCCTGCGGGTTTCGCCACCGGGGCGGCGCTGCGTGCTCATGGCCGGGGTCTCCTCGGAATCGCGGGCCCGCTCGCCGCCGTTCCGGGGCCGGCACATCCACGCGCGGCCCTGGTCGGCTGCGCGCGGCTACTCGTGGAAATGCGCGAAGGCCTCGACCGGCTCGCGCTCGGTGGCGAGCCGGTTGACCGCCGCGTCGGGATCGGCCCAGCCGAGCGACATGCCGCAGACGACCATCTGGGTGGCCGGCAGCGCGAGCTGGCGCTCGATGATGCGATGGAAGTGCGTGAACGACTGCTGCGGGCAGGTGTCCAGCCCGCGCGCACGCGCGGCGAGCATCACGTTCTGCAGGAAGGTGCCGTAGTCCAGCCAGCTGCCCTGCTCGAGCGCGCGGTCGATCGTGAAGATCAGCCCGACCGGGGCGTCGAAGAAGCGGAAGTTGCGCCCGAGCTGCGCGTGCATGCGCGCCTTGTCGCCCTTGGCGATGCCGGCCAGCGCGTAGAGGTCCCAGCCGAGCTTGCGCCGCCGCTCGACATAGGGCGAGAACCAGGCCTTGGGGTAGTAGTCGTATTCCTCGGCATGCTGCGCGAGCTGCGCCGGGTCGTCGTAGGCGGCCAGGATCTCGCGCGTCAGCGCCTCGCGCGCCGCGCCCGTCAGCACGTGCACCTGCCAGGGCTGGATATTGCTGCCCGAGGGCGCACGCGAGGCCAGACGCAGGATCGCCTCGACCGTCGCGCGCGGCACCGGGGTCGGCAGGAAGGCGCGCACCGCGCGGCGCGAGACGATCGCGGCGTCGACCGCGGCGGTGGCCTCGGCGGAAGGTGTGGGGCTCATCGCGGCGATTGTTCCACTGCCGCGGCGCCGCGCAGCGCGCCGACGGCAGGCGACGCGCGCGACGGGTGCTGCCAGCGCCGCCAGCTCGCCAGCGCCTGCGCCAGCGTGCGCGCGTGGATCGCCACCGTCGTCGCGACCTCGCGCCCATAGCCGCCGGCCATGCTGACCGCCACCGGGATGCCGCGTTCGTGCAGCGCATCGAAGACGCGCCGGTCGCGCTCGGCCAGCGCGTCGGCGCTGAGCCTCAGGCGCCCGAGCCGGTCGTCCTCGTGCGGGTCGGCCCCGGCGAGGTAGAAGGCCAGCGCCGGCATCGCCTGGCCATGGCGCGCCCAGGCCTGCCCCAGCGCGGCGTCCAGCGCGGCGAGGTAGTCGGCGTCACCGCAGCCGTCGGGCAGCGCGATGTCGAGGTCGCTCGCCTCCTTGCGCGCCGGGTAGTTGTGCGCCCCGTGCAGCGACAGCGTGAAGACCGTCGGGTCGTCGGCGAAGATCGCCGCCGTGCCGTTGCCCTGGTGCACGTCGAGGTCGATCACGATCACGCGCAGCAGCGCGCGCCGGGCGCGATGCCATTCGGCCTGCATCAGCCGCGCCGCGACCGCGGTGTCGTTGAAGACGCACCAGCCGCCGCCGCGGTCGGCGTAGGCATGGTGGGTGCCGCCGGCGAGGTTGGCGGCCACGCCCTCGGCCAGCGCGGCGCGCGCGGCGGCGATCGTCGCGCCGACCGAGCGCCGGGCGCGCTCGGCCATGCGCGGTGACCAGGGAAAGCCGATCTCGCGCTGCTGCGCCGGCGTCAGCAGGCCCTCGGCGACAGCCTGGATCCACGCCGGCGTGTGCGCCAGCGCGAGTTCGCCGTCGCTCGCCGGCGGCGCCTCGTGCACGCGCAGCTGCGGCAGATCGCGCGCCACCGCCTCGCGCAGCAGCCGGTACTTGGGCATCGGGAAGCGGTGCCCCGCCGGCAGCGGGAGGACGAAATGATCGGAGTGGAAGGCCTGCATCAGCGCCGATTGTCGGCCGTGCGAGAGGCTTGCCGACGCGGTCGCGACGAGCCCCTGCGGGCAGCCGCCGATCCCGCGACATCGGGCCTCGACCCAGGCATGCCGCAGCCGCCAAGGCGGCGGCCCGATGCGCCGCGACAAGGCCAGGGGCGGGCAGCAGCCGGTGATCGCCTGCCGCCGCCGCCACGGCCGCCGCCCGATGCGCCGGGACTGCGCCATGTCCACCCCAGGCATGACATCTCGACGACGGACTCTATTTTGTTGCGCCGCAGCAAAAAAGGCTTGCAAGCTGCGCCGCGGGCCCTATACTTCAGTCCATGCTGCAGTGCAGCAATCCCTGCAACAGCATCGAGAAACCCGATCCCTCCCTCCCCACCGACCGAAATGGAGCATCCCATGACCCCCTTCACGCACGAGCAAGTTGTCGCCGCCCAAAAGGCCAACGTCGAGACCCTCTTCGGCCTGACCAACAAGGTCTTCGAAGGCGTCGAGAAGCTGGTCGAGCTGAACATGCAGGCCGCCCGCAGCATGCTGGTCGAGACCGCCGAGTCGGCGCAGACCGCGCTGCAGGCCAAGGACGCGCAGGAGCTGCTGGCCCTGCAGGCCTCGCTGCTTCAGCCCGCCGCCGACAAGGCGATCGCCTACAGCCGCCATGTCTACGAGATCACCGCGAACACCAACGCCGAACTCGTCAAGATGACCGAAGCGCAGTTCGCCGAGCTGCAGGGCAAGGCGCTGGCCGTCGTCGACAGCGCGGTCAAGAACGCGCCGGCAGGCACCGAGAATGCAGTCGCGCTGGTCAAGTCGGCGATGGCCGCGGCCAACAACGCCTACGAGAGCGTGCAGAAGGCGAGCAAGCAGGCCGCCGAGGTGGCGGAGGCCAACCTCCAGGCGCTCACCGAGAGCGCCGTCAAGGCGGCCCCGGCTGCGCCGAAGTCGCGTCGCGCGGCCTGATCGTCAGGCCGGCAACGGCGGCGCGGCTGAGTCCCGCCGCCGGTCGCGGACTTCATGGCAGGTCACCGCCGCGGCGGTGCCGTGCCCAAACCCAGGCTTCACCAAGCCTGGGCCCGATTCGAGCATCGGCCCGGCATCGCCGGGCCGATCGTTTTTCCGGGCTGCTGCGAATCGCATATATCGTCGCGAAATAAGAGACTGATGAATTCGTAGTTCACAAAGATAAGCGCGCTGTCTAGAGTGCCGTCCATCGCCCCACCCGCGGGGCCCGAGGCCAGCGACGGACGCGCCATGCACCCACGAGACGAATTCGACCGCGAGCTGCTGCACCGACGCGCCGCGCAGTTCCGCGACCAGCTCGAGCGCTGGCAGGGCGGCGAGCTCAGCGACGACCAGTTCCGCCCACTGCGGCTGCAGAACGGCTGGTATATCCAGCGCCACGCGCCGATGCTGCGCGTGGCCGTGCCCTACGGCGTGATCACGAGCGCGCAGCTGCGCGCGCTGGCCGGCGTGGCGCGCGAATTCGACCTCCAGGATGCCGGCCAGCCGACCGAGCGCGGCGGCTGGGGGCATTTCACGACCCGGCACAACCTGCAGTTCAACTGGATCCCTCTCGTGCGCGCGGCCGATGTGATGGACCGCCTGGCCGACGCCGGGCTGCACGGCATCCAGACCAGCGGCAACTGCATCCGCAATATCACGACCGACGCGCGGGCCGGCATCGCTGCCGACGAGATCGCCGACCCGCGGCCGTACTGCGAGCTGCTGCGGCGCTGGAGCACGCTGCACCCCGAGTTCGCGTTCCTGCCGCGCAAGTTCAAGATCGCCGTCAGCGGCGCGCGCGAGGATCGCGCCGCCATCGCCTGGCACGATATCGGGCTGCAGCTGCAGCGCGCCGACTCGGGCGCGGTCGGGTTTCGCGTCCTCGTCGGCGGCGGCATGGGGCGCACGCCGATGGTCGCGGTCAGCATCGCGGACTTCGTCCCCTGGGCGCGGATCCTGGTCTTCATCGAAGCGATCGTCCGCGTCTACAACCTGCTCGGCCGGCGCGACCACGCGTTCAAGTCGCGCATCAAGATCCTGGTCAAGGCCGAGGGCGAGCGCTTCGCCGCCGCCGTGCACGAGGAATACGCGCGGCTGCTCGCCGATGGCGCGCCCGAGCTGCCCGAAGGCGAGCTGGAGCGCCTGAAGACTGCCTTCGCGCCGCCACCCGGTGTCGCGTCCACGGCGCATGCGGCGCCGGCGGCGAGCGCCGCATCGGCCGGTCCGGCAGCGGCCGGCGCCCATCCCGCCGCCGCCGAAGCGGCGCTCGCCCCGTCGCTGCGCGACGATCTGCCGCCGGCCTACCTGCGCTGGCTGGAGCGCAACGTCCACCCGCACCGGCTGGCCGGCTACCGCGCGGTGACGCTGTCGCTGAAGCGGGCGGGGCAGGCGCCGGGCGACGTCACCGCGGCGCAGATGGACAGCGCGGCCGAGCTCGCCGACCGCTTCAGCCACGGCGAGCTGCGTGTCTCGCACACGCAGAACCTGCTGCTGCCCTGGGTCCGCCAGCAGGACCTGCCCGACCTGTGGCAGGCGGCGCGCGCGGCCGGATTCGCGACCCCCAACGTCGGGCTGCTGACCGACATGATCGTCTGCCCCGGAGGCGACCTCTGCGCGCTGGCCAATGCACGCACCAGGCCGTCGGCGGCGGCGATCCGCGACCGCTTCGACGACCTCGACGAGCTGGTCGACCTCGGCGACATCGACCTGCACTTCAGCGGCTGCATGAACAGCTGCGGCCACCACCACAGCGGCCACATCGGCATCCTCGGCGTCGACAAGGACGGCAGCGAGTGGTACCAGGTCACGCTCGGCGGTGCCGACGGCAGCTCGCGCGGTGCCGCGGCACGGCCGGGGCGCGTGATCGGGCCGTCCTTCTCCGCCGACGAGCTGCCCGACGTCGTCGAGGCCCTGGTCGAGGTCTACCGGCGCGAGCGCCGCGACGGCGAGCGCTTCGTCGACACGGTCGACCGCATCGGCCCGGCGCCGTGGCGTGCCGCCACCGACGCCGTGCGCCGCCACAGCGCCACCTTGCCGGCCGAGGCCGCGTGAAGCGCCCCCCTGCTGCAGGCCGCCCGGGTCGATCGCCCGCCCGCCAACGCCCACCCCTGCCCTCGCACGCCCCGGAGCCCCCGATGCGATTGCTCGCCCCCGACGAAGCGCTGCCCGCCGGCACGCTGGTGCTGGCCAACGATGCCGACCTCGCGCAGCAGAGCGAGGCACTGCGCGACGCGCCCGCGGTCGCGCTGGCGTTCCCCAAGTTCGGCGACGGGCGCGCCTTTTCGCAGGCGGTCGTGCTGCGCGGGCGCTGGCGCTACGCCGGTTCGATCGTCGCCACCGGCGAGATCATCGTCGACATGCTGCCGCTGCTGCGCCGCTGCGGCTTCGACGCCGCGCGGCTGCTTCCCGGGCAGACCGCCGAGGCGGCCGAGCGCGCGCTCGGCTACTTCCCGCTGCCGCAGGACCCGAGCCACGACCGGAGGCCCCATGCCTGAGGCGACGAGCAACCCCGCCGCGCGACGCCTGGCGCGCCGCACGCGCGGCTTCGACGCCCGCGTCGCGCACGCCGAGGCCTTGCTGCGCGAAGCCGCCGAGGACCATGCCGGCCGCATCGTCCAGGTCACGAGCCTGGGCGTCGAGGGCATGGTGCTGACCGACATGGTCGCGCGGCTGCGGCTTCCGGTCGTGGTGGCGACGATCGACACCGGGGCGCTGCACGCCGAGACGCTGGCGCTGATCGACCGCGTTCGCGTGCGCTACGGGATCGAGGTCGAGGTCTTTCGCCCGCAGGCGCAGGCGGTGCTGCAGTTCGTCGGCCGCCACGGCGCGCAGGCGATGCGCACGAGCGTCGAGCTGCGCCGCGCCTGCTGCGCGCTGCGCAAGCTCGAGCCGATGCAACGCCTGCTGGCCGGCCGCAGCGCCTGGGTCAGCGGGCTGCGGCGCGAGCAGGGCGAGACGCGCAGCCTGGTGCCGTTCTTCGCGCTGCAGGACGACGGGCGCGAGAAGTTCTGCCCGCTGGCCGACTGGAGCGAGGCCGACGTCTGGGAATATGTGCGCCGCCACGACCCGCCGACCAACCCGCTGCACGACCACGGCTACCCGAGCATCGGCTGCGCGCCGTGCACGCGCGCGGTGTCCGCCGGCGAGGACGCACGCGCCGGGCGCTGGTGGTGGGAGCATGGCGAGGTCAAGGAGTGCGGCCTGCACCTGCGCCCGGCCGCGGTGCCGGCATGAATCCCGGCGGCGACGCGCCACACGCGGGACGGGTCGTCTTCGTCGGCGCCGGCCCCGGCAGCGCGGACCTGATCACGCTGCGCGGCGCGCGCTGGCTCGCCGCGGCCGAGGTCGTGCTGGTCGACGCGCTGGCAGACCCGGCCTTGCTCGCGCTCGCGCCGCAGGCGCGCTGGATCGACGTCGGCAAGCGCGGCTACGGCCGCGCGACCGCGCAGGCGGCGATCGATGCGCTGCTGGTGCACTGTGCGCAGCAGCACCGCGTCGTCGTGCGGCTCAAGGGCGGCGACCCGAGCCTCTTCGGCCGCCTGGAAGAGGAGCTCGCCGCGCTCGCGGCACATGGCATCGAGTCCGAGGTCGTCCCCGGCGTGACCGCCGCCTGCGCCGCCGCCGCCGAGCTGAAGCGGCCGTTGACGCGGCGCGGCCGCGGGCGCAGCGTCGTGCTGGCGACGGCGATGGGCGCCGAGGGCGCGCTCGCGGCCGGCCAGCGCGCCGACACCGAGGTCTACTACATGGCCGGGCGCCAGCTCGCCGCGCTCGGAGCGCGGCTGCGTGCCGCCGGCTGGCCCGCGCAGGCCCCGGTGGCCGTGGTCTCGAACGCCGGCGGCGCCGACGCGCGCTCGAGCACGCACCGGCTGGATGGGCTCGCCGACGCCGCGGCGCTGCACGGCGGGCGACCGACGCCGGTCACCGTCGGCGCCGGCGCGGCCCCGGTCGCGCCGC
>JACPVA010000026.1 GCA_016191995.1 Burkholderiales bacterium | reverse complement strand
CGCGCGTCGAGCTGCTCGCGCAGCTCGGCCAGCAGCGGCCCGGTCGCCAGCTGCGCGAGCCGGTCCCGATCGCCGGCATCCCACGCCGCCTGCAACTGGACGAAGTGCTCGCGCGCCGCGGCGAGGAAACCATCGACGTCGAGCCCCGCCGGCAGGCGCGCCGCGCCGCGCCGGTGGCGCGAGCGCGCCGTCGCGCGCAGGCCCGCGAGCCCGGCCCGCCCGCCCCGCCCGCGCCGGCCGAGCCGCCCGAGCAGCGGTGCCGCCAGGCTCAGCATGGACGAGCTCCAGCGTCGGGCAGGGCCCGCGGAGCCGGCCCGGCCGCGGCGACGGCAGGCGGCGGCAGCAGCCGGCTCAGCACTTGATGCCCACGTGCAGCGCGACGATGCCGCCGGCCAGGTCGTGCACGTCGACATGCCCGAAGCCGGCGTCCTTCATCATCGCCTTCAGCGTCGCCTGGTCCGGGTGCATGCGGATCGACTCGGCCAGGTAGCGGTAGCTCGCCTCGTCCTTGGCGACCCACCTGCCGATCAGCGGCATGACCTTGAACGAATAGAAGTCGTAGGGCTTGCGCAGCGGCTCGACCGGGCGCGAGAACTCGAGCACCAGCAGCCGTCCGCCCGGGCGCAGCACGCGCGCCATCTCGGCCAGCGCGCGCTCCTTGTGCGTCATGTTGCGCAGCCCGAAGGCGACGCTGACGAGGTCGAAGCCGCCATCGGCGAACGGCAGCCGCTCGGCGTCGCAGACCGCGGTCGGCAGCGCCAGCCCCTCGTCGAGCAGGCGGTCGCGGCCGACGCGAAGCATCGCCTCGTTGATGTCGGTCAGCACCACCATGCCGCGCTCGCCGGCGCGCGGTGCGAAGGCGCGCGCGAGGTCGCCGGTGCCGCCGGCGATGTCCAGCACACGGTCGCCCGGCCGCACGTCGGCGACCTGGACGGTGTAGGCCTTCCAGATCCGGTGCAGCCCGCCCGACAGCAGGTCGTTCATCAGGTCGTACTTGCCGGCCACCGAGTCGAAGACACCGCGCACGCGCTGCGCCTTCTCGGCGGCATCGACGGTCTCGAAGCCGAAGTGGGTCGTGGCCATGGCAGGATGCGGGTCGCGGGCGGGACGGGGACGGGACGGCCGTGGCGGTGGCGGCAGGGCGCGCGGGCTGCCTGGGGTGTTGTCGCGTCAGTGGCTGCCGCAGGACTTGCCGGCCTTGGCCTGCATCGGCGCGTCGCGGCCCAGCCCGGCCTCGGCCAGGCGCTGCTCGTAGCGCTGCCACAGCGCGTCCTGCTGCGAGCCCAGGCGGTACAGGTACTCCCAGGTGAAGATGCCGCTGTCGTGGCCGTCGCTGAAGTGCGGCTGCACCGCGTAGTGGCCGATCGGCTCGATGGTCTCGACGGTGACGTCGCGCTTGCCGGTCTGCAGCACCTCCTGCCCCGGGCCGTGACCCTGGACCTCGGCCGACGGCGAGTACACGCGCATCAGCTCGAACGGGATGCGGAATCGCGCACCGTCGTCGAACGCGACCTCGAGCTGGCGCGAGGACTGATGGACCGTAAGTTCGGTCGGTTGCGGCTTGCGGGCGGGCTGGGCGGACATGGCAGCGGCGCGCAGCGCCGGTCGTTCACGATGGCGCGAGTTTAGCCATCGCGCATGCGCCGCCCGGACGCGCGCGCGCCACGCCTTGCCGGCAGTAGGGACGGCGCCAGACGCGCGCTTCGCCCGGCCGCGGGCGAACTCGCGCTGCGCGCGCCCTTCAGGCGACGACGTGCAGCGCGCCGTCCTGCTTCGCCGGCAGCGTGGACGCGTCCTGGGGCGGCGCGGGAACGACCGGGGGGCGCATGGCCCTGAAGTCCTGGAACGCGGAGCGCATGACGTCCTTCGCCGCCGCGATGTCGCCACCGTGCAGCGCCCGGCCGAGCTGAGCGATCGGGCTGCCGGCGTTCCACGAGGCGCCTTCGGGGGCGCTCTTGATCACCTGGACATAGGCCTTCTTGGCGGTCTCGAGGTCGTCGGCACGCAGCGCCTTGGCCAGATCCTTGACCGCCTGACCCATGGCCGAGGTCGCGGCCTGCGTCGATGCGGTGGACTGCAGCGGTTCGCGCGTGATGCTGGAGATGGTGCTCATGGCTGGCCTCCTCGGCGGTCGGGACGGGACCGGATGATGCTTCGGGCCGGCGTTCGCTTTCGGCCGAAAAGCGGTTGGCCGGGCCCGCATTCCATTTCGGCATGCGCGCATCCGGGCTGAAGGACAGTCGAACGTCTTCCGTATCGGCAGCAACATCCGGTCACCGCCGCGGCCGCACGCGTGCGCGGTCTGTCACGCCTTCGCGACGCCCGAGGCCCGCCGCGGCCCCGGCACGCGTGCCCCGGCGCCACAATGCCCGAAGTTGTCGATCTCCGGGGCGGGCGCCGCGCGTGCCGGCCATCGCGTCGTTCCCGTGCCAGATAGCACCAGCAGCCGCCGAACCTTCTCCAGCGCCCCGCCGTCGATCACCTCGGCGGTCGGGGCGCTGCTCGAGCCCGCCATCGCCGTCGGCGTCTTTCTCGCCGTCTCGGCCTCCTTCGGCCAGCCGATCCTGCGCCAGGACATCGTGCTCGCGTTGTTCGTCGTCGCGCTGACCTTCCCGGGGCGCAACCGCTTCTGGGACCGGCCGCTCAACGCGGCCGTCGACATCGGCGTCTCGTGGCTCTGGCTGCTCGCGATCCTGACGCTGTGCGGCTATGCGACGCAGAGCCTGAACCTGTTCGACCCCCGGGTGCTGCTGTGGTGGGCGGTGCTCACCCCTGCGCTGCTGTGGTCGCTGACCTTCGCCACTCGCAAGGTCCTGCGCCACCATGCCGCGCAGCCGCAGAACCGCCGCCGCGCCGTCGTCGTCGGCGCCGGACCGCTGGGCGTCAAGGTCGCGCAGGCGCTGCGTGCCTTCGGCGGCACCGGCATCGACCTCGTCGGCTACTTCGACGACCGCTCGGACGGCCGCCTGCACGAGCAGGCCAGCGCCCTCGTGCTGGGGCGGCTCGGCGATACCGCCGAGTACGTGCGCGCGCACGGCATCCACCATGTCTACATCACGCTGCCGCTCGGGTCGCAGCCGCGCATCGTCGAGCTGATGGAGAAACTGCAGGGCACGACGGCGTCGATCTACTACGTGCCCGATGTCTTCGGCATCAGCGTCATCCAGGGCCGGCTGCAGGACATGAACGGCGTGCCCGTGGTCGGCCTGTGCGACACGCCGTTCACCGGCAGCAACCTGCTGCTCAAGCGCGCCAGCGACATCGTGCTCGCGTCGATCATCCTGCTGCTGATCTCGCCGCTGATGCTGGCGATCGCGGTCGGCGTCAAGCTCAGCTCGCCCGGCCCGGTCATCTTCAAGCAGCGGCGCAACGGGCTGGACGGCGAGGAGATCGTGGTCTGGAAGTTCCGCTCGATGCGCACCCAGGACGACGGCCCGGTCGTCGTGCAGGCCACGCGCGACGACCCGCGCATCACGCGCTTCGGCGCCTTCCTGCGCCGCTCCTCGCTGGACGAGCTGCCGCAGTTCTTCAACGTGCTGCAGGGGCGCATGAGCATCGTCGGCCCGCGCCCGCACGCGGTGGCGCACAACGAGGAATACCGGCGCCTGATCAAGGCCTACATGGTGCGCCACAAGGTGCGCCCCGGCATCACCGGCTGGGCGCAGATCCACGGCCACCGCGGCGAGACCGACACGCTGGAGAAGATGCAGGCGCGCGTCGAGTACGACCTCAGCTACCTGCGCAACTGGTCGCTGCTGCTGGACCTGCAGATCATCGCGCGCACGGTCAAGCTGGTGTTCTTCGACCGCAGGGCATACTGAGGCGCGATCGCGCGCCACACCGAGGAGGACCCATGCGTCTGACCGCCCCCACCGTGATCTCGATCGCGTTGCTGGCCGCCGCCGGCGGCGCGACGGCGCAGACCGGCCCCTGGTATGTCGGGGTCGCGCAGAGCTTCGGCCACGACAGCAATGTCTACCGCGTTGGCGACGGCGTCGCGCTGCCGGCCTGGGCCAGCAAGAGCGACACCGTATCCACCACCTCGCTCGTCGGCGGCCTCGACCTGCCCGTCGGGCGCCAGCGGCTGTACGGCAGCGCGTCGCTGCGCAGCAGCCGCTACCAGGACAACGACAACCTCGACTACGAGGGCTACGCGCTGCGCCTGGGGACCGACTGGGAGACCGCCGGCCGCGTCTCGGGCAAGCTCGAGCTGCAGGCCGACCGCCGGCTGGCGAGTTTCGTCACCGACAACGAGGTCGCCGCGACGCTCGAGCGCAACGTCGAGACCGTGCAGCAGGCGCGTGCCGTCGCCCGCGTCGGCGTCGTCACCCGGCTGACGGCCGAGGCCGGCCTGGCCTACCGCCGCGTCGACTACAGCGCCACCGCCTACGCGCCGCGCGAGCACCGCCAGACCACGGCGACGGCCGGACTGCGCTACGAACTCAGCGGCAGCACCGAGGTCGGCGCCGGGCTGCGCCACGTGCGCGGCGAGTACCCGCGCTTTGCCAGCGTCGGCGGGCAGTCCGTCGCCGACGAGTACCGGCGCAACGGCGTGGATCTGACTTTGCGCGTGCAGGCCAGCGGGTCGAGCGCGCTGGACGGTCGGCTGACGCTGGGACGCACCGAGTACGACCAGGCGCGCCAGCGCGACTTCTCCGGCGCCACCGGCGAGCTGTCCTGGCGCTACACCCCCGGCGGGCGCTGGAGGCTGCGCACCGCGCTCGTGCGCGACACCGGGCAGGAGACCTACTTCTCCGGCAACGCGGCACTCGACGGCTTCACCGACTACAGCCGGCGCACGACCTCGCTGAGCGTTCGCGGTGACTACGAGCTGACGGCCAAGGTCGCGCTCAACGCCAGCGCTTCGCTGGCCGAGCGCGACCTGGTGCGCGCGCTGCCGCCGCTGCCCGGGCTGCCCGCCAGCGTCAGCGGCAGCGACCGCACGGCACGCCTGGCGCTGGGCGCCAGCTGGGCCCCGACGCGCAACCTCTCGCTCGGCTGCGACCTCGGCCGCGAGCGCCGGCGCGCCAGCGGCGGCCTGTCGCTGCCGTACGGCGCGTCGAGCGTGTCGTGCTTCGGGCAGTTCGTCGTGGGGTAGCAGCAATCACCACGCATACGGTGCCGCCAGCGGCTCGCCGACGAAGGCGCTCTGCTGCGGCCAGGCGACGCTGCGCCAGTAGGCCTCGATCGCGGTCGCGCCGCCGGCCAGGTGCGCCAGCAGGATTTGCGGGTGCGGGAACTTCTGCAGGTGGTTGCACGGCTCGCTGACGGTGCCGTGGCTCGCGGTGGCGCCGGCGGCGATCCACGCCAGCGCGTTCGTCTGCGGGCTGCTGCCGTCCAGCCGCCCGCCGGTCGACGTGAGATGGTCGGCCAGCGCCCCGGGAACGAAGCGCAGCCGCTCCATCCCCGGCACCACTGCGATACCCAGCTGCAGCAGCAGCAGCGGGCCGTGGCCGGCCATCGTGTCCAGCTCCGCATCGCGCGCGATCACCGACGATGGCTGCGGCGGCGGCGCGCGCCGGGATCCCGGCTTCGCCGACGGCTGCGCCGGCAGCGCACCGGCCGGCGGGTAAAGCGTGGCGCGCACGTTGCGCGCGCGGTCCGGTGTCGAGACGAACAGCGCCGTCGCCGTCGGCGCACCGCGCCGCCGCAGCGCGCCGTCGGAGGCCACACCGCGCTCGATCAACGCCAGCGCCTGCTCCGCCGATGGCGCTGCCAGGTGCATCGCGAGCCGCATCCGGTGGTCCTGCCAGGGCCGCAGCGACGCGCTGCCGAAGTAGGGCGACGTCGCCCGCGGACGGCCACAGCTGTCGTCGCACAACGCGGCGTCGAAGCCCAGCGCCAGCGCCGCCGCCAGGCTGTTGCAGCGCACCGCGAACGGCTGCACCCAGGCCAGCGCCAGCGCCTGCACGCGGTCGCCGAAGTGCGCGTCGATGCGCTCGCGCAGCGCTGCCAGTTCCTGCGGCCCGAGCTGCGGCTGCAGCGGCAGCTCCACCTCCAGCACCTGCTGCGGCCGCAGCCCGCGCGCACGCCGGTAATGCTCGCCCACCGCCACCGAATACGGATCGGCCCTGTTGATGACCAGCCCCAGATCCCGTGCCCGCAGCCGCCCCGCGGCCAGCGGCACCGGCAGCCAGCGCCGTGCCGGTGCGGCGGCTGGGCCGGCGGGGTTCGGATTCGGCGCATCGGCGCTGCGGATGCCAGCGGGCGCAGGCGCGGATGCGGGCCGCGCGGTCGCGTCGGGCGGTGTGGATGCGGCACGCGGCTCAGGCACCGTGGACGCCGACTGCGCGGCCGGCCCGGCGCACGCGGCCAGCGCGGCCGCGAGCAAGGGCATGCAGCAGCCCCGTGCCAGCCCGCCCGACACGCGCGCTGCCGCGACGATCCAGCGCAGCAACGCGCCGGACCGCGCGCGTCGCGCGCCGTCACGAGGCGCCGGGCCGCGCGCATCGTCTTGGCCGTCGACCGGCGGCACGATCCGAAGCATCTCGCGCAACGATGGGTGACTCGGCTCGGCGGGCTTGCGGAGCTGGAACCGGTGGTGGAACGACCGGGCGATCGCGGCCGTTCGATAGCTCGACGAAACCGGCCGACGAAGCGAGTATCGATGACCCGCAGCCCTACGATCGGGGTCAGGTCCCGCGTCCCGTATCGCGAAACGCGCGCAACGCGTCCAGCCAGCTGCACAGCCGGGACCGGCCACCGGACGGATCCGCGCGCGCAAGCCCACCCATCGACCCTGCGAGCATGCCATGGCCCACCTCCGCCCCCTCGCCGACGACGAGATCCCCCACCCCGATATCGTCGAGCGCTTTCGCCACTACGAAACCACGCGCGGCTTCGTCCCCAACAGCATCCGCACCATGGCGCGGCGGCCCGATATCGTGCGCGCCTTCATGGCGCTGAACCAGGCCGTGCTGTACGAGGGCAGCGTGCCGACGACGCTGAAGATGCTCGTCGCGCTGGCGACCAGCCTCGCCGCGGGCTGCCGCTACTGCCAGTCGCATATGGCCAACCTGTCGAGCATCTGGCAGGTGCCCGACGACAAGATCGCCGCCATCTGGGAGATCGACGGCAGCGAGGCCTTCAGCGCGGCCGAGAAAGCCGCAATCACGCTGGCGCTGAAGGCCGGCATGGTGCCCAACGCCGCCTCGGCCGAGGACTTCGACGCACTGCGGCCGCACTTCGACGAGGCGCAGGTGGTCGAGATCGTCGCCACGATCGCGCTGTTCGGCTACCTGAACCGCTGGAACGACACGATGGCCACGGCGCTCGAGCCGCTGCCGGCGCAGGTCGCGGCGCGCACCGTCGGCCGGGTCGGCTGGGAACCGGGCAAGCACGGGTGAGCGCCATGGCCTGCTCGAGGGCCACGCCCGGCCCGCCGCTGTCGTGGGTCAATCGCCGCGGCGCCAACGCAAGGCCGCCGCGCAGGCGGGCCTGCGTCGATCCGGCACGCGGGCCCGGAGCCCGGCGAGCGCGTTCTCCCGAGCCGCACGTCGCCCCCGCGAACGAGGGATGCCTATCCCTGCATTCGGCACGCAACGACCCTAGACTGCTCCATCCGAATATTGGTGCAGGAGCGACACGATGCGCATTCGTTCGATGACGGCGGCGGCAGCTGCGACGATGGTGCTGGCGGCGACCCCGGCGGTGGCCGTGCCGGTACTCTGGGATCTCGTCGACGTCACGTTCGACGACAACACCTCGGTTGCCGGCAGCTTCGTCTACAACGCCGACACGGATGCCTACAGCCAGTGGAACCTGAGCGTCCAGGCCTGGAGCGCCCCGCCCATGCTGCCTGCCTACACCTACGATAGCGGCGACCCGAGCAATTTCGTCGGCGCCCATGATGCGACGATGGCAGACTTCGTCGCCCTGCCCGAAACGGGTCCGGGCCGCTACCTCCGGCTGAGCTTCGCCGCAGGGCTGAGCAATCTCGGCGGAGCGGTCGCGCTGGTCGCCGACCCATTTTCCTTCGAGTGCGATAACTGCTACTACACGCGATATGTGATCAGTGGCGAGGTCATCGGCGCACCCGTCCCCGAGCCCGGCACCTGGGCCCTGTTCGCGATCGGCCTGGTCGGCATTGGCGCGGTGGCGCGGCGGCGCCTGGTCGTCTAGGCATCCTGGCTCCTCGTCCTCGACCTCCCCGCCGCCCGCGCGCCCACGCCGAGCAGCCCCAACCCGCAAGTCAGCAGCCAGGCCGTCGCCGGCTCCGGGATGAAGGTGATGTAGGAGTCGAAGCCCAGCTCATGCCGCCGGCCAGCGGGATCGACGACGGCGACGAATGCGCCGTAGCTGCCGTAGGCGGCGAGGTCGTCGCCCAGCACGAACATCGCGCGCGAATCCTGCCCAGGCAGCACCGGCTCGTCGAAGCGGAAGACGACCTGCATCGGCAGTGCCTCCATCTCGTGCCGCGCGTGGGTCGGCGCCACCGCGCCCGGCAGGTCGGTGCGGTAGTCGGCATCGACCGGCTGTTCGCCGGCGCCGTAGACCGGCGCCGTTACCAAGGCCTCGACCCGGTAGCCGGCGCCGGCCAGATCCTCGAACGACTCGATGCGGTAGTGCTGCCACAGGCGCCCGGCCTGCTCGTGGGCCGACAGCGACAGCCCGACGCTGCCGCGCAGCCATGGCTTCCCGCTGACCGGATCGGCGAGCGAGAACGCCGACAGCTGCAACACCGCCGGCGGCGGCCCGATCTCCGGGCGCTCGGCCTGGCTCGTGCCCGTCAATGGCACGTCCACACCAGGCGGCAGCGCAACCGCGCCCGCCAGCGCCGCGAACCCCAGCGAGCCGAGACCCGCCAGACGACCCAACCACCGCTTGGCCCAGGCTGCCATGCCGCCTCCGCAGGCGCCCGGCGCACGCCGCCGAGATGGTGCAGTGTCCGCCCGGGCCCGGCGGCGCGCAAGCGCATCCAGGTGCATCGAAGCGCTGCATCGAAGTGCCTGTCATCGAAGCGCTGCATCGAAGTGCCTGTCATCGAAGTGCTGCATCGAAGTGCTTGACCCCGGGGCCGCGCTGCGCGAACATCCAATTGGGGTTGTTAGCGCCCCGTTGGCGGTCGTCCCTTTCATCGCAGGCACGGCTCGCTGGTAGACGCCCGCTGCCCCGGCCATCGGGAGACCCGTGACGGGGGTCCGGAATGCACAGCGCATTCGGCGAGGCGAGACATCGACGGGCGGCAGCGCGGCGCGCCATGGGCAGGTCGCGACATGGCACCGTGCTGCCTGCGATGGCCTGGCCGGCGGCCGCCCTGCCAGCGCGTAACGATGCGCGCTCGACGCCCTCGGTCCCTGCCACGGCGGGCACGCGCCGGGCCGCGCCAGCCGTCAAGTCCGCCCGGCATGACGCCGCGCACGATCCTAAGGAGTCGATGCCATGAAGACTCTCCGCAAGCTCGCCGCCGCGGCGGCCGCATCGCTGCTGTTGCCGGGTGCGGTGCACGCATTCGCCGAACTCGAAGTGCTCGAATACTCGCGCCGAGCCCCGGGCTCCGATGTCGCCTTCGGTTACTTCGATCCGACGGCTGCCGACCTGATCTCCGTGACCGAGGATCGGACCCCCGTCGGCGACGGCACGGACGATATCTGGACCTATTTCGACTATCTGTACCAGGACGTCGACCGCGTCAACCAGGCGCGTATCCGCGGTCCGGCCGTGGGCCCCGATCCGGTCGGGCATCACTCGTTCGCAAATGCCAGCGGCTATGCCGATGCCGGCGCCAACGACCTGGGAGGCTACAAGAACCTCGGCGGCTTCGCCTGGGTCATTACCGGCGACGCGGGGTCGACGGCTGTCGCCTATTCGAGCGCGAAGGTCGAATTCAGCGTCCTCATCGGCCCGGGCGAGAGCGGGGCCATCGCCGGGGATGCAGCCACCGACCTGCGCTGGGAATTCGACACCGAAGGCAGCCTGTCGGTCGGTGGCCTCGCCTATCCGAACTCGACCGCCGCGGCGGCGGTGCAGGAGTTCCACGCCATCATCCTGCGCGGCCCGACCGGGATGTGCGGGCCCTTCGACTGCCCCCACGGTGCGTATGCGGCCTCGGTCGACCTGCGTACCGCGCTGGATGCCCAATCGCGGACGCCCGGCGAGCCGGGCGATCCGACCGGCCAGATCACCAGGGACCGGGCCTGGGACGCGCGCAACAACTCGACGCTCTTCGGCGGCGGAACCCTGATCAGGCAGGGCGCCATCTACAACGAGTTGCGCGTATTGACCGACGACGAGGGCGTGTACTTCAGCGACGTGACCCTCGTCGACACCGGCGGATCCCCGCTCGACCTCAGCTTCATCGAATTCGACGCGACCGTCGGCGAGACGCTGACGATCGAGGCCGAACTGAACGTCGCGGCCAGCGTCGAGGGTTTCGGCAGCGCCAAGGCCGACATGTTCGGCAGTTTCTCGACACGGATCTTCGACCCCCTCGGGCGCGGCTACGAGATCACCTTCTCCATCGCGCCCGTGCCCGAGCCGCAGTCCTGGGCGATGCTGCTGTCGGGCCTCGCCGTGCTGGGCATCGCCGCCCGACGGCGGCGCGTCGCAGCGGCGGCAGGGTGAGGCCTTCGGCAGCGCAAGAGCGAGGGCGACCGGTCGTCCGCCGACCGCGGCCATCTCGATCGGGGTCAGGTCACGCGTTCCGCGGTACGGAACGCGTGACCTGACCCCCTTCGCCGACGCCAGGCATTCATTTCGCGATCCCCAGGAATACGGCCAGGCAACGTTCGACCTGCACCAGCGTGTCCGCCTCGATGCGTCCGAACGCCGGCCCCAGCTTGTCGCGCTTCACGGTCATGGCCTTGTCCACCATCACCTGAGAAGGCCTGCGCAGACCGTTTTCTGCACTCGGCTGCATCGAGACGCGGAGCAAGGGCGCGGCAACAAGCGTGCTGGAAATGGGCAGGATCGTTGTGCTCGAGTGCTCGCTGAACTGATTGGCCTGAATCACCAAGGCGGACCGTGGCTTGTCGAAGGCGCCCTGCATGGCGATGGTGACGAGGTCGCCACGCATCACTCCGTCCAACCGTCCACGTCCAGCAAGGCTTGGTCCATGAATCGCTGCAGGGACGCGTCGCCGCTGTTCGCCTGACTCGCCAAGAGACACTGGCGTCGGCACTCCTGCTCGAAGCCGCGGCGACGCGTGTCCGGCACCCAGATCTGCACCGGACGCAGCCCCGCGATGCGGAGCGCCTCACGGTGCTTGCGGACTCGCGCATTGACGGATGTGGTTCCCATGTCAAGCCAGTCCTGTTGCACGCAACAGCATGCGCGAGAATCGCGTTACATGCAACAAGATCGGCCGCTCGAGCGCCGGGGGTCGAGCCTTGGTGGTCTGAGTTCGAAGACCCAGGGCCCGAGACTCCTGCAACTCGGGCCGAGACCCCCCGGCGCCTGGGCATCGCCGCCCGACGGCGCCGCGTCGCATCGGCGGCAGGGTGAGGCCTTCGGCAGCGCAAGAGCGAGGGCGCCCGGCGGTCCGCCGACCGCGGCCATATGCCCACTGCCTCCCCTGACCGAGGGGGGGCCACATATTGACCGGGCAGCCGCCCAACCCTCAGCATTCGCACGGTCGGAAACGAACGATCGGGAGGCAGGAGTGAATCACCAACGCTTGTTCGCCGCGGGGCGCATCGCCGCCGCTGCATGTCTGTCCCTGGGCTGCACGCTGGCGGCGGCGCCCGCGCTGGCGGCGCTGCCGACCGGCACGCTCAGCTTCGTGCAGCGAACCGGTACCGTGCTGGCCAACGAGACGATCGAGGTGCGGCTCGAGCTGACGATGGACAGCGACCTCGTCTTCTCGAGCAACCCCCTCGCGGGCTTCGCGGCCGAGGATCTGCCGACCGAAGGCGGCTACTGGGACGACGAAGCCTCGGAGTGGGTGACCGCCGCATTCGTGGAAATCACCGGCGCCTACCTCAACACCTGGTTTATGTGCGCAGGTACTTTTACCTCGTCCTGCACCGGCGGGCCACCGTACGACTTTGGCTTCCACACATCGAGCGCCCCAGGATATCCGTCGATCAACTTCCACGAAAGCTTCACGCTGCTGTCCGGGCATAGCTACGAATACACCTTCGGCTTCTTCTCCCCGACTGGAGGGTCGGCGCCGCCGGGCACGTACAAGTGGAACGGGACCGGGGTGACGTTGAACTTCGTCGGCGTCGACGCGGACGGCAACAGCCTGACCGCCTCGCACGACATCGCGAGCGTGAACGGGATGGACGACAGCGTTGCCTTCATGCGCGAGGTCGTCGCCGTACCGGAGCCCGGCAGCTACACGCTGATGGCGCTGGGCCTGCTCGGCGTCGCCGCTGCGGTGCGCGGACGACGCACGCTCTGAAGCAGGCGTTTATCGAACCCTCATCGAACCGGGCCGCCGGGCGCGCGCAGCCCGAGGCCGCGCATTCACGTCGCGATCCCCAGCAATACGGCCAGGCAACGTTCGGCCGCCGCCGGCGTTGCCGCCTCGATGCGTCCGAACGCCGGCCAGAGCTCGTTGCGCTTCAGCGTCACGGCCTTGACCATCATCACCTGAGAAGGTTTGCGCAGGCCGTCTTCTGCACTCGGCTGCATCGAGACGCGGAGCAAAGGCGCGGCGACCAGCGCGCTGGCGATGGGCAGGGCCGTTGAGCTCGAGCGCTCGATGAACTGATTGGCCTGAATCACCAAGGCGGGTCATCGCCTGCCGAAGGCGCCCAGCACGGCCCCCATCGGCGGGCCACCCGTCGTCGCGATCCCCTTCGGGGCGCTGGGGCTGCTCCCCGGCGACGACATCGAGGCCATCTCCTACAGCTTGCCACGCGACCTTCCGGTCCATTTCTCCGTGGATCGCCTCACGGTAGGCATTGCGGGCGGGGCGCTTCCGCCGGACGTCTCCACCGAGGTCGCGGCCGGGCAAGCGGCGGGGGACATCGACGCCGGGCCGCTGATCGCCGGCGGCAACACCCTCGTGACGAATCAGGACGTCCCGGGCCCGCTGCCGGCCATCCCGCCGGGGCCGCCTGCACCCCCACCCGTCGACGACCTCGATGCGTCCCTGGGTGTCTTCAGCCCGGCCAGCTTCCTCGGCATAGGGCCGGCGGCGCCAAGCGTCCTCCTGGCGGCATTTGCCTTGGGTCTGCCCTGGGGCCGCCGACAACGTGAACACCATCGCCGCGATCCGGGAGTCGGCGTCCTG
Organism: Burkholderiales bacterium; assembly: GCA_016191995.1. GTDB lineage: Bacteria > Pseudomonadota > Gammaproteobacteria > Burkholderiales > Burkholderiaceae_C > Rubrivivax. The sequence goes on along the minus strand of JACPVA010000026.1, from coordinate 37,163 downwards.
GGCGATGCTGCTCGCCGGCCTCGGACTGGGGGGCTGGATCGCGATGCGCCGCAGGGCCTGACGCAGGCGTCGGCGCGATCGCACGCGCTCCGCATCGCCGCGCGGTGGCGTCCGACGCGAGGGCGCCGCACTTGACGCACGACTCGACATAGAGGCTTCGATAAATCGGATCCTGCGAATCGGCATCCCGTGCGCCGCCGCGCTCATGTTGAGCGGTCAGGCGCTGGCCTGAACATCTTCCCCTACGGTGTCGACCAGACGTCGACGTGGGGCGACAACACGATCGGCACGCCGGGCGGGACCGTGACCTGGAGCCTGATCGCCGACGGCACGGGCCTGGCGACGGGCTCGCCTGGCTACATCCACGGCAGCTCGCAACTGGAACTGCTCTTCGACGCGATCGACACGGCCTACGGTGCCGGCACCGCGCTGGCCGCGCTGCAAGGCGCGTTCGAGAGCTGGTCCGCGGTGGCCGACATCCAGTTCGCGAAAACCGGGGTCAGGTCCCGCGTTCCGCATCGTGGGATGTGGGACCTGACCCCCCCTCAGGCGGGGGGTGCCACGCAGCCGCGCGCTAGCGTTTGACTAGCGCCGCGGCCGGACGATCCGAGCATACCTTCCGCCCACGCACAGGAGACACAGATGAACGGACTCCACTCCGCCGCTCACCGCCGGCTGGCCCACGCCCTGCTGGCGTCCCTGGCCGCCCTGGCCGTGGCCGGCGCGCCCGGCCAGGCCGCCGCCAACGGGGCCGACCTCACGCTGAACGTCGACTTCACGGCCTGGAACCTCATGGGCAGCGCTGCGGCCAGCAACACCTTCCTTCCCGGCCTGGGCACCGACAGCCTGCTGATGCTGACGGCCCCGGGCAGCGGCGGCCAGGCAGGTAGCGCCTATGCGCCGGCGCCGCTGCTGCTGGACTTCAATGCAGCGTTCGAGATCCGGTTCCGGTTCTTCGTCGCCCACGGCAGCGTCCTGCAAGGCGATGGCCTGACCTTCTTCATGACCGGCTCGGACCCCGCGCCAGGCACAGGCGGCTCCGACCTGGGCTACGGTGGCTCCGGGATGAACGGCTATGCCTTCGCCGTCGACACTTTCAATTTCGAGGACGAGCCCGAGGCCGTGAGCGTGCAGATCCTGGGCGACGGTGACGCCTCGCCGATCGTGTACACCGAGACCGGGCTGGGGGATATCCAGCCGCCGGAGTACTCCCAGTGGCAGGCCCAGGTCAACTACACGCCTTCGGGGTTCGACGACGAGGCCGGCGACCTCACGTTCGCGATCCATCAACCCCATACCGGGCAGACCTACACGGTGGAGTTGGACGACGCCGCCTGGGGCGCGGTGGCGATCGACCTGTACGACGAGGACGAAAACTACCTCGGCCGCGGCGTCCACATCGGTTTCACGGCGGGCAACGGGCTCGCCGACGACGGCCATTTCATCGGCTCGCTCACACCGATCCCGGAGCCGTCGAGCTGGGCGCTGCTGCTGGCCGGCCTGGGCGTGGTCGGGCAACTGGCCCGGCGCAGGGGTCCGCGCTGAGGCTCGGGGTCAAGAGGCTCGAATACCGGGGTCAGGCCCCGCGTTCCGCATCGTGAAAGGTGGGGACTGACCCCCGGCGTGCACAAGCCCTTGCGACTCAGGACCCCCAGGCGCGGGACCAGAGCCGCGAGAACGCCTACCAGCGCTCGGCCGGGCCCATCGCGCGCAGGTGGCCCAGTAGCGCGCGCGGTATGTAGACCTGCGTCGCGCCACCCGCGCCGCCGATCCCCTTGCCGCGGTCCAGCGCGAACCGCGCCGCCGTCCCTTCGAGCGCCGTGAACGGCGCCGCCACCGCGAACGCCACCAGGCCCCGCCCGCCGAGGCCGTCGTTGATCGCCACCCCCGCGCTCGTCATCCCGGCCAGCCCGAACCAATTGCCCGTCGCTGGCGATGGATAGTTCGCCGTGGGCCGCCGCACCAGCTGGTACAGGACGTCCCGCGGCCAGAAGGGGTGCTCGTACAGCGGCTTGCCGACGTCGAAGCCCGTCATCACCCGCGCGATCTCGGGGCCGGGCACGCCTTGCCCTGCCAGCAGGGCCTCGGCGCCAGTGCGGTTCAGCATACGCATCGCGGACTCCGGTCGGGCACACGAAACCGATCGCCACCGTGCCGTGGCCCTCGCCCGTCCCGGGCCACCGGCGCAGCGCGCAACGCTCAGCACCGCAATATACCCATCGCCCGGGCGCATCGGGCCCATCGGGGGTCTCGACACGGGGCGGCGTCACGCGGGCCCAGGGTCAGATCCCGAATCGCAAGTGCTCTGCCCGCGCCTATTCGTGAAGACCTCACACCGCCAACCAGGCCAAGACACGCTTCGGTGAGTTCATCGACCAGGCGCAGCGCGAGCCTGTGCGCGTGCTGCGCCACGACCGTGTCGTCAGTGTCATGGTCTCGGCCCAGGACTACGAAGCCATGCGGGCCTTCTACGCCGACCGGCTCGCCCACACGCTCGACGCCACTTCAACGAGGCGACCTTTGCCGAGCTCGAGCAGCGGCTGTGGCGGCCGAAGTTCGATCGCGACGTTTCGCCCGACCCGCGCCGGCTGCCGCTGCACGACCTGGCGGCTGCCGCGCAGTGGGTGACCTCCCCCGATGACGGCGCCCGGTTCAGCCGCGACCGTGACGACGACAAGTTCGCCCACGCTGCGCTGGCGGCCCGCGCCGACCTGCTGATCAACGGCGACGGTGGCCAGCTCGGCCTGGTGCACCCGGGCCCGCCCCCCCGAGCTGACCAAGGCGCTCCGGACGGAGCTTGCACGCTATTCGAATAGGCCATGTTCCTTTTTCATGGAATATGCGCGACACTGCGGCATGCTGCGGCGTCCCGCGCTCGAATCCGCCGTCGCCCGGGCGCTGGCCCGATCGCGCGCGGTGGTCCTGGTGGGTCCGCGGCAATCGGGCAAGACGACGCTGGCGCGGCGATTCGTGGCAGCCGATTCGCCGCACTACTTCGACCTGGAGAACCCGCTCGACCTGGCGCGGCTCGACGAACCCGTGACGACGCTGTCGCGGCTGCAGGGCCTGGTGGCGATCGACGAGGTCCAGCGCCGCCCGGGGCTGTTCCCGGCGCTGCGCACGCTGATCGACCGAAGCGACCGGGCGGGGCAGTACCTCCTGCTGGGCAGTGCGTCACCTGCGCTGCTGCGCCAGGCGGGCGAGTCGCTGCTGGGCCGCATCGAGGTGATCGAGGTGACGGGCTTCGACCTGGCCGAGATCTGCCCCCCGGGGCGTCCGTGGGACGGCCGTCGCGCCGACGCGCTGTGGCTGCGCGGCGGCTTCCCGCCCGCGTACCTGGCCGCGGACGACTCGGACAGCCTGGCCTGGCGGCGGCAAGCCCTCGCCAGCCACGTCGAGGTCGACCTGCCGCAGCTCGGCATCGGCATCGCGCCCCCCGCGATGATGCGCTTCTGGCGCATGCTGGCGCATGTGCACGGCAACATCTGGTCGGCCGCCGATCCGGCGCGGTCGCTGGGCGTGTCGGAGCCCACGGTGCGCCGCTACCTCGACGCACTGACGCACACGCTGATGGTCAGGCAGCTGCAGCCATGGCACGCCAACCTGGGCAAGCGGCAGGTCAAGTCGCCGAAGGTCTACTTCCGCGACAGCGGCCTGCTGCACGCGCTGCTGGACGTGGCCTCGCTGCCCGAGCTGCTCGCGCACCCGCGCTGCGGCGCCAGCTGGGAGGGGTTCGCGCTCGAGCAAGTGCTGCGCCTGGCCAAGCCCGCAGAGGCCTACTTCTGGGCGACGCACCAGGGGGCGGAGCTGGATCTGCTGATGTTCCAGGGCGAGCGGCGGGTCGGCGTGGAGTTCAAGCGCAGCGATGCGCCGGCGGTGACGAAGTCGATGCGCATCGCGATCGACGATCTGCGGCTGGACGAGCTGTACATCGTCTACCCGGGCGAGCACCGGTTCGCGCTCGGCGACGGCATCGAGGCCGTGCCCGTGTGGGCGATGCTGCCGGGCGGGTGATGGCGCGCGGCCTGGGGTCGGGCCCGGATCGTGATGCCGTGGCCTTGCCGCGCTTCGGCGGACGGTCTTGCCAGCAGCCCAGGGTCAGGCCTCGAATCGCACTGCCGCGCGACGCCGCCGACAACAAGCGGCGACAGGCGTACGATGTCCATGGCTCGCGCCGAAGCCGATGCCACGGAGCGCAACACGGTGGGAACGATGACCTGGGTCGATGTGATGGCCCATCCGCAACTGCAGGACTTGCCGTTCAAGATCGAGCTGAACCGTTGGGGCCGCATCGAGATGAGCCCGGCGAGCAACCAGCGCGGCAAGGTGCAGATGGATGTCGGCGCGGAACTGCGCCAGCGCCCTGGCGGCCAGGTGATTGCCGAGTGCAGCATCCAGACGGCGGACGGCGTGCGGGTGGCCGACGTCGCCTGGATCTCGGACGCCCGCCTGGCGGAGATGGGCCAGGTCACGCCATTTCCCCGTGCTCCGGAGGTCTGTGTCGAGATCATGTCGCCCGGCAACAGCTGGGCCGCCATGCACATCAAGGCCGGCCTCTATCTCGAGGCAGGCGCCGAAGAGGTATGGATCCAGAAGCTGGACGGTCAACGCACAGTGATCAAGCCACCGACGGGCTGATCGCCTGCAACATCATCCCGGACAACCGGGGGCGCCGCCAAGACGGGCCGGGTGCGACACATCACGCAACCCATCGTCCCGGCAAGCGGCAGGCGCACGCATTGCACCCGAGGGCAGGCGTGGTCACCCGCCGCGTTACGGCACCACCACCTCCATCCCCGGGTGCCGGCGCCGCAGCTCGGCGGCCAGTGACTGCTTGGCCGGGTCGTCGCCGTGCACCAGGCGCAGCTGCGCCGGCGGGCGGCGCATGCGGCCGACGAAGTCCAGCAGGTTCTTGCGGTCCGCGTGCGCCGAAAAGCCGCCCAGCGTGTGGATGCCGGCGCGGATCGTGATGCGCTCGCCGTCCAGATCGACGTAGCCGCCGCGCGGGCCGTACTGCTGGATCGCGCGCCCCGGCGTGCCCGCGGCTTGATAGCCGCAGAACAGCACGTCGTGTCGCGCGTCGCCCAGCATCGCCTTCAGGTAGTTCACGATGCGCCCGCCGCTGCACATGCCGCTGGCGGCGACGACGATCGCCGGCCGCGCGCTGCCCGCCAGCGCTTGCACCATGCGCAGGTGCGCGGCGTGGTCGCCCACCGTCGTCAGCTGCTCGAACGCCAGCGGGTGGCGGCCGGCGGCCAGCTTGCGGCGCGCCTCGGCGTCCCAGTGCTCGCGCAGGCTCGCGTAGCCGGCGGTGAAGTCGGCCGCCAGCGGCGAGTCGACGATCACGTCCACTTCGCCCCAGGGCAGCCCGCGGGCGGCCTGGCGCTGGCGGTTGCGGTGGATGATCTCCTCCAGCTCGTAGAGCAGCTCCTGCGTGCGGCCGATGCTGAAGGCGGGCACCAGCAGCGTCCCGCCGTTGGCGAACGCATGCTCGCACAGCGCCTGCAGGCGCTCGCGCCGCGTGCGACGCGGCTCGTGCAGGCGGTCGCCGTAGGTGCTCTCCAGCACCAGCAGGTCGGCGCGCTGCGGCGGGCGCGGCGCCGGCAGCAGCGGTGTATACGGCGCGCCCAGGTCGCCGGAGAAGACCACCCGCCGGCGGTTGGCCGCGGCGCGCCCCGCCGCCAGCTGCACGTCCAGCTCCACGTAGGCCGAGCCCAGGATATGACCCGCCGGCTGCAGCCGCAGCCGCAGCCCCGGCGGGCCGCGCAGCACCGTCTGCCACTGCCCGTACGGCAGCGGCACCAGCTGCTCGCGCATGCGCGCGATCACGCGCGCGATCAGCGCCCGGTCGCGCGTGACGCCGACCTTCAGCGCGTCCTCGATCACCATCGGCAGAAGCAGCGCCGACGCCGACGTGCAGAAGATCGGCCCCGTGAACCCCGCCGCCACCAAATAGGGCAGCCGGCCCACGTGGTCGATGTGCACATGCGTGACGACGAGCGCGCACACCCCCGCCAGCGGGAAGCCGATCTGCAACCGGTCCGCCGCCGCGGTGCCGTCGGCCGACGTCTCCGCGCCCTGGAACAACCCGCAGTCCACCAGCACCGACGCGCCGCCGGGCAGGTGCAGCTGGTGGCACGATCCGGTGACGCCGTCGACGGCGCCGTGGTGGGTCAGTTCCAGGGGCATGGGGCGGCCGGGGTCGTGAGTCGCGGGCACTGCAGAGCGAGGATCTCACCTCGGGGCCATGTCACGCAAACGGATTCGCCACGCGCACCCCGGCGGGCATCGTGCCGCCGGCGAGGCCCTCGGCCCGCAACGGGGGGGCAGCCGGCCGGGCGCGCGGCCTGGGCAATCTCGAAATCGAGCGCGCCGCAGCGCTTCCCGGATCGTCTTGCGGATCACCCCCTCGAGGTTTCTGCCTGGATCGCCTGCTTCGGCGTCTCGTCGATGAGAGTCTGGTCGCCACGCGCACCTGCCTTGGCCTTGAAGTGCTCGATCACGGCGCCGTCGAGGAAGATGTTCACACGCGGCTTGTTGGGCAGGACCGCGCCGGTGGGGCCGCGCCTTCGCAGCACCAGCTTGCCGGACGCGATGTCGTCCCGGCGCAGGGGCATGTCCTCGACGCCTTCACGCGAGGTTTTCGCGGCCAAGACGCCTATGCTCCGCCCATAGACGAATCCCCCGTTGGGTTCCGTGACAACGCGCGGGATTTCCCACCCCGGAAACGCGGCATTGACATCGCTGGCGCCTGGTGCAATGTGATCGCTGCGGACGGGCCTTGACCTGTGATCCTGGGCGCATTCGTTTGGACCGAAGGAGATTGCCGTGAGGTTGAGTCAACACGTCTTTGTGGCCAGTCTGTTGTCGTTGTTCGGTCTCGCCGCCAGTGCGGCGCCGGCGGACTACGGTGTTCGAGTGTTCGATTTCGGGGCCGCCTTCGCTCCAGGACTGCCCCCACCGGACCCGTCGCCGACGATGTTCTGGGACGCCTTCAGCAACGGCGATCCGTTGACCGGGGCCCAGATGACTCTCGACGGTGGTGTCACGTTCACGCCAGCCAGTTACAGCGTGCTCAACCGGGGCTTCGCGCCCGGCTCGGAAACCAATCCAACAGACTGGGCTGGCATTACCTATGGTCTGGGGCGGCTCACGCTCACTGCGGCTTCGGCTCAAGACGTCGGACCAAACAACCTGACGCCGCCGGGTTTGACTAACTATGTAAACCGGCTTACCTTGGCCGACACAGGCAGCGGCCCCCTGTTGAGATCGACCTCTTCGTTCGAGGTGACGTCCTATTGGGACTACGTGGCGCCGGATGCAGCGATACCCGGTGCGGTCACCTACTACGGGTTGCGCCTGTCAGACAACCCGGGCTCTGGCGGCGCGTACAACGACGTCCTGGATCTGGCGGTACTCGTGTCCAGAGACGGGCGTCCAAAGCTCTGGTTTCGACGTTTGGCGTTCGATGGCGTCACGCTGACAAACACGAACTACGCGATAATCGATCTGGCAGACAGCCTGGCCAGTGTCGGCAAGAACCTCGGCGACGCGGCCTACGTCGGTTTCCAGTTCCACTACAACTACTTCGGCCCGGGTGACAGCGACAACGGCGTACTCGCCGCCTTCGACGTGGTCGATGCCGCAGGCAGCGGTCTGTTGAACATCCACGTTCCGCGCATCGACAGCTTGTTCGACGGCGAGGACTTCACGCGGCCATCCGTCGGCGCCACTTGGCAGCTCGCGCCGGTCCCGGAGCCGGGCGCCTGGGCCCTGCTGCTGCTGGGTATCGCCGCGGTCGGTGCCGCGTCCAGGCGTCGCGGGCGCTGATACCCAAGGTCGCCAGGCGATCCGAGATCGTCGAGGCAACCTGCGAGGTGGGCGACCTCGACCGCATCCCGCGGCAGGAGGGCAATTCGGACTTGGGCTCGAAGGCCAGGGGGGAGCCGATGGTCAGGTCTCAATACCGTTAATTTAGGCTACTTCGCGCTATGATCCCTCCCCGTCCTCCGACGCAGACAGCTCATGGCTCGAACCAAGGCGGGGCTCAGCCCCGGCGCGCGGATGGCGGACTTCCTGAGCGCCAGCCTGATGGCCCGCGTCGTGCCGGCGCCCGCCGTCCACGAGGTGCTGGATGCCTACGGGCGCAACAGTCAGCGCATTCGCGCCTTCCCGGCCGTGGCCGGCGTGTACTACGCGATGGCGCTGAGCCTATATCCCGAGTCCTCGTACGAGGCGGTGCTCTCGGCGGTCTCGCTGGGACTGGCTTGGCAGGCCGGCCCGCCGAGGTCAGCAAGGTCGCCATCAGCCTGCTGCGTTCGCGCATCGGCTGGGAGCCGCTGGCCGACCTGGTGCGGCAGGAGTTCTACGGCTGGGTGCTGATGCACTACGTCGTGCGCTGGCTGCTGCACCAGGGAGCGGCCAGCCACCGCATCCCGCACGAGGACTTGTCCTTCAAGGAGCATGTGGAGCTGGTCGAGCGAGAACAGCCCCTGACAGGGGCCTTTCCCCCAGGGCAGCCCAGAAAGCGGGCTCGCTGGATGGCAGGACTGCTCGAGACCTCGGCGACGCTGCGGGCCAGCCGCACGATCGACCGAAGCTCCCCGCGCATGGTCGAGCGGCGCCACTCGCGGAACAAGGCCTTCGACTGGGGCGCGAGCAGACGGGTGCCGATTGACCCCCGACCGCAACCGGCGCCGCCGATGCAGAATGCGCCGCCGGGCAGGACGCGCAAGCGTCGAGCGTGGTCGCCGGGCAATCCGAGGGGGAAGTTCGTACTCTAAATTAACGGTATTGAGACCTGACCCGCTGACCCTTGGTTCCGGACGCAAGCGCAACTTGCAGTGTCAGCATGAACGAACTTGCAGGTCCGCTCGGCGGCTGGACTCTGCGGGATCTGTCAGCCCAGGCGGGTGCCACAGCCGCCGTCGAACAAGACATCTCCAAGACGGATCACGGCGCGAACATGGCCTGCAGGGTTTGCAGCGTTGCGCCCAGCGTGACCGGCCGCAGGGCACCCAATCGCTTGACCAGGCGCGCACGATCGAGGGTCCGAACCTGGTCCAGCAAGATCAGGCCTTGCTTGCCTTGGAAGGTGAGCGCGATGCGGAAGCGCGCTGGCCGCGATCCCGTGGTCATCGGCGCCACGATGACGGTGAGCAAGTGCGCGTTCATCTCGTCAGGCGACACCACGACACAAGGCCGTGTCTTCTGGATCTCGCTGCCCACCGTCGGGTCGAGTTGGGCCAGCCAGATCTCACCTGCCTTCATCACCAGACCAGCTCGTTGTCGCCGTCGTTGGCGAACTCCGGCCAGACCAGCGCGTCATCGCGCTGCTCGGCAACCCTGCGCGCGTCGTCGGCCCAGCCCTGCCGGGGATTGCGACGGACCGCACGGATTTCGATCACGCCGTCACGGACTTGCAGATCGGCCGTGCCCTCCAGTCCGACCTGGGCCAGGATTGGTTTCGGGATCAGTACACCCTGGGAATTGCCCATCTTGCGGATCGCCACCTCCACGATCGTGCTCCCTCTCGCAATGGAAGCACAATGGTAGCACCGAGTCGAGGGTCAGGTCTTGCATCGTAGGTGCTGCCGACTCGAGACTCGACCCCCGCCAAGAACGCCCCGTGGCCCGCGAGCCTGCCCGCGCCCCCGGCACTGCGTACGCCGCGCCCTCTTCGGCCACTGCCCGCCGGATGCCCTCCTGCAGCGCCAGCTGCCGCGGGTGTCTTCTGCGCCCAGGGCAGCTTCCGCGGCGAAGCGCGCTTCGCGCGCCACTGGCGCAACGTCAAGCGGTTCGACGCTGCCGAACACGTAAACAGCGCGACCGCAGACCGGGAGCTGGCCCAGGCAGTAGCGGCGCACAAGAGCATCTTCTTCGCCGTGGCGTTGTGGTCGCTCGGATCAACCGGCTTGAACGAGGACTTCTTTCCGACGTGGAACCGGTAGGCGGCGGTATCTCCGAACTTCGCATCCACATCGGGGCTGGATGACGCATCTGTTTCACGCAACGGGGCGACCACCTCGTCGTCCTGCTGGGCGGTGGATCCAAGCGCACGCAAAGTGGCGACATCAGGCGTGCGAAGGCGCTGGCCTGACGCCTGCCAGCCTCTTGCTGTGCACCGAGGACGGCCCCCAGGGCTGGCAAGCAGATCGAGCGAATGGCGCTTGTGGGTCGCGGGCCGCCTCTCGGCGAGAGCTGAGCCAAGTCGCTAATCAGGACCCGCTATGAGCATGTGATGCTCATAGACGATGACGCAGCGCGATCACGCCCTCGACGCCTTGCTCGACCTGAACGGTGCTGGTGATCGACGCGGCTGGGTACTGGGTCCGGTTCGTGGTGACGCATGTCCCTGCGAGCCCTGAGAAGCCGCATGGCCTGGACTGCACGATGACCCTGCACGCCCCGGACGGTGAGTGCCCGACGACCCCCAGGTCTGGTTTCCCTCGCCCGAGAGCTTCGCCAAGGTGCTCTCGAACAAGAACCGCGCCCTCCTGCAGGTGATCCACCAGGAGCGCCCCGAGTCCATCCTGGCGCTCGCGACGGCCACCGGCCGCACCTCCGGCAACCTCTCGCGCACCCTGCGCACCATGGAGCGCTACGGCTTGGTCCGCCTGCACCGCGGCCCCCGCGGCATGGTGCGGTCAGCCGACACGGCAAACCGCTGGTGCGCATCACGCGGCTGCAGGCGGCTCGCCCGGCTTTGCGCTTTGGCCTGCTCGCGGGCCAGGTCAGGGCGCCGAGGGTCAGGCCTTCAATCGCAAGGGCTTACGATTGAAAACTCCCGTCGCTGCGGCTCCAACCGCGACACGCCGGCCTCACCCTTCTGGCGCGACGATGCGCGGATCGCCCGGACGGAAGATGGCCTGGAAGTCGCGCAGGTTCAGCGTCACCAGCGCCTCGGCCCCGGCCTCGCGGGCTGCAGCCAGGTGCAGCCAGTCATAGACCGCGCCGCCGCGGATGCCGCGGGGCTCGCACTCGGCCAGGGCTGCGGCCGTCTGGGCGCCGTTCAGATGCACGACGCGCACGTAGGGCAGCAGGCTCTCCTCGAGAAGATGCACGACCGCGGCGCCCCCGTGGCGGCGGCCCTGGCGGCCGCCAGTCAGCACCGAGAAGACCTCGGCCAGCGCGTGCACGTAGACCACATGGCCGCCGGCGGCCACCCAGCGGTCACATGCAGAATGCGCAGGCTCGCCCGGATCCAGCGACGCCAACAGGACCGAAGTGTCGAGCAGGCAGATCACGCGCCGGCCCGACGCGCCGCCTCAGCATCCCGCTCGGCGCGTGTGGCCGCGGCGGCGTCGAAGGGCCCGCCGCTGGCGGGCAGAGTCAGCCGTCCGCTGGCGCTGCGTCCGAGTGCGGGAGTCGGCGTCATTGGCTGGGGCGTCAACTCCAGCCGCTGGGCCACGATCTCGACGCGCAACTGCGAGCCAGCCACCAGGTTCAGCGCGCGCCGCAGCTCTGCCGGCAGCACGACGCGGCCGGCCTGGTCCACGGTGATGGTATGCGCCATGGCATGCGATTTGGAGGAAGGACTGGCATTCTATCCCGCATGTTTCACCAGGGCCGCGCTCTAGCGGATGGTTTGCAAGCGAAGCGGGCCTGTGCGGCCCGGGGCCAACCATGCCGCATGGCGAAACGAGTGACCCCAACGACCCCCGGCGCCAGCAGTACCGCGCGGCTCGAGGCCAGCGGCCGCCGCGCCCACCACAGGTGCAACGTCCTCGGGTGCCCGTGGCGGAATCGAGCATGGCCTTGCCGTCTCGCCCGCGACGAGCCGGCCTTCCTCGGCGGCAGAAGCACCACCATCCGGACCGTCGCGTTGCGGCTCGAGGCCCCCAGGACGCTCGCCACCCGAGCCGCTGCATCTCTGGCGACCCTCGAGGCCCGACCCCCCCCCTTGCGGGCCAACTCTCCCCGCCGCCCACCCCCGCGATCGCGGGGTGCGAAACGCCGGCGCCAGCCTTGACAGGACGTCGCGGTGGCACCGAGGATCCGGCGCCAAACGCGGGGCGGTCCCGCGCCCTACGGAGCAAGTTCTTGACCCACCGTCATCACGCCCTCGCAGCCGCCGCGCTGCTCGCCGTCTGCGCCACGCAGGCCCAGGCCATCGTCGGCACCGGGCCGGGCACCGGCGGCGGGTCCGAATGGTCGCTGTCCGACATCGCGACCGAGACCGGCCCGTCGTTCCAGCATATCGCCGCCGGCTTCGAGGTGACCGAGGCGACGAGCATCCAGCTCATCCGCGGCTGGATTAGCAGCTTCGTCTCCGGTCCATCGGTGGACCTGCTGCTGTTCGAAGGCGGCGACCCCGACACCGCGCCCCCTGCCTACACCACCTCGTTCGCGACCACCCCGGGTGTCGGCTAGTTGCCGGGGTCAGGTCTCAATTCGTAAGGCCCTACGATTTCAGAGCATCGACGGATCACATCGCTGACGCGGGTCGGCACCCGGCCGCCGTTCAACCACGGCCAGGAGGGGGTGTTCCCGACCACCCGGTTTTGGGGCGAGCAAACGGCGACCGTGTGCGCTGACGTTGGATGCGAGCTCAGCCTTTACATCCGGCCTGATACTCATACGAAGAGATGAAGGCGCGCACCCTGGCGATCGCCAAGGGCGAGCTCAGGCCCAAGCCCGACGACCCCCAGGTCTGGTTTCCCTCGCCCGAGAGCTTCGCCAAGGTGCTCTCGAACAAGAACCGCGCCCTCCTGCAGGTGATCCCACCAGCAGCGCCCCGAGTCCATCCTGGCGCTCGCGACGGCCACCGGCCGCACCACCGGCAACCTCTCGCGCACCCTGCGCACCATGGAGCGCTACGGCTTGGTGCGCCTGCACCGCGGCCCCCGCGGCATGGTGCGGCCAGAGGTGCCGTTCCGGGACGTGCGGCTCGAGGTGGAGCTGGCCTGAATTCCCAGGGACCGGAATCCTCTCGAGGTCGCGCGCTTCGCGCGAGTCCTTCCCGCAGCAACCGCTCGCCTGCGCGGACGACTTGGCGGAGCCGAGGGCGATGCGCACCCGGGCCAGGTCCGCGGGGCCGAGGATCCCAGGGAGGGGCCGCGGGGAGGGAGAGGGGCCGGGACGAAGCCGAGGGTCAGGGCTCGATTCGCAAGGGCTTACGACTCGAGACCTGACACCAAGGACCCACGACGTGGCTCGTCGGTACGGGCACCGCCAGTCCGTCTTCGCGCAGCCCTTCGATGTGGAAACCGATGGTTTCCCGGATTTCGCGCTCGACTTCTTCGACCGTGGCGCCTGTTGCGACACAGCCGGACAGGCCCGGAACATAGGCAGAGTAGTTGCCTTCGGCCTTCTCGATGACTACGGCGTACTTCATCTCTCACCTCGCCACTTCAGTCTGGCTTGCGTAAGGATGCTGTTGTGCGCGCCGGCGCCAGATCGTCGCTCGGCTTGCCAGGAACCGTCACGCGCCCGGCTGGCCTTCGAGCGGTGCTTGAACTGCCGGTGGCTGCCACGCTGAGCGACCAGGAACCAGCCATCCTGCTGGAGAAGGCGGAGGATCTCGGCGACCTTCATGTTGGCAGCCTACACGCGCCCGCCCCCGCGGGGAGCCGAGGGAGGCGAGGGAGCCGAGAGCGACCCCAATGACGCTGTCGCTGTATGTACTCGGTGCATACAATCGGCCCATGTCAGGCATCCGGTTCGAGTGGGATCCGGAGAAGGCGCAGGCCAACCTCCGCAAGCACGGCGTCTCGTTCGACGACGCCCGCTCCGTGTTCTCGGACGAAGGCGCCTTGCTGATCGACGACCCTGACCACTCCGAGGACGAGGATCGCTTTGTCCTTCTCGGCCTGAGCCAGAGCCTGCGCATCCTGGTCGTCGTTCATGCCTACAGGTCCGACGGCAAGGTCATTCGAATCATCTCCGCGCGCAAGGCGGATGCGCGGGAACGGTCCATCTACCGATAGGGGATTTCATGCGAAAGCACTACGACTTCAGCAACGCCAGGAAGAACCCGTACGCCGCTCAGCTCAAGAAGCCCGTGACGATCCGCCTCGACGAAAGCTCGATCGCCTACTTCAAGGGCATGGCGGAAGAGACAGGCATCCCGTACCAGAGCCTGATCAACCTGTACCTCAAGGACTGTGCGGCCTCGCAGAAGAAGCTGAGCCTGGCCTGGAAATCCGCGCCGGGCGGAAGCGCGAACAACTAGCACCCGGACTGGGGAGTGGGGTACGGATCGAGGATGGCCTTGGCCGTCTCGCCTGCGGCGAGCCGGCCTTCCTCGGCGGCACCAACACCACCAGCCGGGCTGTCGCATTTCGGCTCGAGGCCCCCAGGACGTTCGCCACCCGAGCCCCTGCATCTTTTTCCGACCCTCGAGGCCCGACCCCCCCTTGCGGGCCAACTCTGCCCGCCGCCCACCCCCGCGATCGCGGGGTGCGAAACGCCGGCCCAAGCCTTGACAGCACGTCGTGGTGGCACCGACGATCCGGCGCCAAACGCGGGGCGGTCCCGCGCCCTACGGAGCAAGCTCGTGACCCACCGTCATCACGCCCTCGCAGCCGCTGCGCTGCTCGCCGTCTGCGCCACGCAGGCCCAGGCCATCGTCGACACCGGGCCGGGCACAGGGGGCGGGCCCGAGTGGTCGCTGTTCGACATCGAGACCGAGACGGGCCCGTCGTTCCAGCATATCGCCGCCAGCTTCGAGGTGACCGAGGCGACGACCATCCAGCTCATCCGCGGCTGGATCAGCAGCTTCGTCTCCGGTCCATCGGTGGACCTGTTGCTGTTCGAAGGCGGCGACCCCAACATCGTGCCTCCCGTCTACAGCACCTCGTTCGCGACCACCCCGGGTGTCGGCTGGCAAGGCACCACCGGGCTGAACTGGAGCGTGACCGCCGGCTTCTGGACGGTGGCCTTCGTCGCGCAGCCCGGCTTCGTCGGCGGCATGCCATCACCTTCGGCCAACCCGGTCCAGGTCGAGTGGTTCCAGAACGAATTCACCGGGGGCGTCTGGGCCGAATCCGACAGCCTGGACATCGGCCTGCAGGTCTCGGCGGTTCCCGAGCCGGGCAGCTACGGCATGCTGGCACTCGGCCTGCTGGCCGTCGCCGCGGCGCTCCGGCGCCGCGTCTGAAGCTGTATGCGCGGCGGGGTGCCTCGGTAGACACCGGGGCCTGGGTTCTGAAGCGCGGGAGCGAGACGCTCGCGGCTTGCGTGTCTGGGGTCTTGAATCGCAGGCACCCGCGACTCGAGACCCGCGATACCGCGCTCCGCTGCACGATGCGAGCGGCGCGCTGAACCGGGGCGCCGCCCCGGCGCGCGGCCGAGAAGCAATGCCGCTGGCACTGCATCTCGTCGCAGCCACGGCTGATGTCCTGCGCGGCTTGCAGCATCGTAAAGCTGTCCTCCGCCAATCCGACCAGGACGGTCGCCCCGGGCACCGCGCAAGCCGGACCCTTGCGGGCGAGCGCCCGCCTGGATGCCCTGCCGAAGCGCGTCGAACACGTGTGGCAGCGCCGCGTCGGCCTACCGTCCGCACAGCGCTCGGCATCGGCCATCACGGCCGGGCGCAGCGCGTGCGCAAAGCCGTCGGGCGCTGAGGGTCAGGTCTTGATTCGTAAGCACTTGCGACTCTGGTTCCCCAGGGCCAGGTACCCGCTACCGCCGCGGAACCCGGGACGACACAGCGCGGTGCGGGGTCACCCGCCGTTACCCGCGGCACACGCGTCTTACAGCTCGTGCCTCACGCGGCTCGGGCGCGCGCCGAAACATTTGTCGTCAGGCCACCGTTCGTACGCCCCGCGCGGGAGCGCGCGCAAGCCGATATCGCCCCCCGACGCGTCGGCATACGTCGCCGCGCCGGCGCTCCAACCGCCGCACGCCATCCGACCATGCCCGCACCGGACCACGCCTTCCCGCGCCCCGACATGTTGCGCATTGTGTTGCTGGCGGCATGCATGGCCGCAGCAGGCTGTGGCGGAGGTGGTGGCGAGACCAGTGCGATGACCGCGCGGCCGGCCGCCAGCGGCGCGGCCGAGACTGCGGCAACCATCCTGGCCGTGCGCCCGCCCGCTTCGGCTGGGCCGGCTGTCGCCGTCGCGGCCACAGACCCGAGCATGCCCGTCGCCGCCGCCATCGCAACGCCAGCGACCGGTGCTGCGGACCCGCAGGCCATCTCGTCACTGACAAGCACCGCCCCGCCAACCAGCGCCGCGCAGGGCACCGGCGCGGCAGCCGTGGCGCCCGCGTGCGAACCAGCCCTGTACGACGACTTCATCGATAGCGACTCGTGGACCAACCGCAGGCTGACACCCAGCGACTGCGCGCGCGTCCCGACGACGGCGCCCGCATTCAGCTGGACCCAGCCCGCCAACCGCGACAAGCGCGTCCCCTGGACCCTCCAGCTGCGCGAGTCCGGCAGCGGCCAGCTCGTGCTTCGAGCCGAGACGGGCGTGCCGCGGCTGGCGCTGCACAAGGCCCTGCCACAAGGCGACTACAGCTGGGTCGTCACGTACAGCAGCACGCAGGGCAAGCCGCTCAGCAGCTCCCCACGGCGTTTCAGTGTCAGCGCAGAGTCGGCGCACGTCGTGTTCCCGACCGGCGCCGACTTCGCCGCGCGCGCCGCCGGGCATCCGCACCCCAGGCTGCTGCCCAGCGGCAGCAGCTTCGCCGCCATCGCCGCCGCGGCAGCAAGATCGCCGTTCCATGCCGGCGCGTTGAATGCCCTGCTCCGCGAAGCGGATGCCGCACTGGCGGCACCCGTTCCCACCCCGGACTCGAGCGTCTACGACGGCAGCACGGAAAGCTACCAGGACAAGGTCGACAAGACCGCCTTGCGCGAGGTCGTCGAGACGGAGCGCCACTACATCGAGGCTACCGGCCTGGCCGCTTGGTTCACCGGCGATGCACGCTACCGCGCCCATGGGGTGCAGCGGCTTCTCGAGCTCGCGGCGTGGTCGCCGACCGGGCCGACCAGCGTGGCCGAGTTCGATCAGGCGAACCGGGTGATCTCCCTGGCCCTCGGCCAGGGCCTGACGCTGTTCTGGCACGACCTGAGCGAGGCGCAGAAGCTCCACATCGCCAGCACGCTGAAGGCCAGGGTCGCCCAGGCCATGGACCGATTCGAGGGCCTGGACCGCAAACCGTACGACTCCCATGTCACCGGTGACACGTGGGCGATGCTCGAAACCCTGATGTACGCCACGGGCAGCCCCGGGTTCCCGGAGGCCAGCGCGTGGCTCGACCGCACGTGGGAGGTCGTCCAGACCACGGCCGAAACCTGGGGCCGTGCCGAAGGCGGCTTCGGCAATGGCGTGGCCTACGGCTGGTACCGGATGCTCGACGTCGCGCGTGTCGCCGCGGCCGTGCGCGTCGTCACCGGCGTCGACCTGGCGCGCGACCCCTGGGTCGAGCACTTCGGCGACTTCCTCATCGCAATGACCGCGCCGGGGGGCGCGCACTCGTCCGCCTTCGGCGACAGCGCTCAGGTGACGACGCACTACCGGTCGTATGCCGGCAACCAGTTCCGCCTGTACGCGGCGCTGACCGGCAAGCCGCGCCACGCCTGGTATGCGACCGCGGTGCCGGCGGCGACCGGCGCCAGGTACGTCGAACCATGGCACCTGATGCTGCTGGGCGCGGGCATCCGCGAAGCCGCGCCGCGCGCCCCCGACAGCAGCGTCTGGCGCTTCGCCGATGCGGGCATCGTCGCCTTCCACAGCGACACCTCCTCCCCCGAGCGCAGCAGCCTGTACTTCCGATCGAGCGAGTTCGGCAGCTTCAACCACAGCCAGGCAGACCAGAACGCGTTCACCTTCGTCTCGCGCGGGCGCGACCTGCTGATCAGCGGCGGCTACTACCCCTACTACATGTCGCCGCACGATGCCGCCGTCAACCGCGCGACGCGGTACAAGAACGCGCTGACCTTCGATGGCGGCACGGGCCAGGCCGAAGACGCCGTAGCCCGGCTGCCGCAGCATTCGCGCGACGCACGCGGGTCGCTGCTGCGAGTCTTGCGATCTTCGGACTGGGCCGTGGCGACGGGCGACGCGACGCTGGCCTACAGGCGCTTCGACCCTGCGACCAAGACCTGGAGCCCGCTGCTCGGCAACGCGGTGCGCTCGGTCACCTACAACGCCGCAGCGGGCGTCGCCGTGATCTACGACTGGGCCGACAGCGCCGACGGCAGTACGCCCCACGCGTGGGAACTCAACTTCACCGCACCTGCGCCGATCGGCGCCAGCGGCCGCAGTGCCACCGTGGCGAACGACGGCGCCTCGGCCTGCATCGACATCCACGGCCCCGCGGGCAGCTTCACGACGTCCACCGGCTTCGACATCCCGCCCGAGAACGGTGCACCGGACCAGCACCACGCACGCTTCACCGTCGGCAAAGCCTCGCCCGAGTTGGTCGCGATCACCGTGCTGCGGGAGGACTGCCGCGACGTGCCGCTCAAGGTAAGCTTCGCCGGGACCGGAGCAACCGTCGCCCTCGATGGCGGGCCGGCGATCAGCTTCGACAGGCGGCAAGCGAGGATGCGAGAGCCGACGCAAGAGTGGGCCGGGACCGGGGCTGCGGCCCAGACACCGAAGTCGTCGCGGCCGAGTGCCCCGGGCGCCACGACGGCAGCGGTCGCCGTTGCCTTGGCGATGGCGACCGGCCTCCAAGCTCAGACCGGCGGCTCCGAGATCTCAACCGGCGCGAAGGCGCCCGAGGTCCAGGCGGTGCAAAGGGCCGAGCCCAACCCGGGAGCCGGTATGGTCAGTGCGCCCAACACTGCCGTACCTGATCCGCTTCGACAAGTCCTGACGGACTTCGAGGGCCCCGAGTTTCTGCAGCCCAGTTCCGACGGTCAGTCGGAGCTGCTGCGCGGTATCCGCGCGCCCGCGCCGCCGTCCAGCGACTATCGCACCGACCCGGGCAGCCTGACGATCCAGTACGAGGGAGGCAACTCGACCATGCGCGCTGCGCGACTGTCGGCCGGGCCAGATCGCGCGGACAACCGCGTACTTGGTTTCGAGTTGCGGGCGCCCAATGTCGTCGATCCGAAGACCGGCGTTGCGATCAAGGGCCGCGTGCAGATGAACGCCTACGATACCAAGGCACTCCGCGCGCGCGAGCTCTACTACTCGACGCGCTTGTACTTGGGCAGCGACTTCGATCTCTTGCGGCAGTTCCCCAAGACGTTCAACTGGCTGACCATCTCGGAGTGGTGGAACAACGCCGGCTGGCTCAACGACCCCCACCCTTTCAGGATCACGGTCAGTATCGTAAAGCCCTCGCCAGCCTCGCCCGCGCCGTTGCGATTTCGGGCGCATGCGTCGGTCAAGGTTGCCGGCACCGACGCCTGGAACCAAGTGGTCTGGGACGTCACGAACGAGGACGTCGCCGTACCGGTCGGCCGATGGGCCACGCTGGAATACTTCTTCCGCGAGGGCAACGCCGGTTCCGGCCAGTTTTATATGGCGCTCACGCCCGACGGCGGAACACGGCAAGTGGTATTCCATGTCGACAACTGGACCCACCATCCTGATGACCCCTCACCGGACGGTCTGACGCATCTGAACCCACTCAAGCTCTACACGTCGGCTGAGGTCATCGACCATGTGCGCGCGCGAGGCGGCAAGCTTGGCATGTCCTGGGACGATCTCTCATTCACGATATGCCAAGAGCAGAGCAGCCGATCGACATCGGCATGCGCACGACGCTTCGGCTTGGAGTGATTTGCAGGCGCGCCTCGCCGCCATGCGCGTCCGCAACCGCCACGGCCAACGCCGCGCTTACACGCCACGGTGAGTCCATCACGCCCCTCAGGACGTAGGCGTGTGCGCTGGCCCGCGGCGCGCGGATGCGTCTGCGTACGCGAGATCCAGCAGGGGCAGCACCACCTCGTCACTGAAGCCCTGCTGCACGCGTGAGCGCGCGGCCTGGCCAGCCGAGCCCCGCCAATGCGCATCGGTAGCCATGCGCACCAGCGCGCGCGCGAGCGCCGGCACGTCTCCTGCATCCACCAACAGGCCATCTGTGCCGTCGCGCACCAAGCCAGGAATTCCACCCACGCGGGTGGAAATCACCGGCAGGCCATGCGCCATGGCTTCCAGCAGGCTCATCGGAAGGCCTTCGTTGTGCGACGGCAGCACGTAAAACTGCGCCACCGCGAGCGCCTGCGCCTTCGTGTCGCCGCTGACCCAGCCCAGGAACTCCACCTGGCTGTCCAATCCCAGTTCGCGGACCCGCGCACGTGCAGCGTCGACATCGCCATTGCCCCCGATCCGCAGGCGCAGGCCCGGGGCCAGGCGCAGCGCCTGCGCCAAGGCAGGCAACAAGTCGAACACACCCTTGCGCTGACCGACCACGCCCAGGAACAGGCCCACCACCTCACCCGTGGCGGATGCAGCCGTGCGGGCCACCACCGCAGGCATGCACACGTAGTTGGGCAGCACGCGCACGCGTGCGCGCGGCGCGATGCCCTGGACGAAATCGGCCCACTCCGGCGACAGTACCAGCACCTCGGCGCAAGCTTCGAACTCGCGCGCCACGCGCTGCTGCAGCCGCGGCGACAACGCCGCATGGAACTGGCGGAACTCCGAGCCGTGCAGGTGCGCCAGCACCGGCACGCCAAAGGCCCGCGCCGTGGCGTTGAACAGGGACTTTCGCCAGAAACTGCCGCGCATGGCCATGTGGCTGTGCACCAGGCGCACGCGCCGCTGAAGCAGCAAGCCCAGCAGCGCCATCCATGCCAGCAGCGCCAGCAAGAGCCGGCGCAAGATGCCGCCCTCGTCATGCGTGACCAGCCAGCGCACCTGGTGACGGTCGAAAACGCCGTCGTTGCGGTATCCTTCCACCACCGCGCGCATGCCGCCCCGCCCAGCGGTACAAAGCATCACCACCAGACGCGCAGGCACCGTCACCGCCGGCCCTTGAGCGTGTCCTGCACCACCGCCCGCAGCTTGTCCACCAGCGGGCCGCTGGCCACCGATGAGAACACCTCGCCCCCGGGCAGCGTGTCGCGCCGGTCCAGCAGGTCCAGCAGACCAGCTTCGTTCCAGGCCACGTGCACGCCCGGCCGCCCCTGCAGCCAGCGCGCCGTGGCCATCTGGTGTTCGTTGCGGTGTTCGCCCAGCGACGCCAGCCGGGGCATGATGACGATGGGCTTGCGCAGTTCCAGCGCGGTGAGCACGGTGCCCATGCCGGCGTGGGCCACGATGAGCGCGGCCTGCCGCATCAGACTGTTCGCCCGCGCCGGTGTCAGGAAGTCGGCATGCGGAATGTGCTGTGGCCGTTCGCGCGCCGGGCCAACCTGGGCAAACACGTTCACGCCTGGCTGCGCGGCGGCCCAGCGGTCCACCGCAGACACCATGCGGTCAAACGCCAGCTGCGTCCCGACCGTAACGAAGATCAATTGCTTGCCTCGTTGGCATCACTCGATTGCCGCACAGCAATGAACGACTTGGGCAACAGAAGAACCCGCTCCACCATCATCTTGCCGTCAGGAAAGAGCGCCTCGAACATGCGCCTGTTAAGCAATCGAGCGCTCTCAACGACTTCCATGGCGCGATCGACCGAGGGCGAGCGCGCCCAGTTGCCTGCGCCGAAGCGCAGCAGCCACCACACGCGCAGGGGCCGGGGCAGCCAATGGAAGAACGCGACCATGCCATGGGGCTCCACCGGAAACCAGTAGTTCGGCGTCTGGACGAAGTAGCTCGGGGCCAACCGGCGAATCTCACTGGCAAAGGCCTTCATGCGGGGCCAATCGCCAACGTGCTCAATGACGGAGTTGGAGTGCGCGATATCGAACGATTGGTCAGTGAACGCCGCCATGTTGCACCCATCGGCAGCGAGATACCTGAACGGGCCGTGGTCCGCTGGCAACTGCGCGCCGGGCAAGTTGACGATCGTGACGGACACGTTGCAGCGTTGCAGGAGGTCTCGCGAAACGATGCTCCAGTAGCGTGGGGTGCCGCCCACGTCAATCACAGCAACCGCACCCTTGCTCGCATGCACAGACTCAATCATTGCGATCAGTGGCCTGATCCTGCGAAGCCGCCAGCCATGGCGCAGGGACTTTGGATCTTCGAATTGTCCCATCCGACGGTGATTGGACGGCTTTGGTTCAGACATAGGCGAGTCCTCGCTTGCATAGCGAACTGGCGCACGGGCAAAGGCGCACGGTCTAAATCACCGCACCCCAGTAGTGCGGGCCCTCAGGCTTAGCCAGGTGTTCCCACTGAGTCAACCACATGTTGGCCCAGCGACCCGCCCGAGCACCGGAGCCCGACAGCGCCTCGCCATTGGCGATGCTGTCGATCCAAACCGTCCTGGCGCCCAGCAGGCGGCCGAAGAAGATGGCGGCAAAACCCGGCGCCGCGCCGGTGGTCACGACCAGTGCAGGGCGCACCCGTAGCACAAGCCATGCCATCTGCAGGAACAGCAGTAGCAGCCCCCACTTGTCCCAGAGGTTGGCGTCGCGCACCACATGAAAGCGCCCGGACACCGTGGAGGCGTATTCGGGCCACGTGCTCACCCACTCGACCTGGGCACCTTCGAACGCCGGCCGCAGGCGCTGCAACTGCACCCAATGCCCGCCTCCGGACGCCACTGCCATCACCTTCGCCATCGTTCGCCATCCAGCCCTGGCTGCATGCCAGAATGGGCCATCATAAACACGCCAACCGGGGTAACCCTGACCCGGGCGTGAGCGAATGTCGTCAGCGTCCGATCGCTTCCTCATCATCTGCGGCGCCGAAAAGGCGGGCACCACGTCGCTGTACGGCTACCTGGCCACGCACCCCAACGTGCGCCCCTCCATCCGCAAGGAAACCGACTACTTCCGCAGCCCGCACGCCACGCTGGCCGGCTACCGCGCCTGTTTCGTCATGCCGGAACGCGAAGGCGCGCTGTGTGTGGAATCGTCTCCGGCCTACCTGGCCGAGGCAGCCGACGTGGCCCCGCGCCTGGCGGCCGTAGTGCCGCAGGCGCACCTGGTTTTCATTCTGCGTGATCCGGTGGACCGCCTGCGCTCGGCGTACCGCTTCTACCAAAGCCGCCTGCATGTGCCGGCGGACATGGATTTCGGGCGCTTCGTCTCGGCCTGCCTGGATGCGGAAAGCGGCGTCTTCAATCCCGACATTGACCGCCTGAAGCCGTGGCACCAACTTGCCGCTGCCCGTGGCCGATACGAACGGCTGCTGTCGGCTTTCGACACGCACTTCGCTGCGGCGCAGCGGCTCTTGGTGCCCCATGCCCAATTGCAGTCCGATCCGGCGTGGACCACGCGTGCCGTTGCCCGTTTCGCCGGGCTCGATCCAGCGCACTTCCAGAACACAGGCTTCGCGCGCGAAAACGTGTCCTTCGCCGTTCGCAATCGCCGCATCCAGCGTGTTGCCGTCAAGGTGAACGACAGCCTCGAAGGCCTGTGGCGCCGTTACCCGGAGTTGAAGCGCCGCCTTCTGTCCACCTACAAGCGCTTCAACGCCAAATCACTGCAAGAAGACGCGTTGCCCACGGCAGTGCAGGAACGGCTGGACCAATACTACCAACCGACGCGGCAGTACATGGCCGCCGTTGCTCGCGCATCAGCGGCTCCAGCCAGCCATCCACCGAAGCCTGTGGCCGAATAGTCGTACCAAGAGCTGGCTTTCGCTGCCAGACAGCGGTCGAACCAGCCAGGTTCCGACGACCAAGACGCTGACGAAGGCCAAGGCGGCCATGACCGGCCCAAGAAACCAGTTGGTCCCTGCGCCGCAGACCGTGGCGGCGGCCAATGCGGCCAGGAAGCGCAGCACACCGGTGTGGTCGGCCGCCATCCTTGCCGGGCCGCGCTGCACGGCGTACAGACTTACCAACGCCCGCAGCAGCAGACTGCCGGACGCGCCCGCCGCAGCACCGAGCAATCCTACTTGACTGCCCAGCCAGGTAAGCGGCATGGCGGACAGCGCCAGCCAGCTCAGGTTGCGTGCCAGCGCTGTCTGTTGGTGCACTTGCAATGCTATTCCCAGAATCTGGGTCTGGCCAGTGGACACCAGCCCGAGCAGAAGCACGGAGAAGAGCCACCCAGCCGACAAGAACTTGCCCCCGCTCAAGTAGGCAATGGCCAGATCGCCAGCAAGAACGGCCGCCGGCACTAGCGGCCAGGACAGCATCACATTCGACTTCCACAACAGCCCCAGCGACACCGCCACTTCGGAATGTGAACCGCCAGCTTGGCGAGACACAAGCATGGGCCGCACCAGGTTAGCCAGCAGGATCGACGGTAGGTAACGCTGGCCGATCAACACCAACTGCTGTACGAATGCGAACTGGCCGGTGGCGGCCACGCCAACCACCTGCGCCACCATCAAGCGCAACAGCCCGACGTTGGCGGTCGCGCTCAATACCTGCGCGCCAGCCATGTCGCGGATGAAGCGCCACAGCTCCTCCGACCCGAGGTGCCTGCTGCCCGTTGGCTTAATGTGGCCTATGCGCGCCCGGAGCCAGAACTCACCCAGCATCCAGGCGCACGCGGCCACCACTGCCTCGCCCAGGATCAATGCAGCAAGGCTAAGCTGGCCGGTCAGCCACAGCATGGACAGAATCAACAATCGGCCCGCCGCGAGAAGCGCACGCTGCAATTGAGCATGCTTCTGGTCAAGCAGCGCCTCTAGCAGTTCAGCGACGAAACGGGCCAGCAGGTTGCTTGCGATCAGCGCAAACACAGCAAGCGGGATGTGCCACCAAGCCGCTCCCGCTTCGGCCCTTTCATGCATCAACAGCCAGCCGAGCGCGATGAGCACACTGCCGACAAGAACCAACAGAAGGCGCCACCAGAATAACGTGCGCACCAGCGCACGTAGCGCGACTTCCGTACCGACCTCTGCCAGCTCGGGCAGAAAGCGCTGAGCCGCCGGCAGGATTCCGGCAGAGGTCAGCGGCGCAGCAAGCTCCACCAACCCCCAGACGATCATGTAAAGGCCGAAGCTTTCGCCGTCCAGAAGGCGCACCACCACCAGCATCTGCAGCAAGGTCATGACGGCCTGCGCAGCGCGACCGACCGCATAGTGCAGCAGCGCGACCCTGAACCGTGTCGCTGAGAAGTGTCGAAGATCTGTCAAGTTCGGAGCGCGCCTACAGCCGCGAACTGCCCACCACAAGCCGCACAAACACATCGATCAGCGGGGCGTTCGGGGGAACATCATTCAACCTGGCTGTGTTCGCCCGGCGCTGTTCACCGGTGCCGATGCCCATGCGGACAAGTAGCATCGGCAGATAGGGCAGGACAGGTAGATGCCTGACGGATAGCCGCGTTGACCAGTTGTACCGCGGCCCCACCGTTCAACGTCCTGCCAATACGACGCGATCAATGTGGCTGGCGGGGTCCTTTGGCGTACGCAGAAAGCCACGCAACAAACCCCACGCGAACACGTTCCAGGCGACGAGGGCGTAGGCGGCATCGCCAACATGGCGGCGCTTGATCGCCGTTCGCCCGAAGAGGGCCAGCAGCGCCAGCAGTCCAATCGCCAGGGGCCAGGGTGACAGTGGCAGCAGAAGCAGGCCGCCGGCGATGCAGAGCCAGAGGACGATCATCGCCAGGTACGCGCGATAGGCGCGTACCGCTCGGCCGAACCAGGGCTTGCCCAGGGATGCGCGGATGAACTCCCCCGGGCCGAGGACATACTGCGACCTCATGCGCCTGAAGAGCAAGGGGTAGCGCGGCAAAGTGTGGCCCCAGTGCCGGACGCCAGGACATGCCAGGCGCACCAGGGACCATCCCCGGGCCTGCAGGCGACATCCGAGCTCGAGCTCCTCGCACGAGTGGAGCCCGCGGTGGGTGAGGTAGCGCACATCGCGCAGGGCCTGCGCCCGATAGATGCCGCCCCCGTCCAGACGGTCCACGGGCCCCACGGCGGTGAGGGCGGAGTTGTGCTTCATGCGGTTCACGAAGACGCGGTTTTCCTGAGACATCTCGGTTACCTGCCCGGCCACGCCCCCGAGTCGGGGGTCGTGGCGAAAGGCCTCCACCGCCGCGTCCAGGAAACCGGCCTCCAGCTCCATGTCGCCGTCGAGGATGAACACGTAGTCCCCCGCCGCCTCCAGGAAACCGAGCTGCGCCCCGACCCCGCAGCTGCGGTCTGCGGGATGCTTCAGTTGCACCACCTTCGCGCCCAGTTCGGTCGCGATGCGGACAGTCGCGTCGGTCGACAGCGAATCCGCGACGATGACTTCGACCGTGTGTCCGGCTGCGGCAGCGTGAATGCTGCGGATCGCACGACTGATGTTGCGCTCTTCATTGAACGTCTTCACGACGATGCTGATGAGTTCTCGAGCCATGACGGGTTCGGTCTCGGCGCAGGTGGGATTAGTCACGGTAGCCCAAGGCCCTGTTCAACTTCGCGCCATGGGCTGCGAAATAGGCGGCATCGGCTCCCACCAGACCCTGGCGCCAACGTTCATCCAGACGAATGCCCTTCCCCGCGGCGAAGCGCGTCTCGTTGCCGTCCACCATGTGCCAGTGGCCCGTGGACAGCTCGGCCATCTTCGGGTCGGCTTTCAACCCGAGCCAGGCGCACAGGCGCTCACCAGTGGCGATCGGGTCGCCGGCAAAATCCTCGTAGCGCAACGTCATCAACTGCTGGGGGGGGACGGCCTGCTCCAGCAGGGGCGCATTGCGCCGGTAGTAGGTGGTCCAGCTTCGCAGGCTGGTCGGCGAGTCCATGCCGGTAGTTCGATGGGAAAAGAAGACCCCGCGACCATCGCGTTTGAGCAGCAAAACACGAACGCGGTGCGGGTACGCGAGCGCCAACTCGATGGCCTCGAGCGCGTTCTTCGAGGAGTCCACCACGACGCGCCGACCCCAGGCCGAAGAAATGGCCTCGTACAGGACCATCTTGTTGGCCACCGCGGAACGCACGTTGCGAGGCGCGGGGAACCGCAGACCGCTTGCTCGCGCAATGCGCTGGCGCAGGTGCAGCACTGCGTGCAGCAGCTTGACCTGCTGTTCGAAAGCCAGTGTCTGATGGGCGCGGTCGATGTTGTAGCGGGCCCTGGCCTTCCAGATGGGCAGACCGTAGGGCTCGGCATACAGATCGACCCCGGTGCTGGATCGCACACGGTCGAAGACGCTGCGCCAGGCGGGACAATCGCGCAGCGGAGTACCACAGGTGCAGGGGCGCCCCACGCTGAGCACCTTGCCCAACATATTCAGCTCCCCCAGAGACGCGACATCGCGGTGCGAGCCGAGAAACATGTCCATCACGGTCGAACCGCAGCGCGAGCCGGAGCAGACGTAGACAACCGTTCTGAGTTCCACGCTATCCCAGGTCAGCCGAGCGTAGCGAAGCCGCAGAATGCAGCCGCGCGAGCGAGGACAAATGGGAGGCCTACACCAGGCGGCTGGACACCACTCCGCCCGCACTTCTTGGCTCGCGGGGGAATGACCCATCCAGAGCACGCGCAGGCCCCACGGACAGTGGTCTCCCAAAATCCTTCGGCACAGCCCTGACGCTGCGATCCGAACACACCAAGAGCGTCAGAAACGCAAAGACTCCGCTGCCGATGATCCCATGGACTTGGACCGGAACTTCAAAGAAGCCCCGTACGAGGAAAATCACGAGCAGTGCCAACGAAGCGGCGGATGTCTCCTTGATCGAGAGCACCAAACCCCTAATCATGACGCCGAGCAAAATGACTAGAGCGACCAGCCCCAGAATACCCGAGCGTACCAGCACCTCAAGGACCAAATTGTGGGCGCTGGACGCGCCCAGTAGCCCGATTCGGATCCGGCTCTCATCCGTCCAAAGTCCAAGCCCGTAGCCGAACCAGGGATACGCCTTTGCGGAATCGATCGCAAACTGCCAAATGGCAGTGCGTCCAGTGAACGTTCCCAATCTACCGACCTCGCGCTGGTCAAGCGACGAGAGAACAGAGTATCTGAGCTGAGCATCAGTAAGTACGAACCACGCGATGGCAACCAATGAAGCGACCAAGAACGCAAGCAACGCACGCCCGATCAGGATTCTGTCGAATCCACGCTGAAAGCGCGTCGCACCGATCCTCCCACTCCAAAGCCACCATATCAGAATCACGGCCGTTCCCGCCATACAAGCCACAATGCTGGTCTTGGACTGGCTGAACAAGAGCGTCATTGCCGCAACAAACAGCGTTCCCACCCGCACCGGATTCGACCTCGAAGAGTCGGCCATCGCCAAGACAAGAAGACAAGACGCAGCGTAGCCAAGACTGTTTGGATGAGAGGTCAGTCCGTACAGGCGAAAATCAAATCCAGGGATCAAACCACGATACCCGCTAAGAACGGAAACGTCGGGGCGCAAGACTGCAGCCAGCAAACTTGAGACACAGATTAGCAACAGTGCATCTGTAACGATGCGAACTGGACTGACCCTGGAATATGGAAGGTAGAGCAGCACCGCCAGAAAGAAGAAGATCGGATAAACGAGCGACACCTTGAAGTGAAAATCCGGCGCAAATGCTAGCGGCACCAGGCCATAGCACACAAAGAAAAGGGCAAATGCAGTGATTAGCTGCCAATCAGGTTGCACTGCGATCGAACCCGCGGCCGTCGCTGGCCCCGTCAGAGGACGAGGCTTCCACCAGGTCACCCAACCCACCAGCGCCGAGCACGATGCCGCCAAAACAATTGCCAGGATCAACTTAGAAAGAAGCGTTCCACCGGCTTCCCCGCCGCCACCGGGATCGACGAGATCATCACCCAAGGTCAACACTCGGTTGGAAAAGAAACTGCTCAAGAGACCTGCGATGACGGCACTAAAGATCAGACCTGAGGCCACACGGTCGCGAAGACGAATCGCCAAATTACTGGTACTGATCAACCCACCGATCGCGACAACCGTGAACAGAAGGACCAGGGTAAAAAGGATTGTCGTGCCGAGCATGAGGATGCGTCCCCTTCGCGAAGTTCGAGCTACAACGCTTGGGCTACTACCTGGGGTGCATAGTCGTCGCCGCGGCTTACTGTTGGCCTGCGGTACCAAACAGGCGCGTGCGGTTCATTTCACTTACTGATGACCGCAAATCTCGTACGTAACTATCGTGAATCGCGAATGCATTCCCTGCAGAGCGATCGATAGATGAAACGCGTATCAGCATTCCATCAGGAACTTCGCCCCGCAATCCGTACCTGAGTTGCGCAAGCTTCTGCTGAGTTCTCGTAGGAACCACCAGATCTCCAACCGTGATCCAGTAGGTCACCGGCTCAGCACGTTGCCCGAGTTTGGTCGAGAGCCTGACGACAGGGAGGGATGCTCCACCGGGCTCGCGCAGCAAGAGTGCGCCCATAGACCGAGAAAGGACCTGAAACCCCTGCGCCGGATAACAGACCTCCGGCAAATGCACCGACATCCCGTCGCTCTGGTCCCCCCCGTACGCCACCGACAGCATCACCCGCTCGCCCGTGCGGCGGTTGACGTAGGTGCGCGCCAGCACCTGGTTGTAGATGGCGTCCAGCTTGGCTTGCACGTCGGGGGCTGGCAGGACGACGGGCAGCGAGGTGTCCACCTGCCAGTCGCCGAACTGGGCCGGGAACATCTTCTCGAGGTCGGTCTCCCACTGGTCGGCGATCTTCTTCGTCGGCACGCCCGCCTTGGCCAGCGCCGCGGCCGCGCCCATGCCCAGCAGCGCCAGCACCGCCTTGCGCCGCTGCGCGTTCATGCCGCGGCCTCCTTGCGGCCGCTGGGGATGAACAGGCCCAGCAGCTTGTCGGTCATCAGCATCAGGGTCAGCCCGGCCATGAACAGCACCATGCCGGCGAAGTCGTGCACGAAGCCCTGCCCCGCGGCGTCGCCGAAGTGGTAGGTGACCAGGATCAGGATCATCACCCGGATGACGTTGGCGACGAACGCGATCGGGATGACCAGCACCGCCAGCGTGACGTTGCGCACGACGCTGGTGTAGCCCATCAGGTTCATGTACAGCAGGCCCAGCGCCTCGAGCGTGAACATGCTGTTCAGGCCCGCGCAGGCGTCGGCCACCAGCAACTGGTATTGGCCCACGTGCAGGATCACGCCGCTGCGCGCCACCGGGTAGCCGAGCTGGTACATCAGCAGCTCGGCCACGTAGGAGACGGCCGCCTTCAGCGGCGTCGTCACCGCCGCCACCAGCGCACCGGGCAGCGGGATCATGAACAGCAGGAAGAACAGCGGGAACCACGCCATGCGCAGCGCTGCGCCACCCTTGAAAATCAGCAGCAGGCCGGCGATGACGGCGATCTGCGAGCCGGCCTCGAACATGATGATCGCCTGCGTGCGCCCCAGCGCGTACAGCAGCAGCCCGAACGCGAACACCGCGCCGCCCAGCATGGGGGCCGGGCGCGACGGCAGCGCGGCGATCCGGTGGCGCAGCTGGAACAGCAGCCACAGGCTGACGGCCAGGATGATCGGCCCGTGGCCCTGCTCGTCGCTGGCCCAGATGGTTTGTGCCAAGTCCCAGTAGGTCGGCAGGTACAGCAGCGCGAAGCCGCCCGCCAGCATGGCCAGCACCAGCGGGTCGGCGCCGGTGGGGAGCCAGGCGGGGCGCGGCCGGGCGGCAGGGCGCGCCTGCGTTGCCACGGGGTCGGGGACGGCGCTCATCATGTCGCCTGCGGCCCCAGTGGTACGGCCCGTGCACGCGCCATACGCGCGAACGGGCTCGCAGGCACGCCGCGCTGCACGGCGACGATATCGACCGGCAACTGCAGCGCGCCCTCCAGCGCCATGGTCGCCAGTGCGCGCTGGCGCAGCGTGGGCGGTGCGCTCGTCTCCACCAGCAGGTCGATATCGCCGCCGCGCGCGCTGTCGTCCAGGCGCGAGCCGAACACCATCACCCGCGCGTCGTCGCCGAACTGGTGGCGGATGCAGGCCAGGATGGTGTCGGTCTGGTCAGCGTCGAGGCGCATGGCGGGTATCGTGGCGAGCCTCAGTACTCGTACGTTCACGCCAGAAGTTGCCGGATCTCGGGGTACTGGCGCACGGATCTCTCGAGCGCCAGCAAGCGGTCTGTCAGCGGCCTGGCCGCAGGCGCCAGCCAACGCACCCAGACATGAGTATCGAGCAAGACCATCACCTCAGCGCGTCCCACTCTTCCGGCGCCACGGCGGGCTGGAAGTGGTTCTTGTTACCAAACACTAGGCCGCCTTCTCGATCGAGGCATGATTGACGATCCGGTTCTTGTACAGATCCTCGATCGGAAAGCAGAGCTCATAGTCGCCCCAGACAAGCTCGCCGTATTCGATCCTGAACCCGGCAAAACGAGCAGGGTCGAGAAAACTCCTGATGTCCGGGTGGGATGAGTGCGTCAGAAAAGGCTTGAAGTCGACGTCCTGGGCCGTGCCGTCGTCGAAAACAAGGTGCAGGACGCAGTCGCCCGCCTGCTGAGCAGAAACGATGTTGATGACTTTACCTGTCATTTCAGCCTCCTTGTGATTCGCTCGGGCTTGATTGATTTATGCAGTACGAAGAAGTCGATCCATTTCTGGACGATTTCGTCAGCACGAGCCGTGACTACTTCATCGAAATAGCGCAATTCAGTCGATTCCAGAGGGAGCCGGCCGGCAACCTCCTTGTAGCGAATCTCGCTCACCAGGCCGTTCAGCAGGGTGATTTCCGCGCGCATTTCCCTGCCCTGGCATTTGCCATGCACATGCACCGGCTCATGTTCATTAGCGTAGAACATGACGATGATCCCAAAATATTCATACAGCTTCGGCATATTGCCTATCCACCACCTGTACCGTCATTCCGGCGCAGGCCGGAATCCAGGGTGGTAGCTTCGTCATTCCCGCGAAAGCGGGAATCCAGAGGCTTTCCCACGTCAGCCCTGGACCCCGGCCTCCGCCGGGGTGACGGAGTTGGGGGCCGGCATGCGGGGATGAACAAGCCCAGCAGCTTGTCGGTGATCAGCATCAGGATCAGCCCGGCCATGAACAGCACCATGCCAGCGAAGTCGTGCACGAAGCCCTGCTCCGCGGCGTCGCCGAGGTGGTAGGTGACCAGGATCAGGATCATCACGCGGATGACGTTGGCGACGAATGCGATCGGGATGATCAGCACCGCCAGCGTGACGTTGCGCACGACATTGGTGTAGCCCAGCAGGTTCATGTACAGCAGGCCCAGCGCCTCCAGCGTGAACATGCTGTTCAGGCCGGCGCAGGCTTCGGCCACCAGCAACTGGTACTGGCCCACGTGCAGGATCACGCCGCTGCGCGCCACCGGGTAGCCGGCGTGGTACATCAGCAGCTCGGCGACGTAGGAGACGGCCGCCTTCAGCGGTGTCGTCACCGCCGCCACCAGCGCGCCGGGCAGCGGGATCATGAACAGCAGGAAGAACAGCGGGGGCAGCGCGCCGATCTGGTGGCGAAGCTGGAACAGCAGCCACAGGCTCACGGCCAGGATGATGGGCCCGAGGCCCTGCTCGTCGCTGGCCCAGACGGTATCGACCAGGCTCCAGTAGGTGGGCAGGTACAGCAGCGCAAAGCCGCCCACCAGCATCGCCAGCACCAGCGGGTCGGCGCCGGTGGGCAGCCAGGCGGGGCGCGGCCGGGCGCGCCTGCGTTGCCATGGGGTCGGGGACGGCGCTCATCATGTCGCCTGCGGCCCCAGTGGTACGGCCCGTGCCCGCGCCATGCGCGCGGCGAGAGTGTCGAGCAAGACCATCACCTCAGCGCGTCCCACTCTTCCGGCGCCACGGCGGGCTGGATCAGATCGTCGCGGATGACGGTGCCGGCCAGCTCGGGTGCCGGACGGCGCTCGCGTACGCGGCCGGCGGTGCGGTCTTCGTCCGCGGGCAGCACGATGACTTCCACGCGACGCGCCGAAAAACCCTGTGGCAGACGGATCGTGACCGAACCGTCGGATACGTCGTGCGTCTCGCGGATGGCTTGCATGTCGGGCCTCGGGGTGGTGGCGCCGCTCGTGGCTCAATACTCGTTCATCACCGCCCCGGCCACCTTGACCTGGAAGCCCTCCAGGCTGCCGACCAGGTCCTGCAGCATGGCCACCCGGCTGGCGTCCTTGCGCGCGATGACCAGCGCCGCGCCACAGCGCACGGCGATGACGCTGGCGTCGGCGCCGAAGACGGCGGCCGGGGTGTCGACGACGACATGGTCGAACTTGGCGGCCAGCTCGCGCATCAGCAGCCCGAAGCCGGGGCGCTCCACCAGTTCCAGCGGGTTGGGTGGGGTGGCGCCGGCCGGCAGCACGAACAGGCTGGGTACGCCGGCGATCTGCTGGATGGCCTGGCTGTCGGCGCGGCCGTTGAGGATGCTGCTCAGCCCGCTGCGGTTGTCCAGCCCGAAGACCTCGTGCTGGCGCGGGCCGCGCAGGTCGGCGTCCACCAGCAGCGTGCGCCCGCCGAGCTGCGCCAGGCTGGCGGCCAGGTTGGCGGCGCAATAGGTCTTGCCGTCGAGCGTGTCGGGGCTGATGACGGCCAGCGCGCGCCGCGGGTGCTCGTTCTCGCCGAAGAGCCGCATCATGACGTGCGTGCGCAGCGCGCGGAAGGCCTCGGCGCGGTGGCCGAAGGGCTCGCGCAGGGCGACCAGCTCGGCGCTGACCTGGTGCTGCGCGTCGGGTGCGTAGGGGTAGTGGAACTGCTGCGCCAGCGCCACCAGCACGTCGTCGCGCGTGGCCAGGCCGAGCGCGATGGCGGCCTCGCCGAAGCGCACGCCGGTCTTGCGCTGGTGCGCCAGGATGCGCTCGACCTGTTCCTGGTCCAGGTCGCGCAGCTCGGCCAGGATGTCGCCGATGCTGCGGTCCAGCACGGCGCCGTCCTGTGCGTCGGCGGCTGCAGTGCCGGCGCCGTGGACGATCTTCGGCAGCTCCTCGGGCGCGAGGGCGGAGGCTCGGAACTTGGCCATGCTGGGGGTCTCGGGTCGATCTCGGGCGGGCGGCGGCGGCAGGGCCGGGGCGGCTCAGGACTGGGGCAGCGCCGGGCGCGCCGGGGCCAGAAGCCGCTGCTGCATCATCGATGCACGCTTGCGGTTGCCGCCGGGCTTCGGCATGAAGCCGATGACGGGCAGGTCCAGCGCGGCGACGACGTCGTCGGCGTTGCGCACACGGCGGTCCAGCAGCTCGAGCAGCAGCGCGGTGCCCACCGCAAGCAGGCTGCCGAGGAAGATCGCCAGCGCGGTGTTCAGCAGCAGGTTGGGCGAAGAGGGCTCCACCGGCGGCACGGCCTGGGTCAGCGTGTGGACCGAGCTCTGCGTCGTCTGGCTCTCGAGGTTGGTCTGCACCTGGCGCGCCTGGATGTTGTCGTAGGCGCGCTGCGCGCTCTCCACGTCGCGCTGCAGCAGCATGCCCTCGTCGCGAACGGCCTTCATGCGCAGCACGCGCTCGCGCTGCGCGTCCATCGAGGTGCGCGCCTGCGCCACGCGGCTGCTGTCGATGTTGCTGGTGACGCGCACGCCGCCGGCGACGCGGCGGCTCTCGGCGTCGAAGCGCTTCTGCAGCGCGTCCAGCGTGGCGCGGGTCTCGACGACCTGCGGGTGGCGGTCGCCCAGGCGGCTGCTGAGCTCCTGCAGCCGGGCCTCGATGCGGCCGATCTCGGCCTTCAGGTTGTTGAGCAGCGGGTTGTTCAGCAGCTCCTGCATCTGGTCGGCCGCGCCCTGCGCCTGCGCCTGCCGGCTGACGGACCCCGCGGCGACGGCCTGCAGCGCGACGAGCTGGCTGGACAGCTCGTTCAGGCGCTGGGTCTCCACGTCCAGCCGCTCGTCGCTGGCGATGATGCCGTGCTGCTTCTGGTAGGCGCTGAGCTTGTTCTGCGCAGACTCTAGGCGGTCGCGGTGCTCCTTGAGCTGGACGTCGAAGAAGCCGCTGAACTGGCGCGCGGGGTCCACACGCAGCTCGAGCGAGGTCTGGGTGTAGGCCTCGACGAAGGCGTTGGCCAGCCCGGCGGCGAAGCGCGGGTCGGGTGCGGTGTAGGCGACGTTGATGACGCTGCTCTCGCGCGAGGGCTCGACGAGCAGGCTCTTGCGGAACAGCGCGATCAGCCACTGCTCGATCGTGCCCTCGCCCTCGGTGGCCTCCTGCCACTGGGCGCGGACGTCGGGGTTGTCGGCCAGGCGCAGGTTGCGCACGACGCGCATGGCGACGCGCTCGCTGTTCAGGATGTCGACCTGCGTGGCCATCACCGCGGGGCTGGGCATGCCGCCGAAGACGACGGCGCTGACCGGGTCGGGCTTGAAGTCGACGACGACGCTGGCGCTGGCGGTGTACTGCTTGGGCAGCAGCAGGCTGACCGCGACGGTGGTGCCCACGGTGAGCGCCAGCACCAGCAGCACCACCCACCAGCGGGCGCGCAGGACGGAGAGGAATTGGCCGAGGGTCATGGGTGGGGCTCTGCTTGGGTGGAGGTCGGCGGGCGCTGGGTGGGGTGTGCCGGATCGTGCGTCAGGGGATGGCGAGTTCGCCTAGGCCTCGGCCACGGCGCTGCGCGCCGCGTGCTCGAGCACGGCACGGACCTGCTCGATGCTCACGCCGGGGAACCAAGCGACGAAGTCCTGTACCTGCGCACCATCCTCGAGGTTCTCGAACAAGGCCGCCAGCGGAACGCGCGTACCGCGAAACACCCAGGCGCCGCTGACGCGGCCGGGGTCGCGCTCGGCTGCCTCGCAGGTGGACCAGTCGATCATCGCTTCTTGGCTCAGAACAGGCTCTCGCGCACGTAGAGGACGTCGCCGGGCTCACGCAGCCTGCAGCGCCTGCAACGCTTCGGCGAGCGTTTCGGGCGCAATGTCCTCGCCTTCCGGCCAGGTCGCCGCGCCGAGCAGGATGGTGACCTGTGCAAAGTACGCGTGATCGCGCAGGCGCGCCATGCCGGGGGCTTCGAGCCAGGGCCGGACGTCGACGACGCCACGCCGGCCATCGGCGAGCTCGACCATCAGTTTGTGATCCGGTAGCAGCTCGATGCTCAAGAGGTCGTGCTTCACGATAGTGTGTACATGCGAATCACGATGCCATGAAACATCGAGATGACCGGCATGACGCATCCGCATGGTGGCTCAGAACAGGCTCTCGCGCACGTAGACGACGTCGCCGTCCTGCACGCGGTCGTCCATGCCCGGCGTCAGGACCTGGACCTGGCCCTGGGCATCTCGCCGGTGCACGCGGATGCCCTTGTCGGTGCCGCGCTGGGTCAGGCCGCCGCCGGCGGCCAGCACCTGCAGCAGCGTCATGCCGCGCTCCAGGCGCATCGCGCCGGGGCGCTGGACCTCGCCGTAGATGTAGACCAGCGGTGCACGCTCGACGTAGACGGCGTCGCCATGCTGGATGAGGGGGTCGTCGCCGCCGCCGTCGGTGCGGAATAGCGATGGCAGGTCGATCGCGCGCCGGAACGGCTGGCCGCCGCGGCTGCCGACGAGGGTGACGGTATCGGCGCCGCTGGCGGCGACGCCGCCGGCGGTGGCCAGCAGCTCGGTCAGGCGCAGGCCGGCGCTTTCCAGCGGGTAGCGGCCTGGGCGGTTGACCTGGCCGAGCACGCTCGCCTGGTTGCCGCGCACCTGCGTGACGAGGATGCTGACCTGCGGCTGCTTGACGAAGTTGCCGTCGCGCAGGCCGTCGGCGATCTTCTTCTCCGCCTGCGGCACGCTCAGGCCGCCGATCTGGACGCTGCCCAGCAGCGGGTAGCTGATGACGCCGGCCTCGGACAGCCGCGCCTCCAGCGCCAGGTCGGGCATCTGGCAGACGCTGATGCGGATGACGTCGCCGGCGCCTAGGCGGTATTCGGCCGCGGCCATGGCAGCCGCGGCCTGCTGCGCCCAGGCCGGGGCGGCGCCGGCCAGCAGCGCGGCGCACGCGGCGACGATGCACGCGAGCGTGCGCGCGAGGGGGTGCAGGGGGGTCGTCATCGCTTGATTCCGAGGCCTTTGCTGATGTCGGCGGGGTCGAGCGTGCCAGTGCCAGTGCCGGCAGGGGCGGCCGCTGCGGGGGCGGCGCCAGGGGCGGCCGGTGCGGGGGCGGCGCCAGGGGCGGCGGGTGCGGGGGCGGCCGGTGCTGCGGCCGTGCCGGGGGCGGCGAGGGCGGTGCGGGCGGCCTTGTGAAGATTCTCATCGACGCAGCCAAGCAAGGGCCGGGTCACGACATCGACCGGCCCGGTCGCCGGGAATCCGGCAATCGGCAGGCCGCAGGCCATAGCCTCGATCAGGACGATGCCGAAGGTTTCGGTCAGGGAGGGGAAGACGAAGACATCGGCGCTGCGGTAATGGTCGGCCAGCGCAT
>JACPVA010000076.1 GCA_016191995.1 Burkholderiales bacterium | reverse complement strand
TCTGGTGTTGACCTTCCCGGAGATCGCCCCCGCCTTGCGCGTGCTGGCGCATGTTCGCCGGCATCGGCCCGATCTGCCCGTGGTGGTGCGCGCCGCCGACGACAGCCACCTCGAAGAACTGAAGCGCGCTGGCGCCAGCGAAGTGGTGCCCGAAGTGCTGGAAGGCAGTCTGATGCTCGCCGCGCAGACTCTGACGCGCTTGGCCGTACCCCTGCGCCGGGTGTTGCGCGAGATCGAGCACGCCCGCGGCGAGCGCTATGGCATTCTGCGGGAACGTTTTCGTGACCGCCCGATAAACACCCCTTCCGAAGCGCTGAACGATGAAGCCGAGGCGCCGCGCAAATGATCAGGTGAGGCCGCCACCGCGCAGCTCTTCGGGCAGCAGGCTGACACAATCGGGAGTGGTGATGGCGGCCAGAGGAGCGATGCGGGCGATCACCTGCACCAACTCCGCTTGGTGTCGCAGCCCGGTTTTGTTGAGCGCGCCCCGCAGCAGGGCGTGTACTTCGGCGGGCGCCTGGCGGGACTGCCGGGCGTAATCCTCGGCGCTCATACCGTCAGCCAGAGCACAGACCACCTGCGCCTCGGCGACCGTGAGATCGAAGGCCTGGCTGACCAAAGCGAATTCCCAAGGCAATTGCCGCCAGGGCGCGGTGAGCTGCACCAGAAAGAGCGTCGCGGGGCCGCGCTGCCGCGGGTCGAAATCGCCGTACAGCGGCGCCACCGAGGCCCAGAATGCGCCGCGTGCCCCGCGCGCACCCAACATGGCACCCTGCGCGCGGCGGGTGCAACGGCATCGCGCCACGAGGTCGCGCAGCAAGTCCTGCTGCTCCGCGCCGGCCACCTGGAGCTGCCCCTGCCGGACCAGCAAGGGCCCGCCCTCGGTGAGCAATTCCCGCGCCGCGCGATTGGTGTATTGAACCTGCACCGCTTCATCGACCACCAGCACCACCATGCTGAGCTGGTCGAGCACGGTTTCATGCAAGCGTGAAACGCGCGCCGCAGTGAACGCCGGCGATGGCGCCAGCGGTGCCGGTGCCGGCGCGGACGTCGAGGGCGAGGCCTCGGCGCGCGGTGAACTGGGGCTCCAGGCGCGCCCTGACACGGGGAGATCCCGGAACAGGTCCTGGTTCAGCGAAACTGGTAGTTCCTGGCGCATGGGCCAACCCTGGGGCGATCACGGTGAGTGTGCAGAGGCCAAGCATGCGCGCTGGCGTCGTGGGTGGAATCGCACGATTGAGTGATTTTGCCGCCTGCCGCCGCGGGTTTATCATGGGTGCATCGCCCCAGGCCCGATCGCCTTGCCGCCTTGCCGTAGGGGCAAAACCAAGAAGCGCAGCGGAGGTCTTTCGTGCCGATACGGGTGTTCCTGGTAGAAGACGACGCCCGCGTGGCCTCCTCGGTGCTCGAGGGGCTGGCGGCCACGCCACATATCGTCGCCGTGGGTCACGCCGCCACCCTTTCCCAGGCGCGCGCGGTGCTCAAGCAGGCCTGCCCCGACGTGCTGCTCGCCGACCTGCAATTGCCTGACGGCGACGGCAGCGATCTGATCCGCGAAGCGCGAACCCAGAATCTGGCCAAGGCGATTCTGGTCTTTTCAGTGTTCGGCGACGAGCACCGGGTGATCGGCGCGATCGAGGCGGGTGCCGACGGCTATATCCTCAAAGGCTGCACCGACGCCGAACTGATTGAAGCGCTGGAGCGCGCCAGCAAGGGCGAATCACCGATCTCCCCGGCGATCGCGCGCCATGTCTTGAAGCGCCTGCGCGCCGCCGACCCGCCCGCACCCGCCCACCCCGCGCCCGAAGATGCACTCTCGCAACGCGAGGTCGATGTCCTCAAGCTAGTCGCCCATGGCTTCATTCCGGACGAAATCGGCGACCGCCTCAACATTTCGCCGCATACCGTGCGCACCCACATACGCCACATCTACGAAAAACTGCGGGTCAGCCGGCGCGGCCAAGCGGTCTTCGAAGGCCAGCGCCGGGGCTACTTGTGAGCACCACCACCCTGCTGGGCCGCCCGCGCCTGGCCGACACTGCGCTGGATCAACCGGCGGTCGCACCCAGCGCGCTGGGGCTGCCGTTGCAAACCGGCGACCTGTGGCTGTCCCCGGGAAGGCCGACCAACCCCATGCATTTCCTCCTTCGCCTCGGCACGCGCAGCCGCTGGGCGCATGTCGGCATGCTCTTGCGCCAGGGTGAAGCGGTGTTCCTGATCGATGCGACCCTCGCCCATTCGGTACGCGTGATCCCCATCGACGAGGCGCTGCGGCTCGAACAAATGGAGGGCTGGAGCACCGCGCCAGTGGTACTGGCGCGGCCCGCGGCGCTGGCCGGAGCGAGCTTGCCGGGCGGCCTGCCCGAAGCGACCGGCGCAAGCTCGCGGCAGCGTATCCGGCAACGCGTCCAGCAGGGTTTCCCGATGGATTACGACCTTCGGGAGATTTTGCGCATCGCGGCGATCCTGCTGGCCGCGGGCCTGGCACGCCGCTGGCGGCGCAGGCGCAAGCCGGGCCTGCTCAGTCGCTTCCTCAGGCGACACGGCGCACGCCGGGCGGGTACACGCGCCAGACTGATGAACCAGACCGTGGCGCGCGCGGCGGGCCTGCCACCACTCACCCGCCAGCCCGGCGGCAGCCGGTGGATCTGGAACAAGTTCAGCACCGCCGAAGCCCGCGCCCGTCGGCAGCAGGGTGAAGACCCCTACACCTGTGCCGAGCTCGTCGCCGAACTGCTGAACTTGATCGAGGGGAACGAAGAAATGTTCGACCTCACTCCAGAGGGCGATGACTTCCTCAGCCCCGCCTGCATCGCCGAACGCCTACCACTCTACGTGCTGGGAAGGGTGCTGTGAGCGCCCCCGCCCGGCCGCCCGAAGGGGGCGCCAGCCAACCCCCGGAGCGGGCGCAGCCCGCGAACCACACTCACCCCCTTCCTCGGGAAGGGGGCCGGGGGGAAGAGATCGGAAGAGCGTCG
>JACPVA010000081.1 GCA_016191995.1 Burkholderiales bacterium | reverse complement strand
GGTGCGCCCAGGCGAAGGGCGCGCCGGCCGCATCGTCGCCCGGCGCCGGCAGGCCGTCGAGCAGCGACGCGCGCTGCGCCGGGTCGCCGGCGTCGAGCCAGCGTGCGTCGACCAGCCCCGGCGCGCCGGCCGGGTGCAGGGTCCAGCCGGCGCCGGCCAGCGGCGGCGCGTCGCAGGCCGCGGCGGTCTCGTCACCCAGCCATACCGCCGCGGCCGGCGGTGGCAGGAAGCGGAAGGCATCGACGCGGCGGAACTGCCATCCGCCTTCGTCGATCAGGTGGTGACGCGCGGCGAGCGCGTCGGCGCGGGCGGCGTCCATCAGGCTTGCGCCGCCGCGCCCTGGCGCGACCGCCCCGCGCCGTAGCCCTGCGCCGCGATCGTGCGTGCGAGCTCGATGCCGCCGGTCTCGGCGATGCAACCGTCGGCCAGCCGCAGCACGCGGTCAGGCTCGAGCGACTCGATCAGCTGCAGGTAGTGCGAGACGACGACGAAGGCGGTGCCGTCGGCGCGCATCGCGCGCACCAGGTCGACCAGCGCGCGCACGCCGTCGACATCGAGCCCGGAGTCGATCTCGTCGAGGATCGCCACGCGCGGCTTCAGCAGCGCGAGCTGCAGCAGCTCGTTGCGCTTGCGCTCGCCGCCGGAGAAGCCCTCGTTGACCGGCCGGCCGAGCATGGCCTCGGGCAGCCCGAGCCGCCTGGCGCCGGACTTGGCCTGGCCGAGGAAGTCGTAGGCGTCGATCTCGGGCTCGCCGCGCGCGCTGCGCACCGCGTTCAGCGCGGTGCGGATGAAGAGGTTGTTCTTCACCCCCGGGACGTCGGGCGGCGCCTGCAGCGACAGGAACAGCCCGGCGCGCGCGCGCGCCTCGACCGGCATCGCCAGCAGGTCCTGCCCCGCCAGCTGCGCCTGCCCGGAGATCTGGTAGCGCGGGTGGCCGGCCAGCGCCAGGCCGAGCGTGCTCTTGCCGCTGCCGTTGGCGCCCATCAGCACGACGAGCTCGCCGGCCGCGACGTCGAAGCCGACCGAGCGCAGCACGCGGGTGGCGCCGACCTCGACGCGCAGCTCGCGCACCGACAGCAGCGGCGCGCGGGGTTGGGGGGATCGGGTCATCGGGTTTCCTCGTTCCTGCATCCAGGGTCAGCCGACCGCGCCTTCGAGCGATACCGCCAGCAGCGCACGCGCCTCGAGCGCGAACTCCATCGGCAGCTCGTCGAGCACCGCCTGGCAGAAGCCGCCGACGATCAGCGCCGTCGCCTCGGCCTCGTCCAGCCCGCGCTGGCGGGCATAGAACAGGCGCTCCTCGGAGATGCGCGTCGTCGTCGCCTCGTGCTCGACGACGGCGTCCGCGCGCGCGGCGTCGACGGTCGGGAAGGTATGCGCGCCGCATTGCGAGCCGATCAGCAGCGAGTCGCACTGCGTGTGGTTGCGCGCGCCGGCGGCGGTCGGCGCGACACGCACCAGCCCGCGGTAGCTGTTGTGCGCGCGCCCGGCGCTGATCCCCTTGGAGACGATGCGGCTCGTCGTGTCGCGGCCGAGGTGGATCATCTTGGTGCCGGTGTCGGCCTGCTGGCGGTGGTTGGACACCGCGATCGAGTGGAACTCGCCGCTCGAGCCTTCTCCGCGCAGGACCACGCTGGGGTACTTCCAGGTGATCGCCGAGCCGGTCTCGATCTGTGTCCAGGCCACACGCGAGCGCCGGCCGGCGGCCAGCGCGCGCTTGGTGACGAAGTTGTAGATGCCGCCGCGCCCGTCCTCGTCGCCCGGGTACCAGTTCTGCACCGTCGAGTACTTGATGAAGGCGTCGTCGTGCGCGACCAGCTCGACCACCGCCGCGTGCAGCTGGTTCTCGTCGCGCTGCGGCGCGGTGCAGCCCTCGAGGTAGCTGACCTCGGCGCCGGCCTCGGCGATGATCAGCGTGCGCTCGAACTGCCCGGTGTTGCGCGCATTGATGCGGAAGTACGACGACAGCTCCATCGGGCAGCGCACGCCGGCCGGCACGTAGACGAAGCTGCCGTCGGAGAACACCGCCGAGTTGAGCGCGGCGTAGTAGTTGTCGCCCTGCGGCACGACGCTGCCGAGGTAGCGCTCGACGATCTCCGGGTGCTCGCGCACCGCGTCCGAGATCGAGCAGAAGATCACCCCGACCCCGGCGAGCTGCTCGCGAAAGCTCGTGCCCACCGACACCGAGTCGAACACCGCGTCGACCGCCACCCCGGCGAGCTGCGCGCGCTCGTGCAGCGGCACGCCGAGCTTCTCGTAGGTCTCGAGCAGCTTGGGGTCGACCTCGTCCAGGCTCTTGGGCGCATTCGCCATCGACTTCGGCGCCGAGTAGTACGACAGCGTCTGCAGGTCGATCGGCGCGATCTCGAGCCGCGCCCACTCGGGAGGCTCCATCTGGCGCCATTTCTCGTACGCCGCCAGGCGCCAGCGCAGCAGGAACTCGGGCTCACCCTTGCGGCGCGAGATCTCGCGGATCGTGCCCTCGTCGAGCCCCGGGGGCAGCGAGTCGGACTCGACGTCGGTGACGAAGCCGTGGCGGTAGCTGCGCTGCAGCGCCTGCTGCAGGGCCTCGTCCTGGCCGGCGGCGCTCACCGCGGGCTCCCGCCGGCGCGGCGGGACCGGATCGGGTGGTGGTGCATCATCATCGCATCGAGTCCCGTTCAATGATGCATAGTCTATGCATCTTTGGACAACGCGGCAAGCGACCCGGACGGCATCAGGGTCGGCGGCGAGGGTGCCGCAACTCTTGGCCGCACGACGCGCCCGCGAGGTATCGTCGGCCTCGAAGGGGTCGGCTTCGAAGGGGTCTGGTCCCTCGTTTGGCTTCGAAGGGGTCAAGTCCCTCGTTTCGCCATCCGCAATGCGGACCCACTTGCATCATGAGGATCATGCCATGGCCGCCACCACCCCCGTCTGCGACTTCGGCTGGCAAGCGCCCGACTTCGCGCTCCCCGACCTCGACGGCCACACCGTCACGCGCGATGCAGCGCGCGGCGAGCGCGGGCTGCTCGTCGTCTTCATGTGCAACCACTGCCCGTACGTGAGGGCGATCGTCGAGCGGCTCGCCGCCGACGCGCGTGCGTTGCAGGCGACCGGCGTCGGCGTCGTCGGCATCATGTCGAACGATTTCGACGCCTACCCCGACGATGCGCCCGCTCGCATGCGCGAATTCGCGCGCGACCACGACCTACCCTTCCCCTACCTGCTCGACGCCGACCAGTCGGTGGCGCGCGCCTACGGCGCGGTGTGCACGCCGGACTTCTTCGGCTTCGACGCCGCGCTCGGCTTGCAGTACCGCGGCCGCATCGACAGCTCGGGCCGCGAGTCCAAGCCCGACGCCCGGCGCGAACTGCTCGACGCGATGCTGCAGGTCGCGCGCACCGGCCACGGCCCGCGCGACCAGGTGCCGAGCATCGGCTGCTCGATCAAGTGGCGACAGGGCGGCTGAACGCGCGGCGCCCGGGCGGGATGGGCGCCGCGGCCGGCGGTCCGGTTTCCGACGCCGAGACCTGCGAAAGCGCAAGCTTGCAGACACCGGGAGACGCGTCTAATATAACGTGCGTTATAACCTGCTCAGAAGCAGGCAGGAGGAACCCGCCATGACCGCACTCAAGCTCACGCAGATCGGCAACTCGGTCGGTCTCATCCTGCCCAAGGAACTGCTGGCGCGGCTCAAGCTGGAGAAGGGGGATACGGTCTTCGTCACCGACGCCGCCGACGGCATCCTGCTGACGCCCTACAGCGCCGAGTTCGAGACCCAGATGGAGGTGGCACGCCGCATCATGAAGAAGCGTCGC
Organism: Burkholderiales bacterium; assembly: GCA_016191995.1. GTDB lineage: Bacteria > Pseudomonadota > Gammaproteobacteria > Burkholderiales > Burkholderiaceae_C > Rubrivivax. The sequence continues at coordinate 9,058 of JACPVA010000081.1, read as the reverse complement.
GACGCGCTGCGCGAACTGGCCAAGTGACCCTAGATCCGGCAGTTGACCGCTCTCCTCCGCAAGCAACGTCTTGACGTGCTTAACGAAAGAGGCCACGACGCTGCGCACCTGTTGGGTGAGCGCGCTGCGCACCCGATCGAGCCGCCCTCGACCACGCTGGCGGCGTTGCAAATCCTCGCGATGGCACGTGCCATCGCTGCGGTTTGCGCCTTGCCAGCGCGGCCGATGACGGCCCGCTCGGGCGCGCCCAACTGCCGGATCTAGGGTGACCAGCCGGCCCTGGGTCTGGCTCGACCCGAAGGTCCTCGCGGCGGTGCACGAGGAGCAACTGGCCGAGCACGGCGGCGCAGCAGGCCTGCGCGACGCAGGCCTGCTCGCGTCGGCGCTGGCACGGCCGATGCACCTGGCGGCCTATGGCAAGCCGGACGCCGCGGACCTGGCCGCAGCCTACGGCTTCGGCCTTGCGCGCAACCACCCGTTCGTCGACGGCAACAAGCGCACCGCGTTCGTCGCGGTCGAACTGTTCCTGGCGCTCAACGGCCTCGTGCTCGATGCCGACGATGCCGACTGCGTGCTGACCATGCTGGCGCTGGCTGCCGGCGATCTGCCCGAGACCGAGTTCGCAGCCTGGGTCCGCCGGCACGCACGGCCTCGCTGAGCAATCAGAAGAGCATGGCCCGCGGTGCCGTCTGCCCCGCCGGTTGATCGCAGACGACCGGATCGAAGTCAATGCGGTGGCTGGTGATGCTGATCCCGCCGCCGCGGCTACATCCCAACCTCTGAGCCCATCCGTGTTGTCGGATTTCGCATCGATCCCGTCGCTGACGGCCGTGATGTGCCGCGGTCTCCAGCGGTCAGTCCAACGTCTCGAGGAGGGGCGACAGAAGTTCGTGGTCTTTGGCGTGCTCGGGCGTGTTGCCGCTCTCGTTGTGGCGCCACATCAGCAACCAGGTGTGACGCCGTCCGCGGCGCACCTCGATGTAGCCGTCGCCCGCTGCGCGAACCAGGCGCAGGCGCTCATGCCGGTCGTCGATCGCCACGCGTTCGACGCGTTCGGGTCGCGCGTTGTCGATCAGGACCTGCAGCGCCGAGTCGACCTCGGCCTGCCTGAGCACGCCGCGCGGCAGGCCGAACACGGCTGCCGCATCCTTGTGCTCCGCCGAGCCTGAGGCACCGGGCCAGCGCACGAAGAGGTGGCCGAACAGCGACGCCCCGGGCACGACGATGATCTCGTGCGGCGTCCAGGTGGCGGGCAGCGGCTGGCGGCGGCCGGTCAGTTCGTTGTGCCAGTGGAAGTGCGTCGGCCCCTGCGCGTCCAGCTGCCAGCCGTCGCCCGGCGCGGCCAGGGCCGCCGCCAGGTCGCCGACTTCGCGCCTTGCCTCCTGGTCGAGATCGTCGACCTGCCGCAGCACCGAGGTCTGCAGCCGGTCGCGTTCGACGCGGATCAGCACCTCGCCGGTCACCAGACGCCCGTCGTCCAGGCGCGCCCCGTGGGCGCGACACGAGGGCAGCGCGCCATCTGGCGATGCATGGCGTCGTGTGACGACGAAGCCGCGTTCCTCCAGGTCCAGCTCGGCGTCGATGCACGGGTCCGTCCGATCGTGACCCCACTGCAGCGTCAGCCGAACCAAGTTGGCGACGCCGTCGCCGAAGGCGAAGCTGGCGTGATAGGACTGCGTGCGGTCGAAGCGCGCCTCGTGCACCAGGCGCCAGCGCGCGCCCAGGCGCTGCTCGGTCCCGGTCAGCGGATGGATCCAGAGCCAGTGGCCGGCGATCGCGCGCCGCAGGTCCTGCGCCGCCGCGGCCGACAGGCCGGACGGGCCCGGGCGCCCGTCGGCGAGCACCCAGGCGGCGGCCGACAGCAGGTTGACGACCCCGGCCAGCACCCAGGCCGTGGCCTGGGTGCTGGCCGGGGTCGCCGCCGCGGCCACCGCCAGCGACGCGTCGCCGCGCTCCCAGGGCATCGGGTGACCGCGCCGCGCGCGCCAGAGGCACGCCGCCAGGTCGATCGCGGTCCACGGTGGCATCCACAGCCCCAGGCCCAGCACCGAAACCTTGACCGCGCGCCCGACCGCCTGGCGCAGCGTGATCGCGTCGCCCCCCGGCGCCCGCAGCCGCAGCCCGCAGGCCGCCTTGCCCGGCGTCGTGCCGACCGTCCACACGAGCAGGCTGTCGCCGACGACCTGCATCGCCGCCGCCCCGATCGCCGCCGGCAACGCCAGCCAGTACCAGGGCAGATCGGAGTAGGCCGAGGCACCGTGCCAGGCGAGCCAGGCGGCCGGCAACTGCCACAGGGCGTCGATGGCGCGCGCGGCGATGCGGCGGCCCCATCCGCCGGCGGCGCTGGGTCGGACGCCGGCGGCAGCACCATCGGTCGTCGCTTGCGGCGCGTTCATCGTCGCGGCAGGGAACTGGCGATGAGCGCGAACGCGAGCCGGGCGGCCTCGTCGCCGGTCGGGTCCGGCCCGGCCAAGTGCACGAAGTCCACGCCCCAGCGGTGCCGGCGCTCGGTGAACCACAGAATGCCGGTGCCGGCGCGCTCGGGCGCGGCGGGGTCTTCGTCGAAGGCGAAGGGCGCCGCATACAGCGCCGCCAGCCGTGACTGTCCGGCCAGGTCGGGCCGGTCGACGAGCGTCGCCGCGCGCCGGCCGAACAGCGCCTTGAAGCGGGCATCGAGCGTCCTGGCCGCCGTGTCCTTGGCCGGATCGAGTTCGTTGTAGGCGAAGCCGGGCTCCGCGACCAGGCGCACCACGCACGGCAAGTCGTCGCGGTCGCAGCCGAACTCGACCATGAACTCGCCGCCGCCCGGCGAGTGGCGCGACTGGGCCATCTGCCAGCCGCGCGGCAGCGTCACGCGCGCACCGGTCACCGGGTTGACCCAGCTCTCGCTGACGTCCAGGCCGGCGGCGCGCAACGCGCGGCTCAGCGCTGGCGGCGCATGCGCCTCGACGCCGCGCAGCCCCAGCACCAGGCCGGCGCCCACCAGCACCACGCCGGCGGCGACCAGTAGTGCCAGCGTCAGCACCACGCGCTGCGGCGTGAAGCGGGCGAACTGCACGATGCAGCCGGCGTCGTAGGGCGCCGGCTGCAGGCGCCAGAAACGCGCCAGCAGCGGCACGCAGCCCAGCGTGCCCTCGACCAGCGCGTCGACCGTGCGGTCCTGGCGCAGCGACATCGGCAGGCGGCGCGACTCCAGCGTCAGCACGCGGATCCCGGCCAGGAACTCGCCCGGCGTGCGGCCGAACAGCAGTACGCAGGCGAGGTCGGCGCTGACGATGAAGCCGGCCACCCACAGCGCCGACAGGAAGGCCGGCACCAGGGCGTCGAAGGCCAGCGGCTGCGCGAGCGCCAGCGTCGCCGCGGAATAGGACAGGGCGGCGAACAGCCCGACGTCGATCGCCTTGGCCGCGCTGCGCCGCAGCACGCAGCCAAGCGGGCTCGGGCGTTCACCGGCGACGAGCGCGTCCATGCGACGGCCGGGTTCGCTCGACACCCGATCGAGCCTCAGCACGCGGACCCCGACGCGACCGTCCGGCCCGGCGGCGCCGGTGGCCGCGTGCGGTAGAAGGTCAGCGGCTCGGTCTTCGCCAGCCGCGCCAGCACGTTCGGGCGCATCGCGCCGACGACGTGCATCTCGCAGGGCCTGCAGTCGAAGCGCAGCGTCAGGCGGTCGTCGCCGTGCACCAGCGTCAGCGGCTCGGCGCGCAGCGTGCCCTGCACGCCGGCCACGCCCTTGGCCTGCTTCGGGCACAGGCTGAGGCTGTAGCGCACGCAATGCCGGGTGATCATCAGCGGCAGCTCGCCGAGTGCCTCGTGGCTCTCGTAGGCCGCATCGACGAGCTTCACGCCGTGACGCGCGTAGAAATCGGCCGCGCGCTGGTTGTAGACGTTGGCCAGATACGTCAGCGCATGCTCGGGGTAGGGCACCGGCGGCTCGACCGGGCGTGCGCGCGGCAGCCGCACGAAGGCCGCCGCGCGCGCGGCCTCCAGCGCCACCACGGCGTCGCGCCGCAGCGCGTTCAGCACGGCAGCCGGAACGAACCAGGGCTGTGCCAGCACCAGCCGCACGCGGCGCGCCTCGAAGATCGTGTCGCCCAGCCTGGCCAGCGCGGCCTTCAGCTGCGCCTCGGCGCGCGCCGGGTCGCGCGCCGGCTCGTGCGGGTGCGCCACACGCGCCACACCGCGGTGGCCGTCGGCGTCCTTCAGCGCGAGCTCGAAGCCGTCGGCCGCGCCCGCCGGACCGTCCGCGGCGTCGATGCGCACCTGCGCCAGCGTCAGGTCGACCGCGATGCGGCGCTCGGCCGACGGCCGCGCCAGCAGCCGCTCCCAGGCCATGTCGCGGTTGCGGCTGACCGCGGTGTCGCGCCGCAGGTCGGCGCGCTGCTGCAGCTCGGCCAGCGTCTGGCCGCGCGCCAGGTTCGGCACGATGCGCCAGAGCGTACCCGCGGCACGCGGCGCGCTGCGGCTACCGCCGCCCGGATCGTCGAGCGGCTCGGCGGTATTGACCGGCACGCCCTGCAGCTCGCCCTGCCGGTCCCACCAGGTCAGCGCGTCGCCGTTGTGCAGCCGGATCGCGGCGTCACCGGTGTCGATCTCGAAGTTCCCGGCCGCGACCCGGGTCACGTGGCCCACCGGCAGCCCGGCGTGCTTGGGCGAGTCGAAGGCGCCGATGTCGATCCGGCGCCCGCGCAAGAAGTAGTCGGTACCGCCGCGGTTGAAACCCTGCTCGGGCGCCGGCGTGAAGGTGTAGCGGCAGCGACCGCTGCTGGCCGGGCGCAGGTCGGCGCGCCGCTCCAGCAGCGCGTCGAGCAGCTGCCGGTAGTGCGCGGTGACGTTCTTCACCGTCGCCATGTCCTTGTAGCGGCCCTCGATCTTGAAGCTGCGGATGCCGGCGTCGACCAGCGCCGCGAGGTTGGCGCTCTGGTCGTTGTCCTTCAGGCTCAGGACGTGCCTGTCGTGCGCCAGCACGCGGCCCTGCGCGTCCAGCACGGTGAAGGGTTGGCGACACTCCTGCGAGCAGCTTCCGCGGTTGGCGCTGCGTCCGGTCAGCGCGTGGCTGATGTAGCACTGGCCGCTGTAGGCCACGCACAGCGCGCCATGGACGAAGCATTCCAGTTTCGCCTCGCACACTTCGTCGGCGATGGCGCGGATCTGGCCGAGGTCGAGCTCGCGCGCCAGCACCAGCTGCGAGAAACCGACATCCTGCAGGAAGCGCGCCTTGGCCGGCGTTCGAATGTCCGCCTGCGTGCTGGCGTGCAATTGCAGCGGCGGCAGCTCGAGCTCGAGCAGCCCCATGTCCTGCACGATCAGCGCGTCGGCGCCCGCTTCGTAGAGCTGCCAGGCCAGGCGGCGCGCCGGCTCCAGCTCGTCGTCGCGCAGGATCGTGTTGAGGGTGACGAAGACGCGCGCACCATAGCGGTGCGCGTGCGCCGCCAGCCGCTCGATGTCGGCCACCGGGTTGGCGGCCTTGTCGCGCGCGCCGAAGCCCGGGCCGCCGATATAGACGGCGTCGGCCCCGTGGTTTACCGCTTCGATGCCGATCGCGGCGTCGCGCGCCGGGGCCAGAAGTTCCATGCGTCGGGAGTCTAATCACCCCGGTCGTGGCCATCGGGCGGTGGTCATGACCGGGGCTGGGGCGCGCCACGGCTTTCAGGCATTCCCTGAGCCGCACACCCGCGATGCCCCGAAGGGCGCCCGGCTGGCCCGGCCGTACAACCGCATCGATCAAACGGTCGGACTCGAAAGGACAATCCAATGAACGCGCAAGGAGTGACCACCTTCCTGACCGACACCCTCGGCGCGCTGGCGATCAAGATCGCCGCCGCGCTGCTGTTCTGGGTCATCGGCCGCTGGCTGATCGGCCGCGTCACCGCGATGGTGCAGGCGGCGATGGGCCGCAACCACGTCGACCCGACGCTGACCAAGTACCTCGGCTCGATCCTCGCGGTGGCGCTCAACATCGCGCTGGTCCTGGGCATCCTCGGCTACTTCGGGATCGAGACGACCTCGTTCGCGGCGCTGCTGGCGGGTGCCGGCGTCGCGATCGGCGCCGCCTGGAGCGGCATGCTCGGCAACTTCGCCGCCGGCGCCTTCATGCTCGTGCTGCGGCCGTTCAAGGTCGGCGATTTCGTCGGCATCGGCGGCATCGTCGGCACGGTCAAGGAACTCGGGCTGTTCGCCACCACGCTCGTCACCCCCGACAACGTCGTCACGCTGGTCGGCAATGCCAAGGTCTTCGGCGACACGATCCAGAATTTCTCGCTGCTGCCGGTGCGCCGCGTCGACCGCACGGCGCAGCTCGCGGTCGGCGTCGATCCGCAGGCGGCGATCGAGAAGCTGCGCGCCGCCGTCGGCGCGATCCCGAACGTGGCGACCGACCCGGCACCCGAGGTCGCGCTGCTGGATCTCAACCTCAACGGCGCCGTCATCGCGGTGCGCCCCTATACGCACACCGACCACTACTGGCAGGTCTGGTTCGACACCAACGCGGCGATCGTCCGCGTGGCCGGTGAGGCCGGCTGGCCGGCGCCGATGCCGGCGACGCGGTTCGTCCAGGGTTGAGCCTCAGCGCACGACCTTGACCCGCTCCCCCACGCGCGGATCACCGCCGCCGTCGTAGACGCCGTTGATCAGCCGCAGCTGCGCCTGCGCGCGGTCGGGCGGCCCGAGTGGCGAGCCGCGCGCCAGCTCGGCCCAGCCGCCACGCGGGAACGGCACGACCTCGACCACCCACGGCCGCGCCCGCGCGCGCTCCGCGGCGGACAGCGCACGGAACGAGCGCTCGGCCGCGGCGATCCCGCTGGCGTCGCGCTGCAGGGCCGCCGCGTCGCGCCAGGCCCAGCCGAGCAGGTAGGTGCGCCCGCCGGGGCCGTCGACGAGCGTGAATCGCAGCGTGCGCGGCTTGCCTTGCGCGTCGGCGGCATTGCCGACGAAATGCGTCGCCGCCAGTCCGTTGACGCTTCGCCGCTCGGCCCGGCCGTCGGTCGGCTTGAAGGCATTGCGGATGATCTCGTCGTGGCTGCGCCCCGCCTTCGGCGGCACGAGGCGAACGACCAGGCCGGCGTCGCCGGCCGCGTTGGCCAGCGTCACCGCGTCCGCACCGTTGACGATGCGCCAGCCCTGCGGCGCCGTCAGTGCGATACCGAGCTCCTCGTGGAAAAAATCGCGCCCGCGCACGACGCCATGCGCGCGGCCGTCGCCGAAGGTGATGCCGACGAGCGCCGCCAGGTAGCGGTCGCGCCGCGCGTCGCCGTAGCTGCCGGCGTAGCGCGCGGCCTCGCGCCGGATCTCGGCCAGCCGCTGCTCGCCGCTCGGGTGGGTGGCCAGCCAGTGCATGCCCTGCGGCGCGGCGCGGCCTTCGGCGCGCGCGAGGTCGGCGGCGAACAGCTCCTGGCCGCGCAGCACGCCGATGACGTCGACCATGCGCTGCGGGTCGTAGGCGTTGCGCGCGAGGTATTCGGCACCCAGGCGGTCGGCCTGCAGCTCCTGGTCGCGGCTGTACGACGCCAGGTAGCCGGCGGCGGCGACCTGCGAGACCTGGCTCGCGAGGTCGGCCGCGCCGCCGAAGCCCTGCCCTTCTAGCACCGCGCCGAGCACGGTCGCGGCGAGCACCCCGAGCCCGGCCTGCTGCTGCCGCGTCGCGCGCTGTGCACCGTGGCGCGCGGTGACATGGCCGATCTCGTGCCCGATCACGCCGGCGAGCTCGGCCTCGCCCGACAGGTGCGCCAGGATGCCGCGCGTGACGTAGACATAGCCGCCCGGCAGCGCGAAGGCGTTGACCTCGGGGCTGTCGAGCACGGTGAAGGTCCACGGCAGCTGCGCGCGGTGCGACTGGCGCGCCAGCCGCTGGCCGATCTCGCTCACATAGGCCTGCAGCCGCGCGTCGTCGACGCGCCCGTACTCCTGCAGGATCTGCGGGTGCGCCTTGCGCCCCTCGGCGATCTCGTCGGCCTCGGTCATGACCGAGCGCTCGGTCTTGCCGGTGACCGGGTTGACGACCGGCGTGCCGCATCCGGCCAGCAGCAGCGCGGCGGACAGCGCCGACACGCCGGCGGCGAGGCGGCGGCGCATCAGCGCGGCCCAGGTTCTGCGTGTTGGCAGGGTGTCAGCGCGCATCGTTTCGGCTCGTTCTGGCATGGATCAGCTCCCCGAGAAGGCGGACGAATTCCGCCGGCGATTGCACCTGCGGGCAGTGGCCGGTGGCCATCTCGACGACGGCGAATCCCGGCATCTCGCGCACGCGCCGGCGCATCGGCTCGATGGTCGGGAAGGCCGGCGATTTGCAGTCGATGAAGGCGCGTGGCAGCGCGGCGATGCGCGCGCCGTCGAAGTGCAGCGGCTCGAGGTAGGCGCCGAAGGGGTGCAGCCCCTGCCGGCGGCGCAGCCAGTCGCGGTCGGCGCCGCCCAGGCCGAAGGCCGCCGGGTCCGGCGGCGGCAGCGCGCGCAACCCGGTCGCCGCCGCGGCGGCCAGCCGCTCGCGCCGCACCGCGTTGTCGTGGCGCTGGCCCCAGCACTCGCCCGGCAGCGGCACGATGGCGTCGACGTAGACGATCTGCCGCACGCGCGCGATCCCGCGCGCCAGCAGCGCGTCGGCAGCCCCCGTGACGACCAGCCCGCCATAGCTGTGGCCGACGAGGACGATCTCGTCGAGCTCCTCGGCCTGCACCAGCCCGACGACGTCGGCGATGTGGGTCTGCAGCGTGATCTCGCGCCGCAGCAGGTGCGCGCGCTCGCCGCAGCCGGTCAGCGTGACGGCATGGACGTCGAACCCGGCCGCGGCCAGCGGCGCGCGAACGCGCTGCCAGATCCAGCCGCCGGCCCAGGCGCCGTGGACGAGGACGATCGGGATGCGGGATGCGGCGGGTTCGGGCTTCATGGCGGGGCGATCTCCGGCCAGCGTTGCAGGCGTTGGTAGAGCACCGAGCGCGGCATGCCGAGCAGCCGCGCGGCGCGCGCGCGGTTGCCGCCGGCGGCGCGCAGCGCCTCGGCGATCGCCGCGCGCTCGACCGCCTCGACCTGCTCGGCCAGCGGGCGCGGCGCGGCGTCCTGCGCAGCGGCG
>JACPVA010000080.1 GCA_016191995.1 Burkholderiales bacterium | reverse complement strand
CCGGCGCGCTGCCGACGCGTCCCTGCCCGACCAGCTCGCGGCAGGCCGATCGGCGCACCTTGCCGCTGGAGGTCTTGAGCACCGTGTGCGGCGGCGCGAGCACGATCTCGTCGGCCGGCTCGCCGATCGCCGCCAGCACCGCGCGCGCCACCGCGTCGCGCAGCGCCGCGGCATCGCCCGCGCGGCGCGGCCGGACCTCGGCCAGCACGACCAGCCGCTCGGTGCCGGTGCGCGCGTCGGGGCGGCCGAAGACGGCGACGCAGCCCTTGCGCACGCCGTCCACCGCGCCGACCGCGTCCTCGATTTCCTGCGGGTAGAGGTTGCGACCGCCGCGGATCACGATGTCCTTGACGCGCCCGGTGACGAAGATCTCGCCGTCGGCGGCGTAGGCGCGGTCGCCGCTGTCGAGCCAGCCGCGGTCGAACAGGCGCGCGGTCTGCTGCGGGTTGCGCCAGTAGCCGGCGGTGGCCGACGGGCCGCGGAAGACGAGCCTCCCCTCGACGCGCTCGGGCAGCTCGCGCCCGGCGTCGTCGACGATGCGCACCGCATGCCCCGGCAGCGCGCGCCCACAGGCGACGAAGCGCAGCGCGCCGGTGTCGTCGGGGGCGGCCGGCAGCGCGTGGCGCTCGCGCTCGAACGGCGCGCGCCGCACGCGGTCGATTCGCGGGCCGCGGCGCAGCGGCGGGAACAGCAGCCCGACCGAGGCCTCGGCCAGCCCGTACACCGGCGTCATCGCATCTGGCCGCAGCCCGCAGGCGGCGAAGCGCGCGCCGAAGCGCAGCACCGTGTCCGGGCCGACCGCCTCGGCGCCGTTGAACGCGAGCCGCCAGCGGCTCAGGTCCAGCCCGGCCAGCTCCTGGTCCGCGATCCGCGCCAGGCACAGCTCGTAGGCGAAGTTGGGCCCGGCCGACAGCGTGCCGCCGTGCTGCGACAGCACCTCGAGCCAGCGCCGCGGACGCGCCAGGAAGGCCAGCGGCGACATCACGACCAGCGGCATGCCGACGTAGAAGCTGCCGAGCCAGGCGCCGATCAGCCCCATGTCGTGGTACAGCGGCAGCCAGCTGACGAAGATATCGTCCTCGGTCGCCTCGATCGCCTGCACCATCGCGCGGATATTGGCCAGCAGGTTGGCGTGCGTCAGCGCCACCCCCTTGGGCGCTCCGGTGCTGCCCGAGGTGTACTGGATGAAGGCGACGTCGTCGGCGCGCAGCGCCACCGGGCGTGGCGTGCCGCCGCCGGCGGCGAGCTGCGCCGGCGTCAGCACCGCGCGCAGCCCCTGCACACGCGCCTGCAGCAAGCGCGCCACCGTCATCGCCTCGGGCACGCTGACCATCAGCGCCACCTGGGCGTTGGCCAGGATGCCGGTGTGGCGGCGCACATGGTCCTCGAGCTGCGAGGCGCGCGCCGGCGGGTAGATCGGCACCGGGATGCCGCCGGCGCGCAGGATGCCGAGGTAGGTGTCGAAGTACTCGGGCGAGGTCGGCAGCATGATCGCCACTGTCTGCCGCGGCTTCAGCCCGGCGCGCTGCAGCCCGGCGGCCAGCGCGCCGGCGCGCTCGGCGAGCTGGCGGTAGCTGATCGGGGTGCAGGCGTCGTCGGCGAGGCAGTGGATCTGCACCCGGTCGGGGTGCGCCTGCAGGTGCGCGTCCAGCACCTCCAGCAGCGTCTGCGCGGCCTGCCAGCGGCCCGGCTCGGCGCCGGTATCGGGTGCAGGCGGCGCCAGCGTCCGAGTGCGCGCCGCGGCTGCCGCGGCCGCGCCGGCGGTCGGCATGGGCTGCGGCACGGCGGCGCGCACCCGCCCGCGCTGCACCGCCGCCCACAGGTCGGCCACGGTCTCGGCCGTCTGCAGCGTGTCCTCGGGCAGCGCGACACCCGCGGCGGCCTCGATGCGCAGCAGCAGCTCCATCCGGCCCAGGCTGTCGAAGCCGAGGTCGCGGTCGAGCGAACACGCGGGCGCGACCTCGGGCAATCCGGGCGCGCCCGCGTGCAGGTCGCGCGCGGTGGCGTCGACGAGATCGACCAGCTCGGCCTGCCCGAACGGGTGGGGGGTATTCATCACGTCAACGGAACACCTGCACCCGCAGCCCGCAGCGGCGCCAGATCGCCGCCAGCACGACGAAGACCAGCGTCATCGCCAGCGCGCCCCACCACTCGCTGAGGTTCTGGACGCGGTCCTTCAACGGGTCGACGAACCACCAGCCGGCCAGCGCGTTGAACAAGCCCAGCGCCACCAGCCCCGCGAACAGCACGAGCAGCGCACGGCGCAGGCCGCGCGGCGGGCGCAGTGTGCCGCGGGCAGCCAGGCGTTCGATCGCGCGCCCGGTCAGCAGCATGGCCACACAGGTGAAGCCGAAGTAGACCACGGTGCCGTAATGGCGCAGCAGCCGGTAGATGCTGCCGTCGCTGCCGAGGAAGCTGCCGTACAGCACCAGCGCCGCCGGCGCCAGCAGCCCCAGCAGCAGTAGCGCACGCGTGCCGCCCAGGCCCTCGGCGCGCAGCCAGCGCGCGGCCAGCAACCAGGTCAGCGCCTGCAGAGCGGCGGCCGGCAGCACGATGGCGCGGAACAGCTGGTTCGGCAGGTCGTGGCGTGCGGCGCGGCTGATCGAGGTGCAGCCCTCCAGCAGCGGGTTGCACGCCGGCACCAGGCCGGCACGCATCGACAGCCACAGCGCCAGCAGCGACGCCAGCGCCGGCAGCAGCCCGGCCAGCAGCGGCAGCGGCCACAGCGGCAGGGCGAACGACGCGGGGGGCGGGGCGATAGGGCGCGGGTCCATGGTCCACCCGGGCGGACCCGTGGGGCAGGCGCCGGGCCCAGGATCATGCGCCAGATGACGACCGCGCCGCGATCGCCGCGCAGCCGGCGGCGCTGCCGCATGCCGGCGCCGGGCGCCCGCCCTGCCGTGCCGGGGGCGATTACTTGACCAGCGGCCGCACGCTACTGAAACCGCCGTCGACCGCGATCACCTGCCCGGTCACGCGCGCGGCGCCGGGCGACAGCAGCCAGGCCATCGCCTTGGCCACCTGATCGGGCGTCTGCACGCCGCCGAGCGGGTACTGGCGGCCGGCGGCCTCGCGCAGCGCCGGCAGCTTGAGCATCGCGGCGGTCATCGGCGTGTCGGTCATCCCGGGCGCCACGGCATTGACGCGCACGCCCTGGCCGGCGTAGGTCGCCGCGGCGCTGCGCACCAGCGCCTCGACGCCGCCCTTCGCGGCGGCGATCGCCTCGTGATTCGCCACCCCGATGCGCGCGACCACCGAGCTGACGAAGACCGCGGTGCCCGGCGCACCGTCCAGCGCCTGCAGCCAGGCCTGGAGGGTGAAGAACGCGCTGTCGAGGTTGACGCGCAGCAGCTCGCGGTAGGCCTCGGCGCGCGTGCGGTGCAGCGGGGCGATCAGCGTGCTGCCGACGCAGTGCGCGAGCGCCGCCGGTGCCGCGCCTAGCGCCTCGCGGCAGGCCGCGAAGGCGAGCGCCGCGCCGTCGGGCGTCGTCGTGTCGGCGGCGATGCGCGCATCGGCATCCAGATCCGCCAGCGCCGCGGCATCGCGTCCGACGGCGGCGACGCGCCGGCCGTCGGCGCGCAGCCTGGCGACGAGGGCGCTGCCGATGCCGCCGCGGGCGCCGGTGACGAGGGTGATGGGCTCGTGCGTCATCGCGGGATTCCTGGTCAGGGCCGTCGGCCTTGCGGACGCGCCCGAAAGCGACGAAGCCCGGTCCGCATGCGGCGGGCCGGGCTCGCGCGGGATGAGGCGCCCGTCGGGCTCAGCGCTCGGCCGAACTCGCCTCGGCCTGGCGCTCGCTCATCGTCTTGCTGGCGATGACGGGCAGGCCGCGCAGCTGGTTCAGCGCCTGCTGGAGCTGGAAGTCCTCCGCGCTGCCGAACTCCGGCAGCGGCTTGGGCGCCTCCTTGCTCTGCGCCATCTGCTCCTCGAGCTTGCGCCGCGCCTCCTCGCGCGCCTTGGCGCGCGCATCGTCGGCCTTCTCGTCCTTGCCCTGCAGGTGCTTGTCGAGGTCGGCTTCGCGCATGCGCAGCGCGGCGAAGACGTTGCCCTCGACGGTCTCGTCGAGCCAGATGTCGGGCACGATGCCCTTGGCCTGGATCGAGCGGCCGTTCGGGGTGTAGTAGCGCGCGGTCGTGATCTTGAGCGCGGTCTCGGCCGACAGCGGGCGCACCGTCTGCACCGATCCCTTGCCGAAGGTCTGCGCCCCCATGACGGTGGCGCGCTTGTGGTCCTGCAGCGCACCGGCGACGATCTCGCTGGCCGACGCCGAGCCCTCGTTGACCAGCACCACCATCGGCACCGTCTTGAGCGCCGCGGGCAGCCGGCGCAGCGGGTCGCCGCCGCGGCGCGCATAGTGCTGCGGGCTGGCGCGGTAGGTCGCGCGCGCATCGTCGACCTGGCCGTTGGTCGTCACGACGACGGCGTCGGCCGGCAGGAAGGCCGCGGCGAGCGCGATCGCGCCATCGAGCAGCCCGCCGGGGTCGTTGCGCAGGTCGAGCACCAGGCCCTTCAGGCTCGGATCCTGCTCGTACAACTCGCCGAGCTTGCGCGCGAAGTCGTCCACCGTCCGGTCCTGGAACTGCGTCACGCGGACCCAGCCGTAGCCGGGCTCGACGACCTTCGCGCGCACGCTCTGCACGCGGATCTCCTCGCGCACGATGGTGACCGGGAAGGTGCGGCTCTCGGCCTTGCGGAACACCATCAGCTCGACCTTGGTGCTCGGCTCGCCGCGCATGCGCTTGACGGCGTCGTTGACGCTCAGCCCCTTGACCGCGGTCTGGTCGATGCGGGTGATCAGGTCCCCGGGCTTCAGCCCGGCGCGGAAGGCCGGCGAGCCCTCGATCGGCGAGACGACCTTGACCAGCCCGTCCTCCATCGTCATCTCGATGCCGATGCCGACGAACTTGCCGCCGGTGCTCTCGCGGAATTCCTTGAAACTCTTCTTGTCGAAATACTGCGAGTGCGGGTCGAGCCCGGCGACCATGCCGGCGATCGCATCCGAGATCAGCTTCTTCTCGTCGACCGGCTCGACATACTCGTTGCGGACGATGCCGAAGACGGCGGCGAGCTGCTGCATCTCCTCCAGCGGCAGCGGCGCCATCGCATTGCGTGCATTGGCCTGCAGCTGCATCGTCGTCAGCGCCCCGGTCAGGGCACCGACGGCCAGCAGGCCGACCATCTTGAACTTGCCACTCATCTGCGATGCACCTCCAGGTCAGGGCTGCGCCGCGGCCGCGCGCACCATCCCCGGGCTCAGTATAGGCCCGGGTGCCGATTCCGAGCGTGCAAAAAGGGCAAAGTTCAGTGCCCGTCGCCGGCGGCGGCCGCCGCGTCCGGCTCGCGCGGAAAGGTCACGACGTGGTCGACCGCGGGGCGGATCCCGATCCACTCGCCGACCGCGTGGTCGTGGTGCGACGGCACGTGCGCCAGCACGCGCTCGCCGCCGGCCAGCCGCAGCGTGTAGAGGAACTCGGCGCCGCGGAAGGCCTTGCGCTCGATGCGCGCCCTGACCGGGCTCGTATCGTCGTGGACGACGTCGTCGGCGCGCAGCAGCAGGTCGCACTGGCCGCCGGGGTAGGCGCCGGGCAGCGGGCATTCGGCCGGGTCGTCGAGCTCGCCGAAGGGCGTGTGCACGCAGGGCCCGTGCGCGCAGGCGACGATCTCCGCCGGCGTGAACACGCCGTGGCCGATGAAGCGGGCGACGAAGCGCGTCGCCGGCCGGTGGTACAGCGTGTAGGCGTCGCCCCACTGCTCCAGCCGGCCGCCGTTCATGACGCCGATCGCGTCGCCGAGCGCGAAGGCCTCCATCTGGTCGTGGGTGACGAATAGCGCCGTGGTACCGCTTTGCTGCAGGATCGCGCGCAGCTCCTGCGCCAGGTGCTCGCGCAGGTCGACGTCCAGGCTCGAGAACGGCTCGTCGAGCAGCAGCAGCCGCGGCTGCGGCGCCAGCGCGCGCGCCAGCGCGATGCGCTGCTGCTGCCCGCCGCTGAGCTGGTGCGGCGCGCGCCGCGCCGCGTGCGCCAGGCCGACGAGCTCCAGCATGCGCTGCACACGATCGGCGCGCTCGGCGCGCGGCAGCGTTGCCAGGCCGAAGCCGACGTTGTCCGCGACGCTCAGGTGCGGGAACAGCGCATAGTCCTGGAACACCATGCCGATGCGCCGGTCCTCGGGCGGCAGGTGCAGGCCCGCGTCGGCATCGTCCAGCGCCTGCTGCTCGACGCGGATGCGCCCGCTGCTGCAGCGCTCCAGCCCCGCGACCGCGCGCAGCAGCGAGGTCTTTCCGCATCCCGACGGCCCGATCAGGACGCCGATCTGGCCGCGCGCGAGCGCGAAGCTGGCGCGCTCGACCGCCGGCCGCGCATCGGCGCGCCCGTAGCGCACGCTGACCGATTCGACCTGCAGGAACATGCTTCTATGATAGCGGCCCACCGGGAATGAGGATGGTTCGCATTGTGCTCTCTGGCGCCGAAGCCGCCGCCGCGGATCGACCCGCGCTGATGATCGTCGCCATGTCGGGCCGCTGCCGGCGATGCGCACCGCGCTGACCCTGGTCTGCCTTTTGCTGGCGCTGCCGGTTCTCGCCGTGCTCGGCGCTTGGGCCGGGCTCGACGCGCAGGCGCTGGCCACGCTGCGCCATCAGGCCGGGACGGTGCTGGCCAGCTATGCGGCGCAATCCGCGCTGCTCGCGCTCGGCGTGGCGGTCGGCGTCACGCTGCTGGGGGCGGCCACCGCGGCGGCGGTCACGCTGCTCGATTTTCCGGGCCGGCGCAGCTTCGAGTGGGCGCTGCTGCTGCCGCTGGCGATGCCGGCCTATGTGCTGGCCTACGCCTGGACCGACGCGCTGCAGTACAGCGGCGCGCTGCAGACCGCGCTGCGCGGCTGGCTCGGGCTGCGCGGCGCGCTGTGGCCGGACGTGCGCAGCCTGGGCGGCGCGGTGCTGCTGTTCGTGCTCGCGCTGTATCCCTATGTCTATCTGCTGACGCGCACCGCGCTCGGCGAGCGCGCCGCGCACCTGCTGGAGGCGGCGCGGCTGCTCGGCGCCGGGCCGTGGCGGCGCTTCGGCGCCGTCGCGCTGCCGCTGGCGCGCCCGGCGGTGACCGCCGGCCTGGCGCTGGCGGTGATGGAGACGCTGGCCGACTACGGCGTCGGCGCGTACTTTGGCCTCGCGACCTTCTCGACCGGGATCTTCCGCGCCTGGCTGGTGCTGGACGACCGCATCGCCGCCGCGCAGCTGGCGTCGATGCTGCTCGCGGTCGTCGCGCTGCTGCTGGCGGTCGAGCGGCGCGCGCAGCGCCGCATGCGCTTCGCGGCGATGCGGCGCAGCGGCGGCAGCGCCGAGGCCGTGCCGCAGCGGCTGCGCGGCGCCGCCGCCGCCGCGGCCTGGGCCTTGTGCGCCTTGCCGGTGCTGCTCGGCTTCGTGCTGCCGGTGGGCTGGCTGCTGTGGCTGCTGGTGCAGGAGCTGCGCTACGCCGAGTTCGGGCTGCCGCTGGCGCGATTCGCCGGCTGGGCCTGGGCCAGCCTGCGGCTGGCCGGGACGGCGGCGCTGCTGGCCACGGCGCTCGCGCTGGCGCTGGGTTTTGCGCTGCGGCCGGCCGGCGCCCGCGGGCGCCGCGGCCTGCTGGCACCGGCCGCGGCGCTGCTGGCGCTCGGCTATGCGGTGCCGGGGGCGGTGATCGCGGTCGGCGTGCTGCTGCCGGTCGGGCCGCTGCAGGCCGCGCTGCCGGGCCTGCCGGTGGCGGCGCTGGTCACCGGCAGCGCCTTCGGCGTGCTGCTGGCGTATCTGTCGCGCTTCTCGGCGGTGGCGCTGCAGTCGGTGCAGGCGGGCTATGCGAGGATCGGCGCGAGCATCGACGAGACGGCGCGGCTGCTGGGCAGCCGGCGCCGGCGCATCTTCTGGCAATTGCACCTGCCGCTGCTGCGGCGCTCGGCGCTCGCCGCGGCGCTGCTGGTCTTCGTCGACGCGATGAAGGAGCTGCCGGCCACGCTGCTGCTGCGCCCCTTCGGCAGCGACACGCTGGCGGTGGTGGCCTACAACCTCGCGCGCGACGAGCGGCTCGGCGAGGCCGCGCTGCCGTCGCTGGCGATCGTCGTCGTCGGGCTGATCCCGGTGCTGATGCTGTCGCGCGCGATGCGCAGCGGCGAGCCGGGCGCGGCGACTTGAATGGCGCCGCAGCAGGTCCTCAGCCGCGCCGGGACAGCCACGGCCACCACAGGCTGGACGCCGGACGCGGGCCGGGCTGCGGCGCGCGCAGGATCATCAGCGAGCCGGTCAGGTACAGCGCATTGAGCAGCCGGCTGGCGCGCTCGACGCCCATGCCGGGCCAGCCCGACATGTCGCGCAGCGTCGCCGCGCCGGCGCGCAGGCGGTCGATCGACGGGCCGAGCGCGCCGCCGCGCCGCGCCAGGCGCAGGTCGACGCCGGCTGCCAGCCGGTAGCGCGCGTCGGCCGGGATCTCGTCGAGGAGGGCCTGGCGCGGCCCCTGGACCGCCAGCGCCCACAGCAGCGACGGCAACGGCCGGTAATGCGCCGCGTGACCGATTCGATCGTGCTCGAAATGGCCGGGCGGGCGCAACTGCGACCGCTCAGCGGACAGCAGCCGCAGGCGCGGCAGCGCGGCGGCGGGCACCTCGTCGTCGGCCGCGCGCGGCGAGTGGTACAGCGCCTGCGCCGGGAACAGCGTCACCGGCCACACCAGCGGCCCGCAGCCCAGGTAGAGCAGGGCCGACTCGCGGTGACGAACGCAGGCGGCGGCCACCTCCAGCACGTCCTGCCCGCCGCCGGGTGTCGGGCGCATCCGCCGCAGGTCCGCCAGCAGCGTCGTCGGCAGCAGCGTCGTCGCGGCCGCAGCGGCGGCGCGCTCGCGCTCGAAGGCGCTGATGCGCCACAGTCCCGGTTCTCGATCGTCCATTGTGCAATCGTAGGCGCGGATGGCGACGAAGGCGTGACAAATTGCAGCCGGCGCCGAGCCGGCACGGCTGGTCCCGCCGACAGGAATCGAACCTGTATTTGCCGCTTAGGAGGCGGCCGTTCTGTCCATTGAACTACGGCGAGCTCGGGCGGGCGGATTGTCCCTCACTCGACGCGCCAGACCCAGATCGCGTCGATCGCATTGTCCAGCCCGGACTGCAGCCGCAGCGTGAAGCGGCGCGCGGCGCGGTAGACGAGCTGCCAGGTGCCGGCGGTGGCGTTGACGCCGCGCTCGTAGCCGACATACCAGCGCTGCGAGAGCTGCTTGCCCAGCGCGACGATGGTCTCGCGCTCGTCGCCGTCGGACTGGCGCAGCAAGAACTCGTCGAGCCCGAACTGGCGCACGAGGGCGTCGGTCGGGCCGGGCTCGTCGCCGGCCAGCAGCGCCAGCGCCGCGCGCTGCAGCAGCGCGGTATCGGCGCGGTCGACCGTGCCCGGGTCGCGGCCGAGGACCAGCCACGACAGCTTGTCGGTGTCGCTCATCTCGGGGTCGGAGTGCAGCCGCACGCGCGGCGCCTGCGCGCTGCCGCTGATCGCGACCCCGACCTCGACTTCCAGCGCCGGCCGCAGCGCCAGCACGTCCAGCTGCGGGTTGTCCGGCGCGCCGGCGAAGCGCAGCAGCCCGCGCTCGATCTCGAGCTTCTGGCCGTAGGCGGCATAGTTGCCGCCCACCGCGCGCAACTCGCCGGCGAGCGCGGGCTTCGCGCCGGGCATGGTCAGCCGCAGCTCGCCGGCGAGCAGGGTATCCAGGCCGAAGCCGCGCACGCGCAGCCGCTCGCCCAGGCCGAGCCGAAGATCGACCTCGGTCGCGCGCCGCGGCGCGGCGGGCGGCGCCGGCGGCGCCGGCGGCGTGCCCGGGCGGCGCACGGTGACGTCGTCGGACAGCGTCGGCGCATCGCTGCGGCTCAGGTCGAACAGGCCCTCGTCGACGTCGAGCCGGCCGTCGAGCTGCACCCGGTCGCGGTCCAGCCGCAGCGTGGCGCCGCCGCTGGCGACGAGACGGCGGTCGATGCGGCCGAGAACCTGGAAGCGCTCGGCCTGCAGCCGCAGGTCGACCTGCGGATCCTCGCCCAGCGTGGCGCCGCCGGCCAGCGTCAAGCGGCCATCGCCGGCCTTCAGCTCGAAGCGCTCGACGCGCGCGCGCGGGCCCTCCAGCCGCACGAGCAGCGTGCCGTCGCGCAGGTGCACACCCTGCAGCAGGTTGCGCGCGCCAAGCCCGGCGCCTTCGAGCGTGCCCTGGATCTCGGGCGCACCGAGCCGGCCGCCAAGGATGCCTTGCGTCTGCAGCCAGCCCTGCAGCCGCCAGCCCGGCGGCACCCAGGCGCCCCAGACGCCGAGGTCGGCCACGCGCGCCAGCAGCGACCCGTCCAGCGCGTCGCCCGGGCGGGGAAGCGGCGCATCCGGGGCGCTGCGCACGCGCAGCAGGCCGCCGGCCTCGCCCAGCGTGTGCCCGGCCAGCGCCTGCGTGAAAAGCCAGTCGCCGTCGCGCGCGTTCAGCGCCAGCCGCAGGTCGGTGATCCCGAGCGCGAGCGGCTGGTCGACGGCGTCGCGCACGCGCAGGTCGCCGCCGAGTCGCTCGACGACGATGTCGGCTTCGGTCGCGGCGCCGCTGCGCCAGCCAGCGCGCGCGCCGACGCGCAGGTCGCCGTCCCAGCCCATCTCGGGCTGCCAGCGTGCCAGCAGCGGCGCCAGCGCCAGCGGTTCGAGTTCGGCGTCGAGCGCGATGCGCGGCGCGTCACCCGCCGCCGCGGCAGGTTCGAGCGCGAAGCGCTGCAGCCGCAGCGCGATGCCGCCGGCCAGTGTGGCCCGCCCCGGGTCGACGGCAAATTCGCGCCAGTCGCCGCCGGCGCCCAGGCGCAGGCTGGCGCGCAGCTCGCTGGCGTCGAGCCAGGCCGCCGGCGCCGCCGTGGCGGGGGGCAGCGCGTCGGAGCCGTCGACGCGCAGACGCCCGATGCGCGCCTGCCAGCGTCCTTCGAGCGCCGCGCCGCGCGGACCGGGGGTCGCGGCGGCGGCCTGCGCGGTGCGCGTCCCGCCGGCCAGCGACGCGCCGGGCGCGACGGCCACGCTGTCCCAGCTTCCGTCGAGCACGAGCGCGAGCCGCGCGCCGTCCGACGGCGGCGCCAGCCCCAGGATCTGCGCCAGCATGGGGGGCGGCTTCAGCGGTGCAGCGGCGTCGAGCTGCAGCCGGTGCGCGGCCGCGTCGCACGCCAGCGTCGCGCGCAACGTCGTGAGCGCGAAGCGGTCCACGCCGCCGGCGTCGCCGCGCAGGCGCAGCCCGCGCAGGTCGAGCGCGAGGTCCCAGGGTGCCCCGCCGCGTGCGGGGGCACCGCTGCCATCGCGCGCGACGGCCGTGCTGCCATCGCGCTCGGCGGCAGCGCGGCCACCGCGCGCCGCGGCGGCGGTGCTGCCGAATCCGAGGGTGCCGAGGTCGTCGATCCGCCAGCCGAGCGACACCTGCGCCAGCGTCAGCGCGCCGGCCTGCAGCCCGCGCAGTTCGGCGCGACCGTCGCTGGCCAACGACGGTCCGCGCCCGCGTGCCTGCGCGCGCAGCATGGCCGCGCCGGCGCGTGGCGCCCACGCCGCGGCCTGCGGCCACAGCGCCGCCAGCGGCGCCAGCGCGTCCAGCGCCGGGGCGTCGAGCTCGGCCTGCCAGCGGTCGGCGGCGCCATCGCCGGTGCCGGCCAGCCGCGCATCGACCGCGAGCCGGTTGCCGGCCAGCGTCAGCTCCGCCTTCAACGCCAGCGCGGCGTCCTGCGGCGTCATCGCGAGCGACCCCGCCAGCGACGTCCCGGCCAGCAGCGAGCGCTCGATGCGCAGCTCGGCACGGCCGCGCGCGCCGGCCGGCAGCGCCGCCGGGTCGCCGGCCAGCGCCGCTGCCGCGACGCTGGCATCGACATCCCAGCGCGCGTTGACGCGGTGCGGCCCGCGCGCCCAGGGCTGACCGTCGGCGCCCGGCCACCAGGGCAGCGGGTCGAAGTCGGCGAGCTCGCCTTCGCTGCGCAGCGCCCAGCGGCCATCGGCGTGGCGCAGGATCGCGCTCGCCCTTGCGCGCGCTGCGCCGGCGCTGGCGTCGAGCGCCGCGATCTCGATCTCGTCGGCGCGCGCGCGCCCCTGCAGCGCCAGCCGGACCGGCAGCGGCGCGCCCTGCAGACGGCCGTCCAGCGTCGTGCGCAGCGCCAGCGACGGCGGCGCGGCGGGCGCGCCAGCTTCGGGGTCGGGCGACGGCAGGCCGTCGATCTCGGCCGTGACCGGGCCGGCGAGTGTCATCGCGCTGGCGCGTGCGTCCAGCCGCTGCGGCGTGACGCCGGCGAGCTGCAGCTCGAGCGCGAGCGTGTGGCCCTGCCACAGGCCGCGGCCTTCGATGCGGCCGGCGTCGCCGCGGCCGTCGGCCAGTCGCAGCGCGACGCGCTCGATCTCGACCCGCTCGGGTGCATCGAGCCGGCCGCCGAGCGCGAGCGTGGCCTGCGCCAGCGGCAGCGCGCCCTCGTCCCAGCGCCCCGGCGCGGCGTTGGCCAGCTCGACGACGATGCGCAGCGGGGCGTCCGCGGCGGCCGACTGCAGCTCGGCGCGGCCGTCGAGCCGGGTGCGCGGCGCCTGCGGGTGCAGTGCCGACAGGTCCAGCGCCTGGCTGCGCAGCGACAAGGCCTGCAGCGGCCAGGCGGCGAAGGGCTGCAGCCGCGACTGCAGCTCGAGTGCGCTGCCCCCCGGCCCTCGAAGCACAGCCGCCAGCGCCAGCTCGGTCAGCGTGCCGTCGGCCTGCAGCCGCGCCTGCCAGGGCAGCGGAGTGTCTGCCCCGGCGGAGGCCAGCGCGAGCGAGGCCTGCAGCGGCAGCGGCGCGGCGCTGCCGACCTGCAGCGCGCCGTCCTCGATCTGCACCGCCTGCCAGCGCAGCGCCAGGCCCTCGATGCGGTGCGCGCGCCCGCCGTCGGCGCCGAGCACGAGCCGCAGCCGCAGGTCCTCCAGCGGCGCCAGCTCGTCGATCGCGAGCGCGCCCAGCTCGACCGGCAGCTGCAGCGCCAGCGGCAGCATCAGGTTCGGCGGCGGCGCTGCGCGCGGCTCGTCGGCCGGCGCGCTGCGCCACTGCACGCGCGCGGCCTGCAGGGCGTCGGCCTGCAGAGCCAGCCACAGCCCGGGGGCCGGCCGCAGCTGCATGCGCAGCCCGCGCAGTTCGACCGCCTCGGCATCGAGCGTGCCGGCCTTGCCGTGCCAGCGCAGCCGCTGCAGCGCGAGGCGCTCGCCCAGCAGCGCGCCTTGCAGGCCCTCGATCTCGACGCCGGGTACGCGCGCCAGCAGCCACGCGCTGCCGGCCGGGCTGCGCAGCAGCGCCCAGGCGCCCAGCAGCGCCGCGGCGGCGAGCGCGGCGGCGAGCAGCAGCACCAGCGCGGCGGCGACCAAGCGTCGGCGTGCCGGGCGCGGCGCCTGCGGCATCGAGGCGGTTGACGCCGGCGTCGCGGTCGGGTCTGGGGTCTGCGGCGGGGTGCCCATCGCTCGGACCATCGCTCAGAACGCGATGCCGACGCTGAAGTGCAGCCGCAGCTTCTGCAGCTCATGCGCCCAGGCGAGGTCCAGCCGCAGCGGGCCGACCGGGCTGCGCCAGCGCACGCCGGCACCGACGCCGAACGCCGGGTCGAGCTCGCGCCAGGTCGGCGCCGCGTTGCCGGCGTCGACGAAGACCGCGCCCCAGACCGCGGGCAGGCGCGGCGAGATCGGCCGTGCGAGCTCGAGGCTGCCGGTGAACAGCGTATCGGCGCTGCCGACCGCGCCGTCGACCAGCGGCCCCAGGCTGCGGTAGGCATAGCCGCGCACCGATTCGTCGCCGCCGGCACGAAACTGCTGCGCGTCGGGGATGCGCACGCCGTCCGGGCGCAGCACCTGGCCGAGCTCGATGCGGCCCTGGCCGTACCAGCCGGCCAGCCAGCCGCCGGCCAGGCCGTCGAGCGGCCGGTAGACGGTCAGCCGCGCATACAGGCGGCTGAAGAAGCCGGCGCTGCCGAGCGTGCTCGACGCGCGCCCCAGGTTGCCCTGCAGCGACAAGGTGAAGCCGTCGGTCGGCAGCAGCTGATCGTCGAGCCGGCGCAGCACCAGGTGGTGGTTGACGCTGACCGCCAGCGCCTCGTCCTCGGGGGCCGTGATGCGCTCGGGCCCGAGCAGCCGGCGCGACGAGCGCTCGGCCTCGACGAAGCTGAAGCGGTCGCGGCGCGGCGTATTCTGCGTGCGACCCAGGCGCAGCCGCTGCGCGAGCACGACATCGTCGTCGGACTCGAGCCGCTCGACCGATCCGCCGACCAGCCAGCGGAACTGGCGCGCCAGCGGGTGGGTCGCGATCTCGCCGTCCCAGGCCTGGCGCAAGCGCCCCCATTCGACCAGGTTGCGCGCCGACAGCGCGCGGCCGAAGGCGCGCCGGTGCAGGTGCTCGACCGAGCCGCGCGGCCCGGTGCGGTCGCTGACGCCGACGCCGAAGGTCCAGACCTGGCGCGCCGCCTCGCGCAGCCGCACCTGCACCGGCGCGGCGTCGGCCTGCGCGGGGTCGGGGTCGAAGCCGACGGCGACGGCGTCGAACAGCCCGGCGCGGCGCAGCCGCTCCTGGAAGTCGAGCAGCAGGGATTCGGTCAGCGGCGTGCCGGCGCCGAATCCGGCGATATGGCCGACGGTCTGGGCATCCTGGTGCTGCAGCCCCTGCAGGTCGAGCCCGCCGGCGCGGAATAGCGGCCCGCTGTCGGCGACGACGAACAGCCGCGCGCGGCGCGCCGCGGTGTCGACCTCGGCGCCGGTTCCGGACCAGGCGGCGGCGGCATAGCCCGCGGCGCGCAGCCGCGCCAGCGTGGCGGTCTTGGCACTGCGCCAGTCGGCGTCGCGAAACGGCGCGCCGACCGGCAGCGGCCAGCGATCGCGCAGCGAAGCGGCCACTTCGCGTGCGCGCGCATCGCCAGCGTCGGCGGCGTCGGCGAGCGCGCCCTGGGCCTCGACCGTGACGCGGCCGACGGTGGTGCGCGGCCCCGGGTCGACCGCGATCCGCAGCCGCTCGCCGTCGAGCGTGGCGCGGACCTCGGGGTCGAAGTAGCCCTCGGTCTGCAGCAGCGCGCGTGCCTGCGCCGGTGCGGCGGCGGCGAGCCGCTCGCGCTCCGCGGGCTCGATGCGCTCGCCACGCGCCAGCTCGGCCAGCCGCACGACGTCGAGGTGGCGCGCGAGCAGCTCGCGCAGCGCCGCCGGGGCCTCGATCTCGACCGCCAGCGGCGGCGCGCCGGGCGCGGCGGCCTCGGCCGCGGGCGGTGGGGCGCTGCCGAGCGCGGCGCATCCCGCCAGCGCCAGCGCGGCGACCGCACCGGCAGCGCGCCGCAGCGCGCATCGCATCGTGTCGGCCGCGGTGCACGGCCGCGGCGCGGCCGGCGCCGCGGCGCGCCTCATTTGCTCAGCAGCCTCATCGCATCCTCGAGCCCGGACAGCGTGAGCGAGAACATGCGGTGGTTCATGATCTGCTGCACGATCGCGATGCTCTGCCGGTAGCCCCACACGCCCTGCGGCTCGGGGTTGATCCAGGCGACCTTCGGGAACGCGTGCGTGAGCCGCTGCAGCCACTCGGCGCCGGGCTCCTCGTTGTTGTATTCGACGCTGCCGCCGGGCTGCAGGATCTCGTACGGGCTCATCGTCGCGTCGCCGACGAGGATCAGCTTGTAGTCCTTGTTGTAGGTGCGGATCAGGTCCCAGGTCGGGGTCTTCTCGCCGAAGCGGCGCCGGTTGTTCTTCCACACGAAGTCGTAGACGCAGTTGTGGAAGTAGTAGAACTCCAGGTGCTTGAACTCGGTCTTGGCGGCGCTGAACAGCTCCTCGACGCGGTGCACATGCTCGTCCATCGTGCCGCCGACGTCCATCAGCAGCAGCACCTTCACCTTGTTGTGGCGCTCGGGCACCATCTTGATGTCGAGCAGCCCGGCGTTGGCGGCGGTGGCGTGGATCGTGTCGCCCAGGTCCAGCTCCAACTCGCTGCCCTCGCGCGCGAAGCGGCGCAGCCGGCGCAGCGCGACCTTGATATTGCGCGTGCCGAGCTCGCGCGTGTCGTCGTAGTCCTTGAACGCGCGCTGGTCCCAGACCTTGACCGCGCTGCGCTGGCGGCCCTTGTCCTGGCCGATGCGGATGCCCTGCGGGTTGACGCCGTAGGCGCCGAACGGGCTGGTGCCGCCGGTGCCGATCCACTTGCTGCCGCCCTCGTGGCGCTCGCGCTGCTCCTCGAAGCGTTTCTTCAGCGTTTCCATCAGCTCGTCCCAGCCCATCTTCTCGATCGCCGCCTTCTCCTCGGGCGACAGCTCGAGCTCGAGCGTCTTGCGCAGCCAGTCCAGCGGGACCTCCCGGGTGAAGTCGGCGAGCAGCTCGACGCCCTTGAAGTAGGCCGAGAAGGCGCGGTCGAACTTGTCGTACTGCGCCTCGTCCTTGACCAGCGTGGTGCGGGCGAGGAAGTAGAAGTCGTCGACCGACGGCCCGATGACGCCGGCCTTCAGCGCCTCGAGCAGCGTCAGGTACTCCTTGACCGTGACCGGCAGCTTGGCGGCGCGCAGCGTGTAGAAGAAGTCGATCAGCATCGCGGGCCCCGGCGGGCTCGTGCCCGGTGCGCTATTGTCGCGCGCGGACGCGCCGCGCGCTGCCGCGCGCTGCCGGGTCGTGCCGCGCCAGCCAGGCGAAGAACTCGCCGTACCACTGGCGGCTGTTGCGCGGCTTGAGCACCCAGTGGTTCTCGTCCGGGAACCACAGCAGCCGGGCGTCGACGCCGCGCGCCTTCAGCGTGTTGTAGTAGGCCAGCCCCTGCGCGTCCGGCACGCGGTAGTCGAGCGCGCCGTGGACGACGAGCGTCGGCGTGGCCATCGCGGCGACGAAGGCGTGCGGGCTTTGCGCGTGCACCCGGGCCATGTCGTCCCAGTACCAGGCGCCGAGCTCCCTGGCGTGCCAGGTGTAGGCATCGTCGGCGAACATCGCGGTCCAGTCGAAGCAACCGGCGTGGCAGACATAGGCCGCATAGCGCCCCGGCGCGACATGGCCGTTCATCCACGCGACCATGTAGCCGCCGTAGCTGCCGCCGCTGGCGAAGACGCGCTTCGGGTCGGCCCAGCGCTCGGCCAGCAGGGCGTCGGTCGCGGCCTCGACGTCCTGCAGTTCCAACTCGCCCCAGCGGTGCGTGATGCTGTCCTTGAAGGCGTAGCCGAAGCCCGACGAGCCGTGGTAGTTGACGGCGGCGACGACATGGCCCTGGGCGGCGAAGAGCTGCGCGTTCCAGCGGAAGTGGAAGGCGTCGCCGAAGGCGGTGTGCGGCCCGCCGTGGATGACTTGCAGCAGCGGGTGCTTCTTCTTCGGGTCGAACCCGGGCGGATAGGTGAGCCAGACCTGGACCGGGTCGCCCTGCGCGCCGGTCACCCAGCGCTCCTCGCTGCGGCCCATCGCGACGCCGGCCAGCAGCTCGTCGTTGAAGCGCTCGACGCGCCGTGGCGCCTCGCCCGGCAGCCGCGCCGTCAGGCGCGGCGGATGGTCGGCCGCGTCGGCCAGCGTCAGCAGCGTGCCGGCGGCCTTGTCGAAACCCTGCACCCAGCCGCCTTCGGCGACGATCTCGGCGCGGCGCTCGGGCAGGTCGAAGCGCCACAGGTGGCAGCGGCCCTGCTGCTCGGCGGCGAACAGCAGCGCCTGGCCGTCGTCCTCCCACTGCAGCGGCGGGTGGACCTCGTGGTCCCATTCGGCGCTCACCACCTCCCAGGCGCCGCCGTCCTTGCCCTGGCCGCGCTCCCAGATCGCGAGCTGCGCCGGCATCGTGTGCTTCAGGCCCTGGTGGTGGGCGCAGAACGCGATGCGCTTGCCGTCCGGGCTGTAGCGCGGGCCGGCGACGTCCCAGCCCTCGGCCTGCACCAGCACGCGAACCTCGCGCGTGGCCAGCTCCATCTCGGCCAGCACGTAGCAGTTGTCCAGCCGCTTCTCGGGCGCGGGATCGTAGGCGAAGACGATGCGCCGGCCGTCGGGCGAGATGTCGAAGCCATGCTCGTCCGGGTGCGCGCGCGCGAGTTCGTAGGGCGTGCCCTCGAACAGGTCGCGCACCTTGCCGCGCTCCAGGTCGAGCAGGTGCAGGTGCGCCGTGCGGCCTTGCGGCAGCAGATGGTCCCAGTAGCGGTACTGGGCCTCGCTCGTCGCGTAGCCGGTCTCCTTGCGCTCCTTGAACGCCTTCAGCCTCCTGGCCTGCGCCTTCTCGCCCTTCAGCTCGGGCCAGACCCAGGAGACGAAGGCGATGCGCCGGCCGTCGGGCAGCCAGCGGAAGGCCTCGACGCCGGTCGCGACGGTGGCCGCGCGCACCGCCTCGCCGCCGTCCGGGGCGATCAGGTAGAGCTGCGGCGTCTCGTCCTTCGCCCCCTGCTGCTCGCGCCGGGCGACGAAGGCGATGCGGTCGCCGCGCGGGCTCCAGCGCGGCTGGCCGTCCTTGTCGCCGCACTGCGTCAGCGCGCGCGGCTTGCCGCCCAGCGTCGACAGCAGCCACAGCGTGCTCGAGGCCTTGTTGTCGGCCATCGAGTGGCGCGTCACGGCGGCGACCGCCTGCGCGCCGTCGGGCGCGAGGCTGGGCGCGCCGACGCGTTCGATCTTCCACAGCGTCTCGACGGTCAGCGGCTTGGGCTTGGGCATGGGTTCGGGGGTGGGCGTGGTGCGGGCGGCCGCGCGGGGGCTTCAGCCGGCCCAGGGCCGGGCGAGCAGGTGGTCCAGGTGGCGCCGCACGGCGGGCCATTCGGCGGCGGTGATGCTGTAGACGGCGGTGTCGCGCAGCGTGCCGTCGGCGAGCCTCATGTGGCTGCGCAGGATGCCGTCGAGCTGCGCGCCCAGGCGCTCGATCGCGCGCCGGCTCGGCTGGTTCAGGCGGTGGGTGCGGAACTCGACCGCGATGCAGCCGAGCTGCTCGAAGGCATGCGCCAGCAGCATGCGCTTGCACTCGGTATTCAGCGGCGTGCGCTGGACCCGGCGCGCATACCAGGTCGATCCGATCTCGACGCGCCGGCTCGCGGCGTCGATATGCATGTAGGTCGTCATCCCCGCCGGCACGCCGGCGGCGTCGAGCACCGCGAACGGCAGCATCGAGCCGGACTCGCGCAGCGCGAGCCGGCGCGCGATCTCGGCGCCCATCGCCTCGGGCGCCGGCACGCTCGTGACCCAGAGCTGCCAGAGCTCGCCGTCGCGCGCCGCGTCGGCCAGCGCCGCGGCGTGCGCCGGCGCCAGCGGCAGCAGCGTCGCATGCCGGCCGCGCAGCGTGACCTCGTCCGGCCAGGGCATCGAACGCTCGCGCGGCAGCGCCTCAGCGATGGTGGCGCTGCATGAAGACGAGCTTCTCGAACAGCGTCACGTCCTGCTCGTTCTTCAGCAGCGCGCCGACCAGCGGCGGCACCGCGACCTTGTCGTCGCTGCTGTGCAGCGCCTCCGGCGGGATGTCCTCGGCCACCAGCAGCTTGAGCCAGTCGAGCAGCTCCGAGGTCGACGGCTTCTTCTTCAGCCCGGGCAGGCCGCGCACGTCGTAGAAGGTCTTCATCGCCGCGCCGAGCAGCTCGCGCTTGAGGCCCGGGAAGTGGACGTCGACGATCGCGCGCATCGTATCGGCGTCGGGGAACTTGATGTAGTGGAAGAAGCAGCGGCGCAGGAAGGCGTCGGGCAGCTCCTTCTCGTTGTTGGAGGTGATGAAGACCAGCGGCCGGTGCCGCGCGCGCACCATCTCGCGCGTCTCGTACACGTGAAACTCCATCCGGTCGAGCTCGCGCAGCAGGTCGTTCGGGAACTCGATGTCGGCCTTGTCGACCTCGTCGATCAGCAGCACCACCGGCTCCTCGGCGGTGAAGGCCTGCCACAGCACGCCCTTGACGATGTAGTGGTGGATGTCGCGCACGCGCTCGTCGCCGAGCTGGCTGTCGCGCAGCCGGCTCACGGCGTCGTACTCGTACAAGCCCTGCTGCGCCTTGGTCGTGCTCTTGATGTGCCACTGCAGCAGCGGCATGCCGAGCGTGCGCGCGACCTCCTCGGCGAGCATGGTCTTGCCGGTTCCCGGCTCGCCCTTGACGAGCAGCGGGCGCTGCAGCGTGACGGCGGCGTTGACCGCCAGCATCAGGTCCGGCGTGGCGACGTAGGTGTCGGAGCCCTGGAATTTCATGGGGACGATTCGCGCGCGAGGGGCCGCGGTGGCGGCCGCGCATCGGGGGTTGACGAGGATGCGACCAGTATAAGCGGCCGCCTATAATCGATGGTCGTTTGAGCTGGCTCAATGACAATGGCCGCGGTTGGTGCTCGGCGCGCGATGCCCGGGTGCCGAAGCGATCCGAACCGACCCCCTGCCCGACCGACGATGATGAACAAGCTGCTGCCGACGCTGGCCCTGGCCGCCCTGATCCCCGCCGTGCAAGCCCAGGACGCCGATGCCGGCCGCGCCAAGGCCGCGATGTGCATCGGCTGCCACGGCATCCAGGGCTACCAGAGCAGCTTCCCCGAGGTGCACCGGGTGCCGATGATCTCGGGCCAGAACGCGGGCTATATCGTGGCCGCGCTGCAGGCCTACCGCGGCGGCGAGCGGCGCCACCCGACGATGCGCGGCATCGCGCGCGGCCTGGCCGACAAGGATATCGCCGACCTGGCCGCGTTCTACGAGCGCGATGGCGCTGGCGGCGCCATGCTGAAGACGGTCGCGGCGCGCGAGCCGTCGGCGCGCGTGGCCGAGCTGCTGACCAAGGGCGCCTGCGCCTCGTGCCACGGCGAGGACCTGACCCAGCCGATCGACCCCAGCTACCCGAAGATCGCCGGCCAGCACGCCGACTACCTCTACGTCGCGCTGAAGGCCTACCGGACCGAGGGCAATTCGTCGATCGGCCGTGCCAATCCGATCATGACCGGCATCGCCGGCCAGTTCAGCCCCGCCGAGCTGCGGCTGCTGGCCGAGCATGTCGGCGCGCTGCCGGGCGCGCTGAGCACGGTGCCGCAAAGCCGCTGGCGCTGATCGCGCCGCGGCCGCTGCGCGGCGCCGGGTCGGGCGGCGGCGTGTCCGCAGCCCCGCCGGCCAGGTCGTCCAGGATCGGGCAATCCGGCCGCCCGTCGCCGTGGCAGGCATCGACCAGCTGCTGCAGCGTGCGCTGCATCGCCTGCATGCGCTCGATGCGCGCCTGCAGCGCGGCGACATGGCGCGCGGCGAGCGCCTTGACCTCGGCGCTGGCGCGCCGGCGGTTGCCCCACAGCGTCAGCAGCGCCGCGATCTCGTCCAGTCCGAAGCCCATCTCGCGCGCGCGCCGGATGAAGCGCAGCGTGTGCAGCGCGCGATCGTCGTAGATGCGGTAGCCGCTGCCGCTGCGCGCCACGCGCGGCAGCAGGCCGAGCGACTCGTAGTGGCGGATCATCTTCGGCGTCACGCCGCTGGCCGTGGCGGCCTGGCCGATATTCACGCTGCCGCCTCGCGCGTCGCCGCCGCCGCCGCCCCCTGCGGCGCCGCCGCCGCGCCGGCGCGCGGCCGCCAGCGCCGCAGCAGCAGCGCGTTGCTCAGCACGCTGACGCTGGACATCGCCATCGCCGCGCCGGCGACGACCGGGCTCAGGTAGCCGAGCGCCGCCAGCGGGATGCCGACCGCGTTGTAGGCGAAGGCCCAGAACAGGTTCTGCCGCACCTTGCGCGTGATCGCCTGCGCCAGCTCGACCGCCTCCAGCACCAGCGCCGGGTCGCCGCGCATCAGCGTCAGCCCGGCGGTCTCCATCGCGACATCGGTGCCGCTGCCGTCGCTGGCCGTCATCGCGATGCCGACATCGGCGGCGGCGAGTGCCGGCGCGTCGTTGATGCCGTCGCCGACCATCGCCACCCGTGCCCCCGGCCGCGTCGCCTGCGCGGCGGCGCGCAGCTCGGCGACGACCGCCGCCTTGTCGCCCGGCAGCACCTCGGCGCGCACGTCGTCGATGCCGAGCTGGCGCGCCACCGCCTCGGCCGCGCCACGATGGTCGCCGCTGACGAGCACGGTGCGCAGACCGGCGGCGTGCAGCGCGCGAAGTGCGGCGGCGGCACCGGGCTTGGGCGCATCGCCGAACGACAGCCAGCCGCGCGCGATCCAGACCGGCGCGCCGGCCGGGCCCGCCGTCGAATGGCCGGGCGCCGCGGCGGCCGCATCGCGATCGCGTGCACCGGCTGCGTTGGGCACGGGCACGTCGCCGTCGACGCGCTCGAGCAGCCACGCGACGCTGCGCCCCTGCGCCTGCTCGGCGTCGGCCGCGCCGGTGGCGAGGCCGGACTCCTCGGCCCAGCGGCTGCTGGCCAGCCGCAGCGTGCGCGTGCCGACGCGGCCCTCGATGCCGCGCCCGGGCTCGGCGCGAATATCGGCCGCCGGCGCGATCCCGCGCGCGCCGGCGGCAGCCAGCACCGCGCGCGCCAGCGGGTGCTCGCTGCCGGACTGCAGCGCGGCGGCGTCGGCGAGCAGCGCGGCGTCGTCGCCGTCGGCGGCGTGCAGCGACGCCAGCCGCGGCCGGCCCTCGGTCAGCGTGCCGGTCTTGTCGAAGGCGACGACGGCGAGCGCGCGCAGGTGCTCCAGCGCTTCCGGGTCGCGCACCAGCACGCCGCGTCGCGCCGCCAGCCCGGTGCCGACCATCAGCGCCGCGGGCGTGGCCAGCCCGAGCGCGCAGGGGCAGGCGATGACGAGCACCGCGACCGCATTCAGCGTCGCCGCCTGCCAGTCGCCAGCGGCCAGCCCCCAGGCGAGCCAGGTCAGCAGCGCGACCGCGACCACCGCCGGCACGAAAACCGCGCTGATGCGGTCGACGAGCTTTTGCAGCGGCGCCTTCTTCGCCTGCGCCGATTCGACCAGGCGCACGATGCGCGCGAGCTGGCTCTCGGCGCCGACCGCGGTCGCGCGCAGCACGATGAGGCCCTCGCCGTTGAGCGCGCCGCCGGTCACCGCCTGCCCGGGCTCGCGCGCCACCGGCAGGCTCTCGCCGGTCAGCAGCGATTCGTCGACATGCGTACGGCCCTCGACGACGATGCCGTCGGCGGGGATGCGCTCGCCGGGGCGCACGACCGCCTCGTCGCCGGCGCGCAACTCGGCCAGCGCGCGATCGACCTCGTGCTGCGTGCCGTCGGGCTGCACGACGCGCACCCGCACGCGCTCCGGCCGCAGCCGTCGCAGTCTGTCCAGTGCCGCCAGCGTCTGCCGCTTGGCGCGCGACTCCAGCCACTTGCCCAGCCGCACCAGCGCGATCACGACCGCTGCGCTCTCGAAGTACAGGTGCGGCATGCCCTGCGGGTCCGACCACCACGTGTAGAGGCTCAGCCCGTAGGCGGCGCTCGTGCCCAGGGCGACCAGCAGGTCCATGTTGCCGCTGCCGGCGCGCAGCGCATGCCAGCCGGCGCGGTAGAAGCGCGCGCCGAGCCCGAACTGCACCGGTGTCGCGAGCAGGAACTGCCAGAGCGGCGGCAGCATCCAGTGCGCACCGAAGGGCTCGGCGAGCATCGGCAGCACCAGCGGGGCGGCCAGCAGCAGCCCGATCGCGACCGGCCAGCCGCTTTCGCCACGGTGCTGGCGTTCGGCAGCCGCGCCGGAGTCGTCATCGAGCGCGCGCGCAGCGTAGCCGGCGCGCTCGACGGCGGCGACCAGCGCCGCCGCGTCGGCCGCGCCGAGCTGGCGCACGACGGCCTCGTTCGTCGCCAGGTTGACGCTCGCCTCGCGCACGCCGGGCACGGTGGCCAGCGCGCGCTCGACGCGGCGCACGCAGCTCGCGCAGGTCATGCCGTCGATCGCCAGCGTCGTGCGCGTCTCGGGCACCGTGAAGCCGGCGCGCTCGACCGCGGCGACGAGTGCCGCCGGATCGACCGCCGGCGCCCGCACGGTCGCGGCCTCGGTCGCGAGGTTGACCTCGGCGCCCTCGACCCCGGGGACGGCGGCCAGGGCACGCTCGACGCGGCGTACGCAGGAGGCGCAGGTCATGCCGGCGATCGGCAGGGTCAGGGTCTGGTTTGCAGCCATGAAAGCACGATAAACCTTCACACGATGTCAGGGTCAAGCCCGTGCTGGGTGCGGGGTCGGTGCATGCCGCTGCGGCAGGGCGTCGACGCGCGCCGCCCCGGCACGGCCCGGCGGCGGCGCGGCAGGCTCGACGGCCCCGCTTGACCTTGCCATCGTGGCAAGCTTCAGACTTCGCCGCGCGCGCCGCGCCGCAGATGCGGAAGCCGCGGCCACGCCGCGATTCCCGACCCGCCACGACCCAGGAGCTTCCCGATGATCGAACTGACCCTGCCCGACATGACCTGCGGCCACTGCGTTCGCACCGTGACCGAGACGGTCAGGAAGCTCGACCCCGACGCGAAGGTGCAGACCGACCTGCCCACGCACACCGCGCGCATCGAGACCCGCGCCGACGAGCAGGCGGTGCGCGCCGCGCTCGCCGAGGAGGGTTATCCGGCGGCCTGACGCGCGGGCGCTCTGCCTACACTGCGGTCCCCGCCCGCACGCCGGGCATCCCGGACGAGGACCGCATGACTCGACGCCACCTCGCCGCGTTGGCGGCCATCCTCGCGCTGGCCGCCGCCGGCCTCGTCGGCGCGCCGCCGGCCGCCGCGCAGACCCTGCGCTGGGCCAGCCAGGGCGACCCGCAGACCATGGACCCGCACTCGCAGAACGAGTCCATGACCAACATGATGAACGGCCAGGTCTACGAGACGCTGGTGCGGCGCGACAAGGCGCTGAACCTGGTGCCGGGGCTGGCGACGGCGTGGCAGCAGACCGGGCCGCTCGTCTGGCGCTTCACGCTTCGGCAAGGGGTCAGGTTCCACGACGGCCGGCCGCTGAGCGCCGACGATGTCGTCTTCTCGGTCGAGCGCGCGCAGGCGCCGACCTCGCAGATCGCCGTCTACGCCAACGCCGCCGGCAAGGCGGTCGCGGTCGACGCGCAGACGGTCGAGTTCCGCCTGCCAGCGGTCAACCCGATCTTCCTCGAGCATGTCGCGGCGCTGTGGATCATGAGCCGCGCCTGGGCGGTCGAACACAAGGTCGAGCGGCCGCTGGACTTCAAGAACAAGGAGGAGAGCCACGCCTCCTTCAACGCCAACGGCACAGGCCCCTACATGCTGGTCAGCCGCGCGCCGGGCATCAAGACCGCCTACAAGCGCAATCCGGCCTGGTGGGACAGGCACGAGGGCAACGTGCAGGAGATCGTCTTCAACCCGATCGCCAACGATGCGACGCGGCTCGCGGCGCTGGTCTCGGGCGAGATCGACTTCGTGCTCGACCCCTCGCCGCGCGACGTGCCGCGGCTGCGCACGACGGCCGGCGTCAAGGTGATCGAGGGCCCGGAGAACCGCGTCGTCTTCATCGGCATGGACCAGGGGCGCGACACGCTGCTCTACGGCAAGGTGCCGGGCGACCGCAACCCGTTCAAGGACCTGCGCGTGCGCCAGGCGCTGTACCACGCCGTCGACATCGAGGCGATGCGCGACAAGCTGATGAACGGGCTGAGCGTGCCGACCGGCGGCGTCACGCCGTCGCCGATCGGCGCGCACCACGACCGCGAGGTCGAGACCCGGCTGCCGCACGACCTCGACCGCGCCCGTGCGCTGCTGCGCGACGCCGGCTACCCGGACGGCTTCGAGGTCACGCTGGACTGCCCGAACAACCGCTATATCAACGACGAGCGCATCTGCATCACGCTGGCCGGGATGTGGGCCAAGATCGGCGTCAAGGTCAAGGTCAACGCGATGCCGCGCGCGACCTATTTCCCCAAGCTCGACAAGCTCGATACCAGCATGTACATGCTCGGCTGGGGCGGCGCGGTGACCGATGCCGAGACGACGCTGACGCCGCTGCTTCGCAACCGCGGTGACAAGGGCGTGGGCTACTACAACTACGGCGACGTGCGCAACGACACCTTCGACGCGCTGGCCGCGAAGTCCAGCGTCGAGGCCGACCCGGCCCGGCGCAAGGAGCTGGTGATCGCGGCGCTGCGCGAGTACACGAGGAACGTGCACGTGCTGCCGCTGCACCGGCAGATGATCCCGTGGGCCGCGCGCAGCCAGGTCGACGTCGTGCACCGCGCCGACAACTGGCTCGAGGTGGCCTGGGTGAGGATGCGCTGATCCGGCGCTGCGATCGCTCGCTCCGATTCTGGGCGTGTCGTGGTGGCCGCTGACGGCCCGTTGCTGCCGCTCGTCGGGGCCTATCTCTCGTTTGCGTACCATGACCGAGCGTGCCGAGGACAGCGGGTGCCCTTGCCCTCCAATCGGGATAGGGGCCGGTCCTGACGGACCGGGCCCCTATCCCGATTGGAGTGGGGGGGTGCCCGCCGGCCTTGGCACGCTGGCAGGTCGAACGCCAGGAGAAGCGAAGAACCGACTTCTGCGACTGGCAGAAACGGACCGGGTACGTCGACGCTCTCGGTGAGTGGCCGTCCCACACGCAGGCCCGTGTCCGCGCAGCGCCCTCGCGCCGGACCGCCGATCATCCCAGCGCCGCCATCGCCCAGCCCCCGGCGGCGGCCAGCGCGACGACCGCCAACGGTGACCAGCGCGCGATCACCAGCAGCGCGAAGGCCGCCAGCGCGAGCGCGAAGTCGTGCGCCCCGCGCACCGCGCTCGTCCACACCGGGTCGTACAGCGCCGCCAGCAGGATGCCGACGACGCCGGCGTTGACGCCGGCCAGCGCCGACTGCAGTGCCGGGTGCTGGCGCAGCGCGTCCCAGAACGGCAGCGCGCCGACGACCAGCAGCGCGGCCGGCAGGAAGATCGCCAGCAGGCACAGCAGCGCGCCCAGCGGCGCGCTCCACCACGCCGCGGGCGGCTGCATCACCGCGCCCAGGTAGGCGGCGAAGGTGAACAGCGGCCCCGGCAGCGCCTGCGCCGCGCCGTAGCCGGCGAGGAACTCGGCATTGCCGACCGCGCCGCCGGGCACCACCGCCGACTGCAGCAGCGGCAGCACCACATGCCCGCCACCGAAGACCAGCGCGCCGGCGCGGTAGAAGCCGTCCAGCATCGCCAGCGCCGGCGACGCCAGCGCCGCGGCCGCCAGCGGCATCCCGAACAGCAGCGCGAAGAACAGCGCGAGGGCCGCCACGCCGCTGCGGCGCGACACGCGCCAGCCCGCATGCGGCTGAGGCGCCTGGCCGGGCAGCTTCAGCAGCGCCCAGCCGACCGCGCCGCTGGCGACGATCGCGCCGAGCTGCGCCAGCGCGCTGGGCAGCAGCAGCGTCAGCAGCGCGGCGCCGATCGCCAGCGCGGCGCGCGGGCGGTCCGGGCACAGCGTGCGCGCCATGCTCCACACCGCCTGAGCGACGACCGCGACCGCGGCCACATTCAGCCCGTGCAGCAGGCCGGAGTCGGCCCAGTCGCGATGCTGCGTCAGCCCGTAGGCGAAACCCGCCATCAGCAGCGCCGACGGCAGCGTGAAGCCCAGCCACGCCGCCAGCGACCCGGCCCAGCCGCCGCGCGCCAGCCCGACCGCGAACCCGACCTGGCTGCTCGCCGGCCCGGGCAGGAACTGGCACAGCGCCACCAGGTCGGCGTAGCTGCGCTCGTCCATCCAGCGCTGGCGCTCGACGAACTCGGTGCGGAAATAGCCCAGGTGCGCCACCGGGCCGCCGAACGAGGTCAGGCCCAGGCGCAGGAAGACGAGGAAGATCGCCCACGGCGATTGCCGAGTCTCGGGCGCAGGGTCCGCAGCCGACCCTTGCGGCGGCGGCCGCGACGGCTGGGGCGGCCGCGGCATCGCGCGTGTGTCGCGCGTATCAGCCGGCGCGCGGCGGCCGGATCGCCGACTTCGGCCGGAAGGCCTTGCACACTGCGTCGTCGGTCTCGAGGTAGGGCCCGCCGAGGAGGTCGATGCAGTACGGCACGGCGGCGAAGATGCCGTGCACCGGCGGCGTCGCGTTCGGCAGCCCCTGCAGCGTCTCGGCGATCGCCTTCGGCTGCCCGGGGAGGTTGACGATCAGCGCCCGGCCGCGGATCACCGCGACCTGGCGCGACAGGATCGCGGTCGGCACGAAAGCCAGGCTGACCAGCCGCATCTGTTCGCCGAACCCGGGCATGAGCTTGTCTGCGACGGCCAGCGTCGCCTCGGGCGTGACGTCGCGCGGCGCCGGGCCGGTGCCGCCGGTGGTCAGCACGAGGTCGCAGCCGCTGGCGTCGACCAGCTCGCGCAGCGCAGCGCTGATGCCGTCGCGCTCGTCGGGGATCAGCCGCGTGTGCCACTCGACCGGGTTCTTCAGCGCGCGCGCGAGCCAGTCCTTCAGCGCCGGGATGCCCTGGTCCGGGTAGCTGCCGCTGGAGGCGCGGTCGCTGATCGACACCAGCCCGATTCGGACCGGGTCGCAGGCGGGGGAGGGGTCGTTCATGGTCGGGTCTCCGGGGAATCTGCGATGGGGTCGCGGGCCCGCGCGCCAGGCGCCGCCGCGCTGCCGCCGCCGCCGGCCGCCAGCAGCGGGCGCAGGAACTGGAACAGCTCGCGCCAGCTGCGCGGCTGGCGCGCCGCGGGGTCGAGCGCCGCACCGTCGCGGCGCGCGGCGCGTACCAGGCTGCGCAGGCGCTGCGCGTCGGTCGCGGGATGTTCGGCCAGCCAGCGCGCCAGCGCCTCGTCGTCGGCGACGAGCTGCGCGCGCCAGTGCTCGGCCTGGTGCAGCGCCAGCGCATCCTGCGCCGTGCCGAGCCTGAAGGCGTCGACCGCCTCGCGCAGCGGCGCCTCGTCGGCGCCGCGAATCAGCTTGCCGACATACTGCATCTGGCGCCGCCGGCCCTCGTGCGTGCGCGTGCGCTGCCATGCGAGGATCGCCTCGCGCAGCGGCTCGGGCATGGCGACGGCGGCCAGCCTCTCGGCCGGCAGCCCGGCGAGCTCGCGCCCGAGGCGCTGCAGCGCATGCGCCTGCGCCTTCAGCGCGGTCTTGCTCGGGCCGCGGTCGTCGCTGCCGGGGTCGGGGTCTGGGTCTTGGCGTCGGGGCATTCGTCGTCGGTCCGCGGGCACGGCCAGCGCGTCGGGCGCGCCGGCCGCAGAGGCCCTCGTGGCAGCCTCGGTCGCGCCGCAGGGCGGCGGGCTGCGGTCGCGGCAGTCGTTCGGCAGGCCGGCACGAGCCGACGATTATCATGGCCCGCCCCCAGCACGCCCGCCCGACCGTCCATGACCCCAGCCCGCAGCGCCACCGGATTCGCCTACACGCGCGAGCAGTTCCAGGCCATGGTCGAGGACGTGCTCGCGCAGGCGCGCGCGCTCGGCGCGAGCGACGCCGGGGTCGAGGTGTCCGAGGGTGCCGGGCTGTCGGTCTCGGTGCGGATGGGCGTGATCGAGCATGTCGAGCGCAACCGCGACAAGTCGATCGGCGTCACGGTCTACCTCGGGCAGCGGCGCGGCAATGCGAGCAGCTCGGACTTCTCGCCGGCGGCGATCGCGCAGACGGTGCGCGCCGCCTACGATATCGCGCGCTTCACCGCCGAGGACCCGGCCGCCGGGCTGCCCGACGCCGAGGACCTCGCCAGCGCCGGCGAGGCGGCGCGTGACCTCGACCTGTTCCACCCCTGGGCGATCGACGCCGAGGCCGCGGCCGAACTGGCGCGGCGTTGCGAGGGCGCGGCGCGGGCGACGAGCCGGCGCATCTGCAATTCTGAGGGCGCCGGCGTCTCGGCGCAGCAGTCGCAGTTCTGGGCCGGCAACAGCCGCGGGTTTCGCGGCGGCTATGCCGCCTCGCGCCATTCGATCTCGGTCGCGCCGATCGCTGGCAAGGGGAGGTCGATGCAGCGCGACGACTGGTATACGTCGATGCGCGACCCGGCCGAGCTCGCCGCGCCGGAGGCCGTCGGCCGCTATGCCGCCGAGCGCGCGCTGGCGCGGCTGGGTGCGCGCCGGGTGGCCACTGGCGTCGTGCCGGTGCTGCTCGAGGCGCCGGTCGCGGCCGGGCTGCTCGGCGCCTACGTGCACGCGACCTCGGGCGGCGCGCTTTACCGCAAGACCAGCTTCCTCGCCGACAGCCTGGGCACGCAGGTGCTCGCCGCGCACCTGGATCTCGACGAGGACCCGCACCAGCCCAAGGGCAAGGCCAGCGCCCCGTTCGACGACGAGGGCGTTCGCACGCGCGCGTGCCGCATCGCCGATGCCGGGGTCGTGCAGACCTATTTCCTGTCCAGCTACTCGGCGCGCAAGCTCGGCCTGCGAACGACGGGCCACGCCGGCGGCGCGCACAACCTGCGGCTGACGAGCCGGCTGACGCAAGCCGGCGACGATCTGGACGCGATGCTGCGCAAGCTGCACCGCGGGCTGTTCGTGACCGAGTTGATGGGGCAGGGCGTCAACCACGTGACCGGCGACTATTCGCGCGGCGCGGCCGGGTTCTGGGTCGAGCACGGGCGCATCGTGCACCCGGTGCACGAGGTGACGATCGCCGGCAACCTGCGCGAGATGCTGCGCGGCATCGCCGCCGTCGGCGCCGATGCCTACACGCAGGGCGGGCGGACGACGGGGTCGCTGCTGGTCGAGCGGATGACGCTTGCCGGGGGCTGAACCCGGCGCCAGGGGCCTCGGCGCGCGACCGTGGCGCCGCAAGGGAAATCCCGCTCAGGGTCACGGCGGGGGCGTCCCTAGAATCGCGAATTTGCAATTCACCGTTTCCTTTTTGCAGGAGATCTTCGAATGGAACGTCGTTCTTTCGTCCAGGGTGCTGGCCTCGCCGGCGTCCTGATGGCCGGTGTCGCGCCGGCGGTGCACGCGCAGGCCTCGATCCGCTGGCGCCTTGCGTCGAGCTTCCCGAAATCGCTCGACACCATCTTCGGCGGCGCCGAGGAGATGGCCAAGTTTGTCAGCGACGCCACCGGCGGCAAGTTCCAGATCAGCGTGCACGCCGGCGGCGAGTTGATGCCACCGTTCGGCGTCGTCGACGGCGTGCAGGCTGCGACGGTCGAGATGGCACACACGGCACCGTACTACTTCTTCGGCAAGAACGAAGCCTTCGCGCTCGGCTGCGCGATCCCGTTCGGGATGAACTACCGCCAGATGACCGCCTGGTATCTGCAGGGCAACGGCGGCAAGCTGATGCGCGAGTTCTACGCCGGCTACAACATCGTCAACTTCATCGGCGGCAATACCGGCGCGCAGATGGGCGGCTGGTGGCGCCGCGAGATCAAGTCGCTCGCCGACGTCAAGGGCGCGAAGTTCCGCATCGGCGGTTTCGGCGGCAAGATCTTCGAGGCCATCGGCGGCGTGCCGCAGAATATCCCCGGCGGCGAGATCTACCAGTCGCTGGAAAAGGGCACGATCGACGCCGCCGAGTGGGTCGGCCCGTACGATGACGAGAAGCTCGGCTTCCAGAAGGTCGCGCCGTTCTACGCCTACCCGGGCTGGTGGGAGGGTGGCCCGCAGCTCGACTTCTACGTCAACGACAAGGCCTACAACGCGCTGCCCGCCGAGTACAAGGCGATCCTCGAGGCTGCCTGCGTCGCCGCGGGCACACACATGATGGCCAAGTACGACGCTCGCAACCCGGCGGCGCTGAAGAAGCTGGTCGCCGGCGGCGCCAAGCTGTTCCGCTTCCCGAACGACTTGATGGACGCCGCGTTCAAGGCCGCGAACGACATTTACAGCGACCTCAACAACAAGAATCCGGCCTGGAAGAAGATCTTCGCCGACTTCTCGGCCTACCGGCGCGACGCCAACCTGTGGTTCCGCTTCACCGAGGCCGGCTTCGACGGCTTCATGCAGCAGCAGCGGCTTTAATCCGGCACGCACCGACAGGAAAGGCCCCGCCCGATCGGCGGGGCCTTTTTTCGCCCCGTCGTCGAGCGACGCGCGCGTTCGAGGCGAGGGCCGCGCGTGGAGCCTGCCGGGCCGCGTCGATCCTCGCCGCGCCAGCCCGAGCCGGACGCGGCGGCTCGCGCCCGCCGCCGTCACTCGGGCTTCTTGTCCTTCTCCATCGACTCGAGCAGCATCTTCATCGGATCGTCGTCCTTGGCCGGGGCGCCACCGGTATCGGGGGCCTTCTGCTCGATGCCCTCCATCGCCTCGCGCCCCATGCCGCGCAGTTGCTCCAGCGCCTGCGCCGGATCCATCGTCGTGCCCTTGGCGATGCTGCCGGTGACGATCTGCGGATTGAGCATGATCGCCGCCACCATGATCAGCTGCAGCACGATGAAGGCGATCGATCCCTTGTAGATCTGCGCCGTCGTCACCGCCGGGATGCGCTCGCCGGTGATGCGGTCGGTGTAGTCGCTCTTGGCCGCGACGCTGCGCAGGTAGAAGAGGGCGAATCCGAAAGGCGGCGTCAGGAACGACGTCTGCAGGTTCATCGCCAGGATGACGCCGAACCAGATCAGGTCGATGCCCATCTTGTCGGCCACCGGCGCGAGGATCGGCACGACGATGAAGGCGATCTCGAAGAAGTCGATGAACATGCCGAGCACGAAGACCAGCAGGTTGACGACGATCAGGAATCCCATCGGCCCGCCGGGCAGCTTTTCGAACAGGTGCTCGACCCAGATGTGGCCGTCGGCGGCGTTGAAGGTGAAGCTGAACACGGTCGAGCCGATCAGGATGAACATCACGAAGGTCGCCAGCCGCGCCGTGCTGTCCAGCGCCTGCCGCAGCAGACTGAAGCTCAGCCGACGCTTGCCGATCGCCATGATCAGCGCGCCGAGCGCGCCCATCGCGCCGCCTTCGGTCGGTGTCGCGACGCCGAGAAAGATCGTCCCCAGCACCAGGAAGATAAGCACCAGCGGCGGGATCAGCACGAAGGTGACGCGCTCGGCCAGCTTCGACAGCAGCCCCAGCCGCAGCAGCCGGTTGATCCCCGACAGCGCGAGCGCGACGAAGGCCGCCACCGTCATCGACATGATGAGGATCTCGTCGCCGGGCGCCGCCGTTGCGCGCTGCATCCAGGCGTTCATCAGCGGCTCGTGCACGCGCGACCAGGCGAATCCCGCGCCCGCGCACACCGCCATCAGCACCAGCAGCGAAACATGCCCGCTGGCGCCGCTCGCCTCGCGGTAGATCCGCGCCTCGGCCGGCAGCGGCGGCACCCACTTCGGGCGCAGCAGCGCGACCGCGGCGACGAACAGCAGGTACAGGCCGACCAGCAGCAAGCCCGGAACCAGCGCGCCGGCATACATGTCACCGACCGAGCGGCCGAGCTGGTCCGCCAGCACGATCAGCACCAGCGAGGGCGGGATCGCCTGCGCCAGCGTGCCCGACGCGGTGATGGTGCCGGTGGCGATCGTCCGGTTGTAGCCGTAGCGCAGCATGATCGGCAGCGAGATCAGGCCCATCGAGATCACGGCCGCGGCGACGACGCCGGTGGTCGCCGCGAGCAGCGCGCCGACCAGGATCACCGCCACCGCGAGCCCGCCGCGCACCGGCCCGAAGACCTGGCCGACCGTCTCCAGCAAGTCCTCGGCCATCCCCGATCGTTCGAGGATGATGCCCATGAAGGTGAAGAAGGGGATCGCCAGCAGGGTGTCGTTCTTCATGATCCCGAATACCCGCAGCGGCAGCGCGCCGAACAGGTTGGTCGGGAACAGGCCGAGCTCCATGCCGATGAAGCCGAACAGCAGCCCGGTGGCCGCCAGCCCGAAGGCCACCGGGATGCCGGTCAGCAGGAAGAACAGCAGCCCCGCGAACATCAGCGGGACGAAGTTCTGGGTCGCGAATTCGATCATCGCGCGTCTCCCTGTGCGCCCGCGCGCGCCGCGGCGGCCTCGGCCGCCTCCTTCTCCTCGATCAGCAGCTCCTCGGCGCTCTTCTCGTGCCC
Source organism: Burkholderiales bacterium (assembly GCA_016191995.1). Classification (GTDB taxonomy): domain Bacteria; phylum Pseudomonadota; class Gammaproteobacteria; order Burkholderiales; family Burkholderiaceae_C; genus Rubrivivax. Next base: position 7,338 of record JACPVA010000080.1, on the reverse strand, counting down.
GTAGCTGAAGGGCTCGGGCAGCGCGCCGGTCAGGAAGGCCACGCGCTTGATCAGCTCGGAGACCGCCTGCAGCAGCAGGAAGGCGAAGCCGAGCGGGATCAGCAGGATCACCGGCCAGCGGATCAGCCCGCCGGCGTTCTCGCTCATCTCGCCGGACTCGTAGGCGCGCATGAAGAACGGCCACGCCAGGTCGATCAGGATCACGCACAGCGGGATCAGGAAGACGACGATGCCGATGGCGTCGATGAGCGCATTCGTGCGCTTGCCCAGCCGCGCGGCGATAAAGTCGATCCGCACATGCGCGTTGTGCAGCAGCACGTAGGCGGCGCCGAGCATGAAGACGCCGGCGAACAGGTACCACTGGATCTCGAGGTAGGCGTTCGACCCGATGTTGAACGCCTTGCGCATGATCGCGTTGCCGGCGCTGATCAGCACCGCGGCCAGCACCAGCCACATCACGAGCTTGCCCAGGGCGTTGCTGATCCAGTCGATCAGCCGGCTGAACTTGAGGAGGAATGCCATCGTCGGGGCCCGGCCGGGAGGTGCGACCGATTCTAGGGAGCGGCGCCCGAACCTGCGGCGTGGTTTGTCCCTACGGCGTGCCCGCCGGCCGTGGCTCGTGCTGCCATCCCCGGCGCGCAGCGGCTGCAAGGGGCGGCTCTGCGCCTTTCGAGGCGCGGCTGCGTCCGACGCCCGTTCAGCGGCGACCGATCAGCGCCTGGGCGGCGGCGAACAGCCGCGCGCTGCGCGCCCCCGAGCGGCAGAACAGCAGCAGCGGCCGTGGCAGCTCGGGCAGCATGCGCGCGAAGTCCTCGACCTGCTGCGGCGTCTGCCAGCGCCCGTCGACCGGGAAGAAGCGGTAGGCCAGCCCCGCCGCAGCGGCGGCGGACGCGACCGAGGCGTTCGTCGGTTGATCGGGCCCATGCTCGAAGTCGGGCCGGTTGTTGACGACGGCGCGAAAGCCCGCGCGCGCCACCTCGGCCATCGCCACGGCGTCGAGCTGCGGCGCGACGTGCACGCCGGGCGCGATCTCGCGCAGCGGCAGCGCGGTCGGGCCGATCACTGCGGCGTGCTGCGCGCGAGTGCCGCCTTGACCGCGGCCGACACCGCGCCCATCTCGGCGCGGCCGGCGAAGCGCGCCTTCGCGGCGGCCATCGCCCGCCCCATGTCAGACGGGCCGGCGGCGCCGAGTTCGGCCAGCAGCGCCGCCACCTCGGCCGCCAGCACCTCGGCCGACAGCCGCTCGGGCAGGTAGGCCTGCAGCAGCGTCGCCTCGGCTTCCTCCTTGGCGACGAGGTCGTCGCGCCCACCCTGGCGGAAGGCGGCGATCGAGTCGCGCCGCTGCTTGACGAGCTTGTCGATCAGCGCGACGACGCCGGCATCGTCCAGCGTCGTGCGATCGTCGACCTCGCGCTGCTTGACCGCGGCCATCAGCCCGCGCAGCGCGAGCAGGCGGTCCGCGGCGCGCTCGCGCATCGCCTGCTTGATATCGTCCTGGATGCGGTCCTTGAGCGTGCGGGTGGGCATCGTCGTCTCCAGCCTGCGCCGCGCCGATGCGGCGCAGCGGCGTCGCCATGCAAAACGCCCGCAGCGGCAAGCCGTGCGGGCGGCGGGAATGCTGTGGCCCGGGCTGCGCCGGACCGGGGCGGGGCCGACGGCGGCGCGGGCCGCCCGGCCGCGCGGGATCTCAGTACAGCTTCTTGGGCAGCTGCATGCTGCGCACCCGCTTGTGGTGCCGCTTGACCGCCGCCGCGCGCTTGCGCTTGCGCTCGGACGTCGGCTTCTCGTAGAACTCGCGCGCGCGCAGTTCGGTCAGAAGGCCGGTCTTCTCGATGGTGCGCTTGAAGCGCCGCAGGGCGACGTCGAAGGGCTCGTTCTCTTTGACGCGGATCGTGGTCATCTAGGCTGGCGTGGCGCGGAAAAACGCGAATTCTAGCCGCAACGGCTGCACGCCGGCAACGACCGCCGCGCGCGAGGTTGGCGCCCGTGCCTGCGCCGCCACAGTCCCGCGTGTCGCGGTCGCAGGCATCGGCGTTGTCCGGCATCTGCCAGCCCCGACGAACTAGGGGGTACGGGCCTGAAAGTGGCCGACCCCCTGCTTGCGCGGCTTGATCCCGGCGCCCTTGCGGCCGAAGATATGCTCGGGTTGTCCGGCGTCGGCTGCGGGAGCGGCGCCGAGCCTCCCCAGCTGCACGTCCGCATCGGCCGCCCTGCGCCAAACCCGCCCGCCCATGATGAATGTCGACGATCCCGTGACCCATGGCCGCGATGTCGCGCCGAGCTGGATCGGCACGGCGCTGGCTGCCGCCTGGCCGGCGCTGGCCGCGCATGCCGGGGCGATGCTGGTGGCCAAGGATGGCGACAGCGGGCGCTACGCCTGGGCCGATCCCGCGCTCGAGGCCGCGTGGGGGTTGCGCGAAGGCGGCGCGGCAGGCCGCACCGACGCCGAGCTGTTCGGCGGCAGCGCGGCGGCGAGCCTGCGCGCGGCCGACCAGATGGCGCTGGCCTCGCCCGGCGAGCTGCTCGCCGCCGAACACCGCCTCGAGGTCGGCGGCCAGCGCAGCGACTTCGCCGTGCTGCGGCTGGCGCTGCCGCCCGCGCCCGGCACCGCGCGCCGCCTGCTGGCGATCTGGGCCGATCAGGGGCCGCAGCGCCAGCGCGATGCCCGGCTGCACCAGGCGCTGGCACAGCTCGAGCAGCTGCAGCAGGCGCACGAGGCGCTGCGGCGCGAGCTGCACGAGCACGCGCTGCGCGATGCCGGCACCGGCCTGTATACGCGCGGCCACTTCGACGACCAGTTGCGGCGCGAGGTCGACCTGTCGACGCGCGAGCACCGCGAGTTCGCGCTCGTGCTGATCGAGATCGACCCGCCGGCGCCGCCGGTGCAGGCGCTCGGAAGCGCGGCGACGGCGCGCATCCACGAGGCGCTGGGGCGGCTGCTGCGCGGCAACACGCGCGCGATGGACGCGTCGTGCCGGATCGACGCGCGGCGCTTCGCGGTGCTGCTGTCCGGCGTCGGGCTGGCGACCGCGCATGCGCGCATGGAGGGGCTGCGCCGCCAATGCGCGACGCAGATCGTCGTCCACGAGGGGCAGGATCTCGGCTTCACGGTGACGATGGGCGTGGCGAGCTTCCCGCATACCGCACACACGCAGGACGAGCTGGTGCAGGCCTGCGAGCAGGCGCTGGCGCAGGCGCGCCAGCGCGGCGGCAATCACGTCACGCTGGCGAGCATCCGCTTCGATCCGGCCTGACGGCCTGCGGTCGTGCTGCCGGCGCGCCGCTCGGCGCCTCGCGGCATCCTTCGACGCGTCGCGAATCGGGTCGGTCTACTTTCGGGGGTGCCGCGCTGCAGCGTCGGCGCCGAGCAGCGCGCACACCGCGCGCCACTCGTCGGCGGTCACCGGCGTGATCGAAAGCCGGTTGCCGCGCCTGAGCACCTGCATCGAGGCCAGCGCCGGCGCGGCGCGCATCGTGGCCAGCGGCAGCAGCCGGGTCTTGCGCACGAGCCGAACGTCGACACCGACCCAGCGCGGCGCCTCGCGCGTGGCCTTGGGGTCGAAGTAGGGGTTCGCCGGGTCGAACTGCGTCGGGTCGGGCTTCGCAGGCGAGACCACCTCGGCCAGCCCGGCGATGCCGGGCTCGGCGCACGACGAGTGGTAGAACAGCACGCCGTCGCCCGGGTGCATCGCGTCGCGCATGAAGTTGCGCGCCTGGTAGTTGCGCACCCCGGTCCAGGGCATCGTGCGTCCAGGGGCCGCGGCGAGGTCGTCGATCGAGGCCTCGGCGGGCTCGCTCTTCATCAGCCAGTAGCTCGGCATCGCGGGCAGGCGGCGCAGCTTGTCAGGACGCACGCGACGCCGCGATGCGCCCGGGGCGGGCGGTGAGCCGGTTGCAAGGGAGGGGGAGGGTGTCCGCCGCGCACCGCGGGCCGCATTCCCGAACCCTGGTGCGGAAGTTCAGGTGGGCGAGGTCAGCAAGGCGTCGGGTTCATCTGACGCGAGACGATCACACCAGCCTCGCGATCTTCCAAGCCCTAGCTCGTCGAGCATCGGCTCGAGGAAATATAGACCCGCGACGACGCGACGGACGAGGCCATTCTAGGCCCGCAAAGCGCGCCGACGCCAGCGGATTTTCGTGCCCGAGGTCGCCGGCGTGCGCCGCGTCACGATGCCGCCGGATCTGCGGCCGGCGCGGCCCCGGACTCGCCCACCGCCGCGCGGTAGGCATGCCACGACGCATGGCCGATCACCGGCCCGGCCACCAGAAGCCCGAGGAACCAGGGCAGCATCGCCAGGCCGACGACGACCACGATCAGCAGCGCCCACCCCAGCATGACGCCGGTCTGCGTCAGCACCAGCCGCAGGCTGGTCAGCCCGGCGCTGATGGCGTCGGTCTGGCGGTGCAGGATCATCGGCATCGACACCACGCTGACGGCGAAGATCAGCCCGGCGAAGATCGCGCCGACCGCCAGCCAGGCGACGATGAAGCCGAGGTTGGCGGGGTCCAGCAGTGCGCGCAGCGAGCCCTGGAAGTCGGGCATGCCGTCGAAGCTGACGGCGAAGACGACCATCGCAGCGCGCCCCCACAGCATCTCCAGCACCAGCAGCACGAAGCCGAAGATCGCGAGCTGCCCGGTCCGCGTATCCCAGGCCAGCAGCGAGTCGCCGAGGTCGGGCTGGCGCCCTTCCTCGAGCCGCTGGCTCGCGCGGTACAGCCCCAGGCACAGGAAGGGCCCCATCAGCAGGAATCCCGCCGACAGCGCCAGCACGTAGGCCGGCGCTTGCTCGTAGAGTTTCAGCAGCGCCCAGCCCATCGCGACGAAGCAGGCGCCATAGAACAGGCCGATGCCGGGGCAGCGCCTGAAGTCGCGCCAGCCGGCGGCGATCCAGCGCAGTGGGTCGCCGAAGCGCAGCGGATTCAGCGGGATGTCGAATGCGCTCGGGCTGTGCGCCCCGGCGGCCACGGAGTCGATCGCCTTCTCGCCGCCACCCGCGGCGGGGTGCGTGCGTTCGTTCGACGGCGGCATCGACGGGGTCGGCTCGGGGCTCATCCGGGTGTGCGGGTGCAAGCGTCTTCGCGCGGGGCGCCGCATCTGTGGACGCGCGAGACAGCCCAACAGTGTCGGTCGACCGTCCGCCGGCTCGGGCCTGCAGGCCGAACACCCCCTCAGCCCCAGGGGTCGTCGTCGCGCTGGCGGTGGTCGCGCCGGATCGATCGCACCAGCCACAGCCCGCCGGCGACCGCGCCGGCCCAGCCGATGAGGCCGAAGGCCGGCAGCCCGAACAGCGTCGGCCCGCCGCCGACCGTCATCACGATCGACGAGCCGATGATCAGCGCCGCGATCACCAGCGCCATCGCCAGTCGCGTGCTGGCACGGTCGATCTGGTCGCCGACGCGCTTGAGGTGCGCCAGCTCGATCCCGACGTGCAACTGCCCGCGGCGGACGCGCCGCATCAGCTGGTGCAGGTCCTGCGGCATGCGCTCGACCGTGGCCAGCGCCTGTTGCAGCGCGTGCGTCACGCGGCCGGCGAGCGCGCGCGGCCGGTAGCGCGACTGCAGCGTCGACCGCAGCAGCGGCAGCGCCTCGGCCGCCATGTGGAAGCCGGGGTCGAGCGCGCGCCCCATCGCTTCAAGCGAGACGAAGGCCTTGATCAGCAGCGCCAGGTCGGCCGGCAGCGCCAGCCCGTGCTCGCGCAGCACGCTGGTGACCTGCGCCAGCATCTCGCCGAGCTGCAGCTGTGCCAGCGGCGTGCCATGGTACTGGTCGACGAAGGCGGTGATCTCGGCTTCCAACTGCGCCAGCTCGACGTGGCGCGCGTTGCCGGTCCAGTCGAGCAGCACGTCGGCGACCGCCTGCGGCTGGCGCTGCACCAGCCCCAGCAGCAGCCGCAGCAGTTCCTCGCGCCGGCGCGGCGACAGCCGCCCGACCATGCCGAAGTCGATGAACGCGATCTCGTTGCCCGGCAGGTAGAAGACGTTGCCGGGGTGCGGGTCGGCGTGGAAGAAGCCGTCCTCGACGATCATCTTCAGCACTGCGTGCGCGCCGCGGCGCGCCAGCTCGACGCGGTCCAGCCCGGCGGCGTCGACCGCGGCCAGGTCCTCGCCGGCGATGCCGTCGACCCAGTCCTGCACGTTGACGCGCGGCCCGGTGTGCGCCCAGTGCACGCGCGGCACGTGCACATGGCCCAGCGGCGAGAGGTTGGCCGCCGCGCGCTCGGCCTGCCGGCATTCGACCGCGAGGTCGAGCTCGCGCCGCAGCGAGCGCGCGAACTCGCGCACCAGCTCGCGCGGGCGGTAGGGCTCCAGCGCCGGCACGTTGACGCGCGCCCATTCGGCCAGCCGCGCGAGCAGCCGCAGGTCGGCCTCGACGGTATCGACGATATCGGGCCGGCGCACCTTGACCGCGACCTCGCTGCCGTCGTGCAGCCGCGCGCGGTGCACCTGGGCGATCGACGCCGCGGCGACCGGCTCGGGGTCGAAGCGCGCGAAGACCTGCTCGGGATCGCCGCCGAGGTCCTCGCGCAGCTGCGGCCGAAGCTGCTCCAGCGGCACGCCGGGCACGCGGCTGTGCAGCCGCGAGAGTTCCTCGGTCCACTCCGGGCCGAGCAGATCGGCGCGGCCGGCCAGCACCTGGCCGAGCTTGACGAAGGTCGGCCCCAGCTCCTGCAGCGCCAGCCGCAACTGCACCGGCGGCGGCAGCCGCGCGAGGTCGGCTGCGTGCTCGCGCCGGAGGATATGCCCGGCGCGCGCGAGCATGTCCGCCAGCCCGAGCCGGCGCACCATGTCGCCCAGGCCGTGGCGCACGAGCACGCCGGCGATCTGGTTGATGCGGGAGAGATCCTGGACGCTGCCCAGGGCTTCGATCAGCATGGGGGCGGAGTATGGCGCCGTCGCGCGGTCCTGCCGCGTACGGCCGCCGCCTCGTGCAGATTGCCGTTCGAACGCATCAGGAATGCCTGCGTTCGAATGGCGGTGCTTGGCACGTTGCCGCCACTCACACCGTCGCCCTCTCTGGTCTGACGTGCCACGACCGCGCGAGCCGAGGACGGCGGGTGCCCTTGCCCTCCATGTCCCCCGCCACCGGCCTTCGGCCGCTGGCTCCTCCTCTACTTACGGTCAAGGGCACCCGCCGCCCTCGGCAGGCCACCGTGTTGGTTTTCGACGGTCGAATACCGGGGCGGCGGCAGGCCAAGGTCGGCGGGCACCCTCCCACGGAAGTAAAGGAGGAGGGGCGGGCGCAGCCCGGCCCGGGGGAGCGAGCCCGGACACAAACAGTCCTGCGGACTGTTTGTGCCTGGCGAGCGCCCGGGGCACTGTCCCCGGGCATGGAGTGGG